>DASZFK010000541.1:0-5045 GCA_035939855.1 Candidatus Angelobacter sp.
AATCAATGACTGTTCCAAAACCGATCACCCGATCTCCCGATCACGCGCGATCACCCGATTGCATGTCGGTTGAGAAACTTGCCAGGAAGTTAGCTTTTCAATGGACCACGCCCTCGGTGTGGTTATGCGGCTGAGTGCTAATTGCTCAGTTCTGAAACAACTGTTTGGCCGGTATTAGCTTCCAAGATACGTAGTCCTTCTGATCTGGGACTTTGCTGTTTTCCTGCCATAATGAGGAGGTCTATCATGAGTGCGCAGCCAAAAATGGAAACAATGGCGAAAATTCCTCCAGAAATCAACACCAAACTTCGGTCTCTGGCCCATGATTTGAGCAACTCCATTGAGACTATTATGCAAGCCTCTTATTTGTTGGGACAGATGAAGCTTGATGAGACCAGCAAGCGGTGGGCCGACATGGTGGACCAGGCAGGGCGTGACGCCGCCAAAATCAACCGCGAGATTCGAGAAATCCTGCGGGCCAACACCTAAGAAATTACAAATTAAAATTTATAAATTACAAGTTGCTTCATCCCCGATGCATGGCCGCCTTCATTCCCATCCGGTCGGCTTCGGCTTCGAGGGCGTGGTCCTGCACGACTGCGGTACCGTTGCCAAACGGGTTCCGAACCCGTCCGGCGCGCTGCTGGAGAACGTGGGTCAATTCGTGGCCGAGCAGTTGCTGTCCTTGCAGGCTATGGGGGTTGTAGTATCCGGGGGCAAAATGAATGTCGGATCCCCAGGTAAAGGCAATCGCGCCGATGCTGGCCACTTCTGAGCCAACATGAATGCGGACATCGGCAAAATCTCCGCCCAGGGCAGATTCCATCTTCGTCTGAACTTCTTTGGGCAGCGCCCAGCCACCCGATCTGCGCTGAAGGTTTACTTCAAAGGCTTCAACCCCGGCAGGCATGGAGGGCTGCACACCATTCCTGGCCTGTATGGTTCTCATCCGCTGGATCGAGCCGGGGAGCAGCGTACCCTGAATCGCTACTGCAGGGCGCCACACCCTTGCAGGCGCAGGATGATGATGGATCATTTTGGGCTGCACCGGTTTCCCAGGGAAAGCGCTTGGAGACGAACTGTTCTTGTTACCGTGATTCATAACGAATTTCCAAATGCCAAAAAGACGAGAAAATGCACCATTATTGTAGACCGAATAAAAATAAGATCAAGAGCTAATCGTGAGAGGCATCAGGTTACGTAACATACTCGATTCCTTGCAGGCTTCGAAATCAGGTAATATCCAAAAAAAACCAGTATGGCGGCATTTGGGTGGCAACGAGAAAATTCGGTCGAGGAATGGCTTTTTAGCGAAGCCTACCGGTTCGATTTCTTCCAGGCAGTCCGTTTGTTGGAGCTGATCTTTCCGGACTGCGCTCCAATTGGAGAAGGCCCGGAACCGGAGAAAGAGCCGGTCCGTTTCAGTGCTCGTGTAGGTTTCGATTTTCCAGCCGGCGAAGTCCAGGATTTGCTGCCTTCCAAAGATGGCGGTCCGCCCTGCATGGTGACCAACTTTTTGGGGCTGGCCGGCGCAACCGGTCCCTTGCCTGCTCCGCTCGCGGAATTGGTTCTTGAAAGAACCCGCCAAAAAGATACTGGTCTCCGCGATTTTCTCGACATCTTCAATCATCGCCTGGTGTCGTTGATGTATCGCGTACGCAAGGTGCATCGGGTTACGTTGTCTTCGCAGTCGCCTGAACAGGGGCCGATGGCGAATTACCTGTTCGCATTTTTGGGGTTGGGGATCAACGGCCTCCGCAACCGCATGGGCAAAGAAGTCCGGGATCGCGTGCTGCTTCCTTATGCCGGTCTGCTGAACCAGCAGCCGCGCTCGATGATCGGCATGGAGCTTCTTCTCTCCGATCATTTCCGCTCGCTGGTTAAAGTGGAGCAGTTTTCGGGTGTCTGGCGCAATATCGAGCCGGACCAATGGAGCAGCCTCGGAAGGCTGGGCCAGAACCAAATCCTGGGACAGAGTATCGTTTTGGGAAAGCGGATATGGGACCAGCAGGGCCGCTTCCTGGTCATCGTTGGACCACTCTCGCTACCGCAGTTTCTCGACTTCCTGCCCGACGGCACCGCATACAAGCCTTTATGCGCGCTGACTCGTTTTTACGCAGGTCCGGAATTCGAATTTCGAGTTCGGTTGAAGATTCGGGCAGGCGAAATCCCAGAGCTGCGCCTGGGAAAATCGAAGCTGGGCTGGACTACATGGCTGAAAACCCGTCCCGCAAAACGCGACTCCCAGGTGGAGCTGTTGGCAGAGTATAAGACCGCAGGCTGAAAGGAAATTTAGCATAATGCCACTTAATGCGCCCCCTGTACCCCCCACAGCCATTAACGTGCAAGCGACAGCAGAAGCAATCAAGCAAGCACCCAAAGCGCCACCCCCTGCGATTAACATATCTGCTCAAGTACCCCGATTAACCCCCACGGTGTTTGTGGGATTTAAGCTGGCAAAAATAGTTTTATCTATCACGGCCGGCTCGATTGTTCTCTTTTTACTCTATCTCTTGGCAATGGAGTGGACCATTGGCAGCGATGTCAGAGATGCATATCAGAAGGTACTGAATCCGGATCGTGTGGGGGCTGAGTTTGTTACGGTAGCGGAAC
Source organism: Candidatus Angelobacter sp. (assembly GCA_035939855.1). Lineage (GTDB taxonomy): Bacteria > Acidobacteriota > Terriglobia > Terriglobales > Acidobacteriaceae > Angelobacter. Next base: position 2,614 of record DASZFK010000541.1, read on the forward strand.
TTGAAAAGTTTGCGGCTGATCTTGGCAATGCCCGCAAGAATCCAACAGTCCAATGGACCACAGAGTCGCTGCAAAATGCCCAAAATGTTCTTAAGTTAGTCAACGAATTACCCAGTGTGACTGCGGACAAAAAAAATCATTTGAAGGATTGTGTTCCGCCACCAGCGGCATCAGACACATCTCGTGACAGCAAAATAGATAGCTGCCTAGAAATTGTAGGTGGGACCAAACAGGCAGTACTTGGAGAAGTTGCGGCAGTTACTGACGCAAAGATTGCTGCAGATTCTGCCGGAAAGATCGGAGAACAACGTCAAAACCTACATAATTTTTGGGTGCAGGCGGCGCAACTTGTCTTACTGAACTTACTACTGCCTCTTTTAACTGCGCTTTTTGGATACATTTTCGGCACTCAACAGGCATCCAAGACTCCTGATGACCCGGCCTCTACAGGTCAATAAACCGGAGTTCCTGGCGAATAAGGATTCATGTAATGAACTTCCTTGCGGAGTTACCGTTGACCTGATTTAGCTTTCGTCGCAGCTTGGTCCAATGATGCCATTGCAAGGCGGACCATCCTTTCACCTTCCTCATCAGAAGACAGAACAACGCGGCCCTTGGATCTCTCTTCAACCGCCCAGTTATATATTGTGAAAGCATCTTTTGCTATATCAGTCAACTTCACATCACCAACCTTCTCTTGGATCTGCTTCACAACTTCATCCGGAATTTGAATTCGTACTTCTGCCATAAAAAAAACTCCTTTACTCCATATTACATCCAATTATAATCCATTTATTGTCCGCGTCAAGTACAATTTTATCCCTAATGATGAAGCGATCCTAGCTTGCCACGAATTCATAGAACCATCTTTTGTTCGCAGGTGGATTTCAGGTGGATAACCGATTAACCCCAATTCTTGGTCTTTTGGGGCAGGGACTCCTGCACCTTGGGAGAATGGTTTCGCAATTCCGAGATCAACAGTGAGTCTGCACAATTCTGTGCCTGTCGCGTGGCATAATGACTCATACAAGTGTCGTGAGTCATGTAAGAGAGAACTTATGTCAGCGCCAACCTTTGTTCAAGGCGCCAGGGCTTTCACGTTAACTACGCCTCTTGGCGCCGATAAGTTCATCCTGAAGAGCTTTCAGGGCGAAGAGCGCATCTCGAGTGTGTTTCATTACCACCTGGAGCTGCTTTCGCAGGATGATTCGATCGACTTTACACAGATCGTCGGAAAAAACATAACGATCACCATTGAGTTGCCGGGCGGCAGCGACAAGCAATATATCAACGGAGTGGTTGGCCGCTTCTCGCAAGCGGGGAAGTCTTCACGCTTTACCACTTATTTTGCCGAGGTTTATCCCTGGTTCTGGCTTCTGACCATGAATTCGAGCCACCAGATCTTCCAAAACAAGAGCGCTATCGACATCATCAAGCAGGTTTTTTCCGACCTGGGGTTCACCGACTTCAAAGATTCAACCACCAAGACTTATAGCACGCGGGAATTCTGCGTGCAGTACGGTGAGAGCGCATTCGATTTCGTCTCGCGCCTCATGGAAAGCGAAGGCATCTGCTACTTCTTCGATCACAGCAGCTCTACCCATACCATGGTGCTTGCTGATGATTCGAGCGCATGGCTTACAATGCCGGGCTTGACTACGGTGCAGGCATCGGCCTCGGGACGTTCATGGGAAACTGCTGACGCCATGATCGAGTGCCAGGTGGAGCAGCAGGTCGTGGTTGGCCAGTTCAAGTCCGATGACTACAACTTCACCACTCCATCCACCGATTTGCTGGCAACCGCCAGCGGCGACGATACCAGCCGCTCGATCTATGCGTATCCTGGAGAATACCTGACGGCCAGCGATGGCGAAACAGTCACCAGCTTGCGGCTCGACGCCTTACAGGCGCCCGGCAAAATACTCAAGGGTTCCAGCACGTGCCGCGCCTTTCACGCTGGAGCGAAATTCACGCTGGCCAACCATTATCGATCGGATGCGAATACTGGCTATGTGTTGAGTTCGGTAACCCATCAGGGGGATCAGGAGCAGTACTCCAATTCGTTTGAGGCCTTTCCTTCGACTACTGTTTTTCATCCGTTGCAGGTCACGCCGAAGCCCAAGATTGTCGGCTCGCAAACCGCGCTGGTTGTGGGAAAATCCGGTGAAGAAATCTGGACCGACCAGTACGGCCGCATCAAGTGCAAGTTTTATTGGGACCAGAGCAGCGCCAGCGATGAAACCAGCTCCTGCTGGATTCGCGTGGCCCAGGGCTGGGCGGGCAAAGCCTGGGGGGCGATCTTTGTTCCGCGCATCGGCCAGGAAGTTGTCGTCAGCTTTCTGGAGGGGAATCCTGATCGTCCGATGGTCACGGGCTGTGTCTACAACGCCACCCAGACCGTCCCTTACACTCTGCCTGATGAGCAGACCAAG
>DASZFK010000542.1:0-7208 GCA_035939855.1 Candidatus Angelobacter sp.
CTCAGTCCCGTTAGCTCCGATCCTGCCGGCCAAAGGTTTGCATTCCCAGCTTGACGCGCATGGCGTCTACCTGATCTGGGAAAACGAAATTGAAAACCCGCCTGCGTCATTGCAGTTTGATTACCGGGTCTATCGGAGTGAGAAGGGAACTGCCGCAAGGATTGCAATCCCGTATCTTCACGGACTGATCCATACCAAAGAAGGAGAACGATGGACTGGAATCGATACCAGCATCGAATGGGAAAAAAGCTATTCGTACTGGATCACGCCCATCACCAAGATCTACGCGCCCGGCGGAAAATTGATCGGCGAAATCGAAGGTGAGGATTCCGAGCCGATTTCAGTCGTGACCCATGATGTCTTTCCACCGGCCGTACCGGAAAGATTAATGACCATAGTCAATCGCATTCCTGGAAAAAAGTTCATCGATCTTCTTTGGGCGCCCAACATGGAAAAAGACCTAGCAGGGTATAACGTCTATCGCCGCGAAGCAGACAGCCAGATAAAGCGCGTCAATGTTGCCCCCATCACCATGCTTTCATTCCAGGATACCGATGTCGCGGCTGGGCACACCTACTTCTATTACATTTCGGCAGTCGACATTCGTGGAAATGAAAGCGCCAAGTCCCCCGAGGTCAGTCAAGTGCTGCGATGAGTTCACGAAACCAAAGAGTGCCCCTCTAACCTCGATACCCTCGGCACTCTTAAGATTTTGCCTTTGCTTTTCAATTACCCACTTACCAAATTACTCATTTACCAAATTCTCCATATTTTCAGCGGCTGCCTGCATCAAAACGATCCTCGTTATCGCCTGAATAAATGGGCCTTTTCAATTACCCACTTACCAAATTACCCATTTACCAAATTCTGCATCACAATCACCTAACCCCTCGATTAAGCTTCTAAGACCTACCCTTTCTAAGATGATTCGTACCGTTATGTTCAATTTGCGTAGCTCGCTGTCCAACATTCTTTACGATCTAAAACACATTATTTTGCTATATCAAATTGCAGGCATTTAGAGGTATCTTTCCACCAATCACGTCCTAGGTATATAGATCGGCCAAGTAAGCAAAACGGATTATTTCAATGCATATTGCAATTTTCGGGGCTGGGATTGCCGGCCTCATGAATGCGATTGCCTTGCAGTCGCACGGACATGAGTGTGCTTTATATGAGCGCAGCCGCCTTTCCCATGATCTGGGCATGGGATTCATTTTGATGCCCGAGGCGGTTGCTCGAATGGAGCAACTCGGAATTCAACTCGCCGGTGATTGCGGCGGAATTCCCCTGGATCGATACGTCTGTCGCGACAGCCACGGCAAAGTGCTTTATCAGGAAGCCATGCCAAGGGGTTCACGCAGCATACGGCGACGAGAGCTTATTCGCACCCTGGTGGACGCTGCCAACCTTCACAACACGGTCCATTTCGATGCCGAACTCGATCATCTGGAGTTCGACGAAAACGGCCGCACGTTGGCTGCCGTGCTCAATTCGGGCGAGCGTATAACCGCCGACCTGTTCGTTGCTGCCGACGGCGCACATTCACGAATCCGTCGCGCACTGTTTCCACACTGGTCCACGAAGCGGGCACGCGTCGTGAATGTTGTGGGCCTCGTCTGCTGTCCTACGGCCACGGTCTGGGCTGGGCACAGTTTCAACAAATTCCACGCTGCAAGCGGAGGGCTGGCCGTTGGCGTTCTGCCAGTCGATAGCGATCACGTTGTATGGTTCATGCAATTTGATTCCTACAGGTTTCATCCGCCCGGCAACCAGGATGTTGCCAGAGAGGAATGGAGTGAGTTCGTCCTGAGGATGGCAGGCACCTGGGCATTTCCTGTTCCTTCGTTGCTGGCAACCACACCATCGTGTAACATGCATGTCTGGTCTCCGCTCGACATCGACCTTGTTCCAGCTTTTCATCACAACAATGTAATCCTGGCCGGTGATGCAGCGCATCCTTTGTCACCCTTCACCAGTCAAGGAGTCGCTTCGGCGGTTGCTGATGCCGTAACTCTCGCGAATGTCCTCCCTGCAACCAACGACACAAAGCTCCTGGAAAAAGCCGTGGATTTGTATTCAAAACAGCGGCAGCAGCAATGTGCCGGCCACTTAAGCATGGGTCGTGAACTGTCGCAGAGATTTGTGGCGCCCGTGAGCAGCCGAAGCTTCAGGCTGCCAATGGCGACATAGTTTCGATCGTGGGCAAGAAAATTCTCCTCAATTTGGAGGTTCTCCAATGTATGACGCAATCATCGTCGGTGCGCGTTGCGCAGGTTCTCCTGTGGCGCTGCTGTTGGCGCGCAAAGGATACAAGGTCCTGCTCGTGGACCGCTCGAAGTTTCCCAGCGATATGGCATTTTCGAATCACTTCATGCACCAGGCGGGAGCAGCCTGCCTGATGCGATGGGGACTGCTGTCGCGTCTGGAAGCGACCGGCTGTCCGCCTATCACTCACAACTATTTCGATTATGGCGCCTTCTCGCTCACCGGTCCGGTACCAGCGGCGGATGGAGTCAATACGGCCTTTGCTCCGCGCCGCATCGTGCTCGATCCTTTGCTGGCAGAAGCGGCCGTGGAGGCCGGGGCAGAGTTGCGTGATGGATTCTCTGTACAGGACCTGATCTGGGAAAAAGACCAGGTGGTGGGCATCCGTGGACACCACAACGGTGTTGCTGTAACCGAAAAAGCCCGCATCGTGGTTGGAGCGGATGGCATGTTTTCAGCGGTCGCCAAAGCTGTGCAAGCGCCGGAGTACAAGACCAGCCCTCCGTTGGAAGGTTCCTGGTATGCATATTGGAGCGGCGTGCCGATGAAAGGATGGCATCTCTGGCTGCGGCCTGGCCGGGTCATTTTTGCCTACAATACGAACAACGACCTCACCTTGATCGGCGTAGCATTTGCCGCCAAAGACCTTCCCGCTGTTCGCGCGAATATCGAGAGCAACTATTCGCAAGTCATCAGGGAATATGCTCCGGAACTGGCTGAGCGCATGGACCAGGGCCGGCGCGAATCTCGCTTTACAGGCGGAGCGATTCCTTATCATGTCCGGCGGCCCTACGGGCCAGGCTGGGCGCTGGTAGGCGATGCGGGGTATCAGAAAGATCCCTGCACAGCCTCAGGAATCACCGACGCTTTTCGCAGCGCGGAGTGGCTCGCTCAAGCCATCAATGATGGATTGAGCGGCAGGCAAACCATGGCGCAAGCCCTGGTGGACTATGAGCACAAACGGAACATTTCCGAGATGCCTTACTTCGAGCTGACCACGCAATTGGCGGCCCTTGCTCCTCCTCCGGAGGAGATGCAGCAACTGCTGGCAGCATTGCGCGATAACCCGGAACAGCGAAGCCGGTTCTTCGGAGTCTTTGCCCATTCCGTGCCGGTTGAGGATTTCTTCGCGCCCGAAAACATTCAGGAGATCATGGCGGCATCGCACGCCTGTTGAGGAGAAAACCATGCCACGAATCTATGTATCGAGCGTAATTGAGGCGCCAACCGAGACAGTCTGGGCTTATATCCGCGACTTCAACGAATTACCAAAATGGTTTTCGGGAGTGAGCAATAGCCACATCGAAACAGGCAAAGCTCCCGGCCAGGTCGGCTGTGTGCGCAATTTTGGACTGCCGGATGGCAAGCGCATGAGAGAACAATTGCTTGCTTTTTCCGGCCCCGAGCATAGTTTTACTTACAAAATGCTCGATGGGCCTTTGCCGGTTCAAAACTATGTGGCGAGCGTGAGACTTCTTCCCGTCACCGAAGGTGACCAAACGTTTGCCGAGTATGAGGTGACCTTTGATTGCTCTCCCGAGCAGGAAGCCGAACTGATTGAATCTCTGAGTGCGATCTATCGGGCTGCGTTCGATCATCTTGCAACTCATGTCCCTGCGGCAATGGTGAATGCACAGTGAGCCCGCTCACCACCAGCGCTTTCTCCGATGAGGCGGTGCGGCTCGATCTTTTGCGTCAACGGGCATTCAACCTGCGATGGGCCCAGCAACCAGCGGATGTAATTCCGCTCACTGCTGCTGACCCTGATTTTCCAGCCTGTGAGGCGATCCGCGAGGAACTGGTTCGCTATGTAAATGATGGGGTGCTCAGCTATGGTCCCGCCGAAGGACTTCCCGCCTTCCGCGAATCTGTGGCTGAATGGATCAACACGTCACGCCAGATTGCATCTGATGCTGGTCACATCTTCGCTACCGATAGCGCCGCTTCGGGCATGGCCGTAGTTGCGCGGACGAGCTTGAAAAATGGCGACGAGGTGCTTATCCCTGACCCTGTTGACTTCCTTTTTCAACATACAGTGGAACGGGCCGGGGCGGTAGCGGTGCGCGTACCGGTCACGCAAACGACAACCTCGGAAGAGTTCATTCGAGAGCTTGCCGCTCGCATGACGTCGCGCACGCGCATGTTGTGGTTGTGTAATCCTCACAATCCGTTGGGCGTAGTGTATTCGCGGGAATGGCTGCTGCAAGTATGCGAATGGGCGGTAGGCAAGGGGCTGCGAATTCTTTCAGACGAGATCTGGTCAGACATTATTTACAGCCCGCATCGCCACACGAGCATAGCGGCCCTTTCGCCGGAGATTGCCCGGAACACAGTTACTGTTTATGGGTTTTCCAAGAACTTCGGGTTGGCAGGGTTGCGTGTCGGATGCGTCATCTGCACCAATCCGGAATGGCTAAAAAACATTGTGGCCACGTCCGATGCCGCCAGTACGGTCTACGGTGTCTCCGTGCTTTCTCAGGTCGCGGTCATTGCCGCTGTTCGCCATGGCAGAGCCTGGCTCAACGAATTCATCCGCCATCTGCAAAGCCAACGGGACTTCGTTGTGGAACGGCTATCGCGATGGCCCGGCGTAACAGTGAGTCCGCCCCATGGTACCTATGTTGCCTTCCCATCAATTAAAGATCTTGACGATGATTCCGAGCGATTCTGCGAGATGTTGCATCGTGAGGCAAGAGTCGCATTGGTTCCGGGCGCCCCGCGCTGGTTCGGGCCGGGCGCTCAAGGCCATGTCCGTATCTGCTTCGCGACCTCGCGCGCGATTCTTAAGGAAGCTTTTGACCGGATGGACGCTGTGATCAAACCAATGGTCCCGGCAACACGTTGACGATATCGCCATTGACGTCGGCATAATGAATGCAATGCCACAACGGGTTCACAGCACTACGAGCGGGACATGGTTTGTATTAGGGCCCGACTTTAAAGCTTGCCGAAATTCAACGGCTTTAGCCTTTGAAGGTATCAGGGCATAGCTTATCCTGAGGTTTTGCCGACGGAGCTTTAGCCGTGCCGTAAGAGTCAATCGGGCTTTAGCATAATGTCACTTACTTTAGAAAAATGCCTCTCTTGTTCCGCGACTCCCCTTCACTCCTGTCATCCTGAACGGAGCGCCGCCAAAAAGCTTAGCTTGAGAAATTCATGGGCGCGGAGTGAAGGACCCCGAGAATGCGTCAATATCCTGCGTCAGATCGAGAGGCACTTCGGCGATGCTCGATTTTCTTGCTCACAAACCAGCGTTGCTCAACCGGTACATCGAATAAACCAAACCACATTTCCAGCGTGCCTTGTCGCAAAAGTAAGTGACATTGGGCTTTAGCCCCTATAGCCCACCGGTGGCTGCGACCGAGGAATAACGAAAACGCCCAGCACGTAGACGGTACCGAGTTCTCACGCGATCAAGAACGCAACTGGCGTTTCACATGGGTCGGAGAAATCCGTAAACCGCAGCGCGCTTACGTCAGGGTAGGACCTGAATTTCAATTTCAATCGCACACCTATCTCGGATTGAAAATGCCCGGATGGGTGTAGCTGCGTACGGCCGAGGAGTGACGATGAAATAGATTGCTTCAGAATAGTAGGCGAGCGCGATGTCCCTGGGCGAAGGCTCGTTCGTGTCCCGCCAATCCGGATGCGAGTGGTAGATACCGAGGAGTTCGAGTCGCCGCTCGCGGAGTTCTCCCATCAGGCGCTCCATCTCCTTGGGTGTAATCTCGTAGTTCCTAACGGGATCAGCCGCAAAGTTCTTCGCAGGGAATGCCCGCGTAATTATTCCGTTCTGCCCCGCCAGAATTCCGCAGCATTCCCGATGCGGCTGGCGGCGGGCATGCTCCAGGAGTTGTCCGTATACTTTGCGGCGACTTCGGACAGATCGCTTCATTCCAGGAGTATACAACGGGTAAATTCGAGAATCGAGTGACGGACGCGGGTGAGGCCGCCGGACATCATCCTCGAAAGAGGGCTTCTTTGGAGTCTAGGCTCCTTTTGACCATCAATCTACACGGTTCTGGTGGGCGTTTCATGGTGCACAACAGGGAAATCCCTCTCTCTTACGTCATTTAGAATATGGCGCTTTTCAGAGCAAAAAAGAAGCCAATTAACCAAACCTATCTCGTCGATCCAGCCTATAGGTACGAAAAGGATAATCTATGTTCAACCGTGGGTATCTCTGGTTCATCGCTACAAGTCTGATCTTTATGGCAAGTATCGGCCTTTGCCGAGCGCAGGAAGCCAAGCAGCCGCCCGCGAAGTCTGAGGTTCGCGAGGCTTGGCGCAAGGTCATGGTGCGAACTCCTTTTCCGAAGAAGGGCTGCTTCACGGCTTCCTATCCAGACAAAGAGTGGCATGAGGTTGCCTGTTCGACGGCGAAGCCGTTCCCGCCTCAGGTGCGAAAGCCAGGTACGCGAGGGAGCACACCCCAAGTGGGTGCAGCGAACGGCGATTTCTCGGCCCAGACATCGGGCTTGTATACCTCGGCAGAGGGGACGTTTAACAGCGTGACCCCAGGCGTCAGCGAAGCCAGCAACGCTCCCCCGGGGACCCCCGGCGCCACAGCCAACTCCTTTTCCCTGCAGATCAACACGAATACCTTCACGAACCCTCTCACAACCACGCTCTGTACGGGCGCTGCGAATCCGTCGATGTGCCAAGGTTGGGTGCAGTTCGTATTCCAAAACAATCTCCCGCCCGCTTATTGCACTGCATGCGTATCGGTATGGTACTGGCTGGTCCCGTATGGCGGAGCAACGTGCCCGGCAGGATTTACGGCCGATGTCGGTGATTGCTACATATCCAGCACTTTGGCGCCGGTTACGCTCACGACGATCTCTTCTCTAGCCAGCATGACGTTGACAGGAAAGATCTCAGGAGGCAACGATATCGTGATTTTGGATGACAATAATGGTCTCACCGCGTCAGTGTCGGAT
>DASZFK010000543.1:0-8679 GCA_035939855.1 Candidatus Angelobacter sp.
CGCCGCCAACTCAGGATCGGCTCCAGCCGCCAAAGCAGCGGTATAGGTTGCAATGACTGTATCGCCTGCGCCAGTGACATCAGCAACCTCATCCGATCCGCTAATGGGAATGGCGACCGGTTTGCTGCCTCGGGCAAAGACCACCATGCCATCGCGACCTCGAGTCACTACCAGCGATTGCAGCTTCAACTTTTGCAAGATCGCTTTGCCGGCATTCAACAGGCGGAGATGATCGTTGCCGATCCTGATGCGCAGGGCCTCTTCGAGTTCGGATTCATTGGGGGTGGCAGCCGTAATGCCATCGTAGGACAACAGGCGATAGCGCGAGTCCACGGTGATCGGAACATCGCTCAGCGACACGCGGGCCCGGATACTGTTGAATATGTCAGGAGTAGCAGCGCCGTAGCCGTAATCGGAAAGCAGCAGTGCATCCGAGGCACGAACGTATCCACGGCTTTGATAGATCAGTTCGTGAATGGCGGCCCGGTCAAGCGGTGTGTCCGGCTCACGGTCAACGCGAATCACCTGCTGGCGTGGCGAATGGGTCATCCCGGCTAGAATGCGCGTTTTGGTAACCGTAGATCGTCCCTTGACACGGCGAATGCCGGTGATCGAGATGTGCTTCTGGCGAAAGGCGCGCAGCAAAGCCCGCCCTGCCTCGTCGTCGCCGATGACTCCCACTGGCAAAACATTCACGCCCAGGTCGGCTAGGTTATAAATGGCGTTACCCGCGCCACCGGGCAGAATCATCCGGTCTCGATGGCGCAGGATGAGCACTGGAGCCTCCCGCGATACCCGCGAAATTTCTCCATAGATGAATTCGTCGGCAATCAGGTCTCCTAAAACTGTAATGCTGAGCTTGGGAAACTGGTCGATGATCTTGACCAACCGGTCAGATGGTTTCGAGTTCTTTTGCATGGTTAAACCAAAATTGTCTCATGCCCTGAGCTAAAAGCGACATTGGCAACGTTCTTCAAGGGTCCGTAGCAGTGTTTCGATTACCTTTTCTGGTGCTTCAAGTTCCAGATCGAGAGCTGCCGTCCTGAAGGTCCGCAGCTCAGATAAAAGCGGTCCCAGGTTGATTGCATCTTTTTCTGTGGTTATAAACTCGCGAGCATCGGTTCGGCTCTTGATTTGGAGCAATCGGTCAATGTCGCGCTGTTGATAGCGATGATGGTCACTGAATGCAATGGTGGCTACAAGCTCCATTCCCAACTGCTTCAGGCCGGCAAAGAACTGCTGCGGACGCGCGATTCCACAAAAAGCGACGGTTTTGGCTCGCGCATCGACAAAATGCACCTGCCGACGCGCGCGCCAGACCATCTTCGCCGATTTCGGGCGACGAGTTTCAGGACCGACCACTACGACGTCGGCGCGGCGCAGAGACTGAAGGGGCTCGCGCAATTTCCAGGGCAGCAACGCCGCTGATAGATCAGAGTCCGGGAGCATGACAATATCAAAATCCCGGTGCAGGCGACGGTGCTGGAAGCCGTCGTCCAGAAGATGCAACTTACTGGACAGTTTGGCTTCGGCCAGCAATCCGGCCTGGTATCGGTCTGCCCCGACCACAACCGGAACGCCAAGTTTGCGAGCAATCAGCAAAGGTTCATCGCCAAACTCGGCTGGCGTTCCCGCAGGGTCGACAATGGCAATTTCCTTCGAGCTTCGCCCATAGCCTCGGGAAAGCACGTCGAATTCTATACCTCGCTTTTTGAGAAGATTTCCCAAGGCCACAACAAAGGGCGTTTTACCCGTGCCCCCAACAGAGATGTTTCCGATGCTCACAACCGGACGGGCCAGTTTGTGGCTCTTGAAGATCTGCCGATCATAAAGAGCATTGCGAAACGCAACTCCCAGGCCGAAGATCGCTCCAATCGGATTCATCATGTTTGGACTTTCCGCGGTGGCTGTAAGAGAGGCCGTAGCGCCTCCAAAGTTCTGGCGGTTGCACCTGTATATTCGCAAAAAAGCTGCTGTGCCCGGTTGCCAAGGTCCCCGCGCTCCTGCGGATTGCCGATCAACGCCAGCCACTCGCGGGCTAGGTCTTGTGCTGATACCACTCTAAGGCCGCCACCCTGTTCAAAAATGCGGGCTATCTCGCGGAAATTATGTGTGTGAGGGCCGGTCAGGACGGCAACGCCGTGCTGTGCCGGCTCCAGGATATTGTGCCCTCCCACCGGGACCAGGCTTCCGCCCACGAACGCCATATCGGCCAAGGCATAAACCGAAGCCAGTTCACCAACGCTATCCAGCAGAAAAACTTTGCCGGCCAGGCTTCCCGATGCAGGCCACACGCTTCGACGCACCAACGAGAGTCCAGACGCAGAAACCAGCCCGGCAACTTTGTCGAAGCGCTCGGGATGACGCGGCGCCACGATCAAGATTGCCTTCGGATGGTGCTTCAAAAAATCATTGAAGGCCGCCAGCAGGATTTCTTCTTCACCCACCGTTGTGCTTCCGCAGACGATGACTGGCGTGTCCTTAGCCACCGCCCGGCGAAGATCTACTGTAATGGCAGTTGCGCTGCTGGGGCGAACGTCGAACTTTAAGTTCCCGCTGACCTGGACCCTTTGCTCGTCCGCGCCGATCGCGCAAAGCCTCTTGGCGTCTTCCCTGGTCTGGACCAGGAACAAGTCGACGCAAGCCAGCACAGGAGCAAAAAGGCGGCGGAAGCGTCGATAACGTGGAAAAGAGCGGTCGGAGATGCGTCCATTCACGACTGCAATAGTGGTTCCCCGTTTTTTTGCCAAGTGCAATAAATTGGGCCAAAACTCGGTTTCTGCAAGTATAAGAAGGCCGGGCCGCAGCAGATTCAGGTAGGAACGAATGGCAAAACCGAAATCGAGCGGCACATAGAACACATGCTCTTTTCCAAACAGCTCGCGCGCCAGCTTCTGCCCTGTCAATGTAGTAGTTGAAACGAAGACGGATCTTTCCGGAAAAGCAGTCCGCAGCTCACGAACCACGTTGCTGATAGCCAGCACCTCGCCTACGGAAACCGCATGAATCCACACAGGATTCTCGCGAATACTGCTCCTGATTCTGTGCGGGACAAATCCCAGGCGCTCATCCAGGCCATCGCGATATTTCCTGCTGCGCACGATTTGGAAGAGCCACCAAGGCAGGGAAAGCAGGACCGCCAGCGCCATCAACAGGCTGTAAAGAATGAACATGAAGGATACAACATTCTATTCGCGTACCGGCGGAGTTGTGAAAACCTGATGATTGGCCGCATAATCAGGCTGTGAAGCTTCGCATGATTGCTACGCTCCTGTTGCTCCTGGCTGCCCTGAATCTTGCGGCAGATAAGAAGGCTTTTGATCCTCCCCGCGCCACACATGCCAAGACCTATCCGGCGCATGAAGCCCACGATGATGAGAAGGTTTCGGTGGCGATCGACCCATTCGACATGGCCGACAAAGCTGCGATCTTCAGGGTGAACTACAAGGAAAACGGCTTTCTTCCAGTACGCGTGATCATCTCCAACGACGGCGATAAGTCTGTAATGCTGAATGACCTGAGCATTGAATTCATTACAGTCGACCGGCGCAAACTGGAGCCTGCCGACAAAGATGATCTTTATCGGCGGCTGGCCCGGACCGGTAAACCTCCGGGGCCGGGCAAACGGAATCCCTTGCCCATCCCCCTGCCAAAAAGCGGACGAAAGCCGGCAGTAAGCAATGAAACTATGGCAGAGATTGACGCCGCCCAGTTTTACACTTTTCCCATAGAACCGCACTCGATACATAGCGGGTTTGTCTTCTTTGACGTCTCCGGCATCGATAACCCGGAAGCCGGCGCTCACGTGTACCTGACGGGAATGAAAGTGGAGGGCAAAGAGCTTTTCTATTTCGATATTCCGCTCGAAAAATATTTGAGTTACCAGCCGGGGAAGTAACACTCATCGCAATCTATCTTCGCGTTGCATCTCTTCCGTGGAAGGAAATCCGCCCGGCGCCAAATCGGCAAACCAGAATCCATCGCGTTGCACGCGCTCACCGGCAGTGATTCGAATCGGGTGGGAAAACATCGGTCCGGCATAGGCGAAGGTATGAAACTCTCCGTTTTCGCCGCATGGATCGACCCCGCCTGGAAGATCGCGCAGCAACTGTTCGTCGAACTCTCGTCCGGCAAAACCAGAATGCAGCTTCTTGGGATCGACACATACCAAGCGCGCCTTCAGACCTGAACTGATCATTTCGCGGGCCAGTTCATCCGTAGGAATCTGCCAGAGAGGGAAAAGCGGTTCCAGTCCGGTATTGGCGAGTTGGCGTTCACGATAGGCGCGGATATCCGCAAGAAACAGATCTCCAAAAGCGATGGCGCTTACCCCGTCCGCCACGGCTTGATCGCAGACGGCCTTCATGGCGCATTCGTAGTCTGCGTTGGAGCATGGCCAAGGGAGAGGCACAGGAACCAGAGGCAAGCCCGCGGCTGCGGCCTGCATCTCCACCAGCGAACGTCGCGTGCTGTGCATGGCCACGCGATCGAAGGCCGAGTTAATGGTGGTGATCAATCCTGCGATTTCCAGACCCGCTTGTTGTCGAAGGACGTGCAGTGCCCATGCGCTGTCTTTACCGCTGCTCCAGGAGAGTAGGACCTTCATAAAGTCACATCGTTCCAAAAGAAGTCGTCGAAGTTACTTCGCCTCGACCCGTAGCTCGGGTAGTCTCCTGATTTCTTTTACGGAGCCGGTTGTTGTTGCTTGCCACCACCATTGGGCTAAAGCAGCATTACCCACGTTATGACATATTTATTTAGGGCGTCGATAAACCACTCCGGTTTTGTCGAGAATGAGTTTTATGCTGCCACTAGGCAGTAAGTAGCCGACGAATGGCCGATCATGAGCGCCGTTGAATCGCCGCATAGCAGGCATCATCTTTACGAGGAATCGGGCTATTTCTTCGCCCCTCATGTGTGATTTGTAGACAAAAGAGCGAACCTTAAATGTCAGGATGGCTCGTTTTTCAGTTCCGCTGTACGCCATGCTGTCATCGGTGGTGATGAGTACCCATCCCTTCCTTCCCACAAACGGCAGCCAAGTAGAGTCCTCGGTGTGGGCGCTGAAAAAGGATGTGTGAAGTTTGTACTTCACCTTCTCTCGATCAAATGCTTGTATGACTTCCAAACACCCTGACGTAGCATCCAAATAGCATGTAAATTTTCTAGGCCGCTTTACCGATTTCCCACTCGACCGCTTCCCGTATTTCCGATTGAGCGCGGCCATAGCTTTTTGCGAGTACAGCAATAGAGTCTCCAGCCTTGTATCGGCCAGCCAGAACCGAACTCATTATGCCGCTCCCCCTTAAGATTGGGCGACCGAACGAAATCATTGGGTCAATCATAACCACCTTCGGAGCACGCTGGGGTTCGAGCATATGAGCACGATTCTTATAGGGGAATAATCTGTGAGCAATGCCACTTGAATCGCGTTCAACACGTCCTAAATGAGCCTCAAAGATGGGTTTCATCGCAACCTGTCCCTCTTTCGATATACAGACAAGTATTCCTTGGATGTCCAGAAACAAGTTAACCCCATCAGTGGTAATTTCGTAATCGGCAAGAGGATTAGGGGATGAGAGATTTCTACGCATCCAGGCGGCAGCAGCCCTTATTTTTTGCACCTTGATTCCATACATCGTCCGGATGCCCTGTACAACATAACACTCTACGAGGTTTTTGAAAGATAGAATTGGACGCCTACCATATGCTGCCAGTTTGACAATTGGCTCTTTACCCGAAGTCCAGAATTGCAGAGTTGAGTGCGGAATATGAAGATAACGAGACGTTTCGATCATCCCGTAGTTCGGTATTTCCAAAGGATTGTATTCTTTGCGTCTCATTGGGACAAGTAAGGATAACGTGAGGAATAAAGGGTGTCCAATTACTTTTTTCCAGAGGGTTTAATCAAGAAGTCCACTACCGGACCACCGGAAATACCGGAACATCCAATGTGGAAGCGTAGCACGCGAAAAAATGCTACATTTTGAAGGACCATGTCTGCTCCTAATTCCAGGTTTGTGCGGGCCTGCCATTGTGAACCGGTCGATCTCACTCCGATCTGGCTGATGCGCCAGGCTGGGCGTTATATGGCTGAGTACCGGGTTGTGCGCAATAAGCACTCCATTCTGGAGATTTGCAAGACGCCCGAGATTGCCGCTGAGGTCACGATTACTGCTGCAGAAAAGCTGGATGTGGATGCCGCCATTATTTTTGCCGACCTGCTGCTCCCGTTGGAGGTCATGGGCTTGCCCTTTCATTTTGAAGCAGGCGAGGGACCGGTTGTCGAGCAACCATTGCGCACCAAAGCTTCAGTCGAGGCACTGGAAACACACCGCAGCTCCGAACTGGGATATGTCTCGGAGTCCATCCGCCAAGTGGTGAAATATTTTGGAGACAGGTTACCGGTCATCGGTTTCTGCGGCGCTCCGTTCACTCTGGCCAGCTACATGATCGAAGGGGGAGGTTCGCGTAATTACATCCACGCCAAGAGAATGATGTATACCGAGCCCGATGCCTGGGAACTGCTGATGAAGAAGCTGGTGGAGGTGCTGGCTGCATATTCTGCGGATCAAGTCAGGGCCGGCGCAGACGCTTTGCAGATTTTTGATAGCTGGGTTGGCTGCCTGAGCGTTGAGGATTACCGCCGCTTTGCTTTGCCCTACAGCCGTGATCTGGTCCAGAGATTGAAGGCCACCGGCGTGCCGATCATTTATTTCGGCACCGATACTGCGACCTTGCTGCCTTCCATGCAGGAAACCGGCGCTCAGGTCATCGGCTTGGATTGGAGAATTCCTCTCGATCAAGGATGGAAAAGTTTGAATTACAAGGGCGCAGTCCAGGGCAATCTCGATCCTGTCCTGCTCTTTGCGAACCAGAAGGAATTGTATGCGCGGACTGAGGAAATCATGCGTCAGGCCGGGGGACGTCCGGGGCACATCTTTAACCTGGGTCATGGAATTCTCCCCGAAACTCCTGTGGATAACGTCAAGGCTCTCGTGGGATTTGTACGGGAATTGAGCGCGAAGTATGCTGTTGCAGGAGCGCGGCAATGAAAGACAAGGCTGCGGTGCTGCTCCTCGCCCATGGCAGCCCCGCATCTCTCGATGATGTTCCTGAATTTGTGAGACACGTCACCGGAGGACGGCCCCTTCCTCCGGGCATGCTCGAAGAGATACGGTACCGGTATGCCCTCATCGAAAAATCTCCGCTTACCGAGATTACGATGGCCCAGGCCAGGAAACTGGAGCAGGAGCTTGGCCTGCCTGTTTATGTCGGAATGAGGAATTGGAAACCATTCATCGGAGAGACGGTGCGGCAGATGCTGGGCACCGGCGTAGACCAGATTGTGGCCATCTGTCTTGCTCCGCAGAACTCTTCCACCAGCGTAGGCATGTACAAGAAGGCACTGTTTGCGGAGATGCCTCCCAGTGTTTCCGTGCGGTTCATTGAGTCGTGGCACGATCAACCTTTGTTGATACAGGCTTTCGCCGAAAAGCTGGGGCCGGTCTGGTCGAGCGCGACCGCGAAGATGGGTGCGCCGGTGCCGGTAATTTTCACAGCGCGCAGCGTGCCAACCCGCACCATCGCCGCCGGCGATCCTTACGACCAGCAAGCCAAGCAAACCGCTCGCCTGGTGGGCGGCAAAATTCCCGGACTCTCCAGCGAGTTGCAGTATTTTGCTTTTCAGAGCCAAGGCATGTCCGGTGGGCCATGGCTTGGCCCTACCGTGGAAAACGTGATCGTGGAATTAAGAAAAAAGGGCAGCCAGGGTGTAATCATCGCGCCGATCGGCTTTGTCTGCGATCACATCGAGGTGCTCTATGACATCGATATCGCTTTCAAGCAGTTCGCCCAGGAGCAAGCCCTGCATCTTTGGCGCACGGAATCATTGAATGTCTCACCGACGTTTATTTCTGCGCTGGCCCAGGTCGCCTCGGTCCAATTGCCTGTAAGTTCCGGTCCACGGACATGACGCGCGTGGCCATTGTCGGTGGAGGCATCGCCGGCCTCAGCGCTGCCTATTATCTGGAAAAAGCACGCCGAAGCGGAGCCGACCTGGAATGGATCTTGTTCGAAAAATCGGGTCGGTTAGGTGGCGTGCTGCGTACAGAGTATCGCGACGGATACATCATCGAAGCTGGTCCCGACTCCTTCTTAACCGAAAAGCCCGACGCCAGCAGGCTCTGCCACGATCTGGGATTGGGCGCGGAGTTGATCCATTCCAACGATGCTAAGCGCAAGACCTACATTCTGGTCAAAGGTCGCCTTGTTTTGATTCCTGACGGATTGCAATTCATGGTCCCAACGCGCCTGGGGCCTATGGTAACCACGCCTCTCTTCTCTCCTGGTGCAAAGCTTCGTATGGCCAAGGAATGGTTTCGTCGTCCTAGCAGGAACCACCATGTGCCCCAAGATCAAGATGAATCGGTGGCCGCGTTTGTTCGGCGTCATTTTGGCCAGGAGATGGTAGACCGCGTGGCCGAACCCATGCTCTCCGGAGTTTTTGGAGGAGACGCGGAACGGTTGAGCGTTCAAGCCGTCCTCTCACGTTTCGTAAGCATGGAGCATGAGCATGGGAGCCTGGTGCGTGCGAGCCTCAAAAGGCGCAAAGCCAGCCAAGGCTCTAAGCCCGCACCGCTGTTTACATCTTTGCGCAAGGGGGTGCAGCAGTTGGTG
>DASZFK010000544.1:0-17022 GCA_035939855.1 Candidatus Angelobacter sp.
AGGACGCCCGGCGTACATGTCGAGATTGCTGTTGATTTCGTCGAGGATCGCGGTAAAGTCTTCGAGCAGGTCGTGGACCTTCTTTCCGCGCCCTTCAGCGAATTTGGGGTCGGAGCGCATCTGGTCAATGGCCAGCAGGCGGGCGTCGGCAAACTCGATCAACAGCTTCATGCGCTTGTAAGGCTCCGTGGCTACCTCACGCAATTTGTCGGTCTCGGCTTCGGTGAGCGGGTCACGCCGTTTCGCGGCAGCGACAACAGTGAGCAGCAGAAGAAGTACAATGTATTTCCTGACTGCCTGCATTATTGACTCCCTTTTTTCTTGGGGGGCGCGAACATTTCGTCCAATATGTCCTGGCGATATTGCTCCAGCTTTTTCTCGACTGCATCCAGGGGAGGCCGATCGTCGGCAGCGAGGGTACGTTTTACCGCTTCCAGCTTGCGCTGGGTGGTGCGCAGAGTGATCTCCGTCTCCTTCATTTTACTCCGGCTCTTGATGGAAGCATCACGCGCCTTCGTGGCATAGTCCAAAATCTCCTGCACGGTCTTTTGGGCTTCAACCACATTGCCTTCGGTAAATTGGTGGTCGGCAATAGGCACCAGGAGCTGAGCGAGTTCGGCGCAGAGCTTTGCCTGATGGCCGCCTTCGGCCTTATCGGCTTCGGCTTTCATCTGGTCAAGATTTTTCTGGGCAACGCCAGCAGCAAGCGCGCCTACGAGAAAAACGCAAATGGCAACTCGTTTCCGCATATTATTTGGGTTCAATAGCCAGCAGACGGTGGCGTGCCTGAAATTCCTGGTCAGGGAATTTACCGGCTGAGGCCGCCAGAAAGAGTTTATAGTTTTCCGCCGCCAATTTCCTGATATTCAGGCTGTCGTAGGCCGTGGCCCGCATGAAATAGGTTGCGGGGACTTCAGGCAGGTATTTGGCGCGCAGCTCCAAGGCCCGCAGCGTCAGTTGGTAGTGCTTGTTCTGCTGCGCGGCGAAGGCGAGGTCGCCGTAGGCTTCCGCCAAGTCAGGTTTTTGTTGTAAAGCCTTCATCAGCTCCGGTTCGGCCTCCACGTATTTGCGCTGATGAAATAAAGCCTCTCCGTATTCCCAATGCAATTCGGCATCAGCCCCGGACTGCTGCACCAATGGTTGCAAGACCCTGGCCGCGGCATCGTACTGCTTGGCGTCGTAGTAGAGCAGCGCCAGTTCACGCGTGACGGCTGGATCAGGAGATGACTTGCTCAGTGACTCCAGCATGGAAATCGCGTCTGAAGATTTGCCTTCGGCGGCCAGCACTTTGGCGAGCTGCGCCTGGGCGGCTGCGTGTCCGGGATGTTCACCTACGTATTTCTTCAGCCACGTCTCAGCATCAGCGAGACGTTTTTGCTTCAAATAGATACCAATAAGATGCTCTACACCCGCTGTATCACCCATGTTGGCGGCATGTAGATATTGCTGTTCGGCGTCTGCAAGGTTGTTGCTCTGCTCCAGCATTCTGCCGGCGGCCACAATAGGTTCGGTATCCTTGGGATCAAGCTCGGCAGATTTTTGATAGGCATTCAATGCCGCCTTTTTGTCGCTCTCTTCCAGCACCTGCCCAAGCGCGAACCAGGCTTTGCTGAGGGCTTGTTCGCCGCCCGAATTCGGTTTGAACTGAACAGCGTTTCTCAGGACATTCGCAGCCTGGGCGAGATCGGAAGATTGCGCCAGCGCGAGGCCGAGGTTCAAATTGGCCTCGAACCATTTAGGACTTAATTCCACGGCTTTTTTGTAAGCTGCAACGGCATCGGGGGTCTTGCCCAAATGGTTTTCGGCAAAGCCAAGATCGAACCAAGCCTGAGGGTTTTCCGGCTGGCTGGCGACTACAACCTTGAGACGGCCTTCCGCAAGATCGTATTGCTGTTTTTGCAGCAAACTTTCTGCTTCCTGGAGAGAGTCAGCCGGGCGAGCTTGAGCAGCAAGGCCCAAGGTAAAGCAGGCCAGTAGGAGCCATGCCTGAATAGCTTTACTTATTCCCATTCGATTGAGAGTTCTCGCTGGAAGATAAGATGCGCCCCAGCCACTTCCCGGTGTAAGACTCCTGGCATTTTGCCACAGTCTCAGGAGAGCCGGTCACTACAATTTTCCCGCCATGATTGCCGCCTTCGGGGCCGAGATCGATGACCCAGTCGGCAGTTTTGATCACATCCATATTGTGTTCGATCACGAGCACCGAGCCGCCTGCCTCGATCAGCTTCCTGAAAGCGGCAAGCAGTTTGCTCACATCGTCAAAATGCAGGCCGGTGGTGGGTTCATCGAAGATGTAAAGGGCGCCTTTGCCTGCGCGGGCGCGGCGACGCTCCTCGCGTTCTTCAGGTGTTTCCGGTTCGCCATCGCCATTGTTTCGCAAACGCCCCGCGGGAATCAGGTGAGCAGCCAACTTCATGCGTTGGGCCTCACCGCCGCTGAGCGTGGTTGCCGATTGGCCGAGGCGGAGATAGCCAAGGCCAACTTCTTCCAGCACGCGCAGCTTGTCGATGATCCTCGGCAAACCGGCAAAGAAGCTCATGGCTTCGCGCACCGTGAGGTTCAACACCTCATGGATGTTCTTTCCCTTGTAACGGACCTCCAGTACCCCCGGCTTATATCGTGTGCCCTTGCAATCCTCGCAAAGCAGTTCGACATCGGCCAGGAATTGCATCTCAACGGTCACGGTGCCGTCGCCCTGGCAGGTTTCGCAGCGTCCACCAGGAATGTTGAAAGAAAAATGTCCAGCGTTGAATCCACGCTTGATGGCTTCAGGAATGGATGCGAAGAGTTCACGAATTACATCAAACGCCCTGATGTAGGTGACGGGATTGGAGCGCGGTGTCCGTCCAATCGGAGATTGGTCTACCAGGACTACATCGGCAACGTATTCTCCCCCAGTCACCCGCTTGAAGCCGTTGGCCGCTGGCCCCGGACCCGTGGTGATTCCTTTTTCCGCGGCCAACGCCTGATAAAGAACATCGTGAACCAAGGTTGATTTACCCGATCCGGAAACTCCGGTAATGGCGACCAACAGGCCTAACGGTATCTTCACCGAAAGGTTTTTCAGGTTGTGGGCAGTCGCGCCTTCCACGGTGAGCACCGGCGTTCCCGCCTTGCGACGGAGCTGAGGAATCTGGATGCGCAACTCGTTATTGAGATAGCGTCCAGTCAGCGATGCAGGAATTTTTTTTATGTCCGCATAGCTGGCGGACGCCATAACACGTCCCCCATTTTCGCCCGCGCCTGGTCCCAGGTCGAGGATGCGGTCGGCAGCTTGCATCACATCGGGATCGTGTTCGACCACCAGGATCGTGTTGCCCAGGTTGCGCAACTCCTGCAGGATGTTCACCAGGCGGGCGGTATCTCGGCTGTGCAATCCAATCGAAGGTTCATCGAGTACGTAGAGTGCTCCTACCAGACGCGATCCCAGAGAGGTTGCGAGTTGAATACGCTGCGATTCTCCGCCGGAAAGCGTAGAGGCCAGGCGATCGAGAGTGAGATATTCAAGTCCAACATCATTCAGGAACTTCAGGCGATGTTGAACCTGCTCCAGGATTTTTTCAGCGATGCCGAGATGTTCCGGCGATAGTTTAAGGTTAGTGAAGAATTGAGCGGCTTCTTCCACTGTAAGCTCTGTTACCTGGCAGATGTTTTTGTCTTCGATCCTGATCTGGCGCGCCTCAGAGCGCAAGCGAGCTCCGCAGCACTCCGGGCATTGCGCGTAACCACGATACCGGCTCAAGAAAACCCGGACGTGGAGCTTGTATTTCTTGCGCTCCAACATCGCGAAGAAGCCATGGACGCCCGGAAATTTGCCTTCGCCCTGAAGCACCAACTGCTGCTGGTCGCGCTCCAATTCGCGCCACGGAACATCCGTGGGGATGCTGTACTGCTTGGCGAATTTCCGCAACTCAGTTTGGAATGCGCGATACTTCGGCTTGGTCCAAGGCTCGATGGCTCCGTTCGCGAGCGTCTGATTGGAATCGGGGATCACGAGATCGAGATCGAAGTCGATGGTGTTGCCAAATCCCTGGCACCGAGGGCACGCGCCAAAAGGATTGTTGAACGAAAACAAGCGCGGCTCCGGTTCCTGATAAACAATGTGGCAGCGCTTGCATTCAAACCTCTGGGCAAAGCGTAGCTGTTGCGGCTCTACACCTTCCCGCGGAGCCGTCTCAAAGATCACCTCGCCAGCTTCGCGATAACTTTGCTCGACCGCATCCACGATGCGCGTGCGCTGTTCGGCATCGACGACGATGCGGTCTGCCAGCGCATAGACAGGCTGGCTGAAATCAATGTCAAGCAGGGATTCCGGCGTGGAGAATTCGAAGATCTGGCCTTTTTGAAAAAGCCGATTGAAGCCTCGCTTGCGCAGATCAAACAGGCGTTCGTTGAGCGAAGAGTCAGGCGCGACTGGGGCGCCCTTGCGGGGCTTTTTGGCCTTGATCTTGGCTTTACCGGCGGGCGCAGCCTCCCGCCGCTGAACAGGGAAGAGCACATTCAGACGCGTGCCTTCTCCCAGCGCCAGAATGCTTTGGGCAATCTCATCGACCGTGTCTTTCTTGACTTCCTGTCCACACTGGCGGCAATAGGTCCTGCCGATTCGGGCAAACAGCAGGCGCAAATAGTCGTAGATTTCAGTGGCCGTGGCTACAGTCGAGCGAGGGTTCCGTGTGCTGTTTTTTTGGCGTATGGCAATGGCCGGAGCAATGCCCTCGATTAGGTCAACATCGGGCTTCTCAATGCGTTCCAGGAACTGGCGGGCATAAGCAGAGAGCGATTCCACGTAGCGCCGCTGCCCTTCCGCATAGATTGTGTCAAAAGCCAGCGAAGACTTGCCCGAGCCGGAGACGCCGGTTACGACGGTCAACGCATTGTGAGGAATCTCAAAATCAACGTTCTTGAGATTGTGGACTCGAGCGCCACGGACAATAATGTTTTCACTGGAGGAGACCGACATCTTGACCTGCAACAGCCAGTCCACAAGAGCGCCTCTACAGTGAGGCCCAGGAATGTGGCTGAATCTTATTATTATAGCGGAGAGGAGAACCCGTATGTTCACTCACTCACGGGAAGTTGCATCCACTGAAGAGTGGCTTTATCTTTAAAGTCGTGACCGCTAAAGAAAAGGCCAATCTCGCAAACGTGGTGTCGGTCAATTCCGCAATCATGCACGGCACCCCCTGTTTTACAGGTACACGAGTCCCTGTTCAAACTCTTCTCGACTACATCGAAGAAGGGGATACGCTTGATAGCTTCTTAAAGGATTTTTCTACTGTAACGCGGGACAAGGCTATTCAGTTCCTTGAACGTGGCTTTGAATTTCGTTCCGCGCTTCGTTAGGGATGACAGCGTGAATTGGGTAAAATATGGTGGAGACATTTTGCAAAGTCAGTGACATTGGGCCAAAGCCCATCATTCTTTATCCCATCCGGGACGAATAGATTTCCTTCGCGCAGGCACGAAGCCTTATTTCGTTGCCGTTTTCATCCTCTGTTTGGCCGCCTCATACAACAGGATTGATGCCGCGATCCCGGCATTAAGGGACTCCACTTTTTGAGAATGGGGAATGGCGACCAGTTCGTCGGCTTGCGAGAGGATTCCAGGGGCCAATCCGGCGCCTTCGTTGCCGATGATCAGCGCTACTCGTCCAGTCAAATCTAGGTCTTCGACTGCTTTGCCTTTATGCGATGAGCTGGCGATGATCGAAAAATCGTAAGTCTTCAGCAGTTGGATGGCTCCCGCCAGTGGAAAACGGACCACAGGTTCGCGGAAGACAGATCCCGCAGAAGCGCGAATCACCTTAGGATTGAAGTGGTTGGCCGTCTGTTCACCCAACACGACTACGGCGGCGGAAAATGCCTCAGCAGAACGAATGATGGTTCCCAGGTTCCCCGGATCCTGGATGCCGGCTGTAGCTACGACCAGCAGATTTTTGTCGGCATCCTCAAGAATCTCTTCCAAGCGTACAGGTTTGACCTTGACCAGCGCAGCTACACCCTGGGGAGTTTCCGTGGCTACGGCGCTGGAGAACACATCATCCGGAAGGAATATACATTCGACCTGCGATGAAATCTGGGGCAGCAGACGAGCGGCATGAACGCGTCCGCTCTCACTGAAAAAAACAGCCTGAAATCGCAGGCCGCTGCGGATAGCTTCTTCCATCAACCGCGGACCCTCGATGGCGATCCCGCCCTCTTTGGACGGTTCGAACTGCCTGCAAGCCTTGCGCAACTCCTTCACCAGGGAGTTTTGGCGGCTGACAACTGTACGAAGCCGGGATTCGTCCTGGGCAGGCATGGAGGTCTCGTTACCACTGGTTGACGCTAATCAACACTCAAAACCAGCTTATCATCAAGAATTTCAAATTTGTAATTTCTAATTTGAAAACCAAGGCTTACCGCAAATCCTTCGGCTTGCACCTCAGGACAGGTTTTGCGGGGATGAACGCGGATCGGAATCTACCACTGATTTTCACTGAAACCACCGAAAGAGATTGAGGGGATTTTTAATTTCTAATTTGAAAAAACTCCGAGAACTTCCGAATGGTATTGATTCTTGCACCAGCTTAAACGATTATGTACTGCATATTTTGAAGCACTGATAGTATGGATCATTCAGTTGCAGGCTTCTAAGAGACGGGAGATTTTGCATGGTAAAAAGCGGCCGGACGCGATGGTTGAGCGCGCTTCTATTCGTGCTTGCCGTCTCGGCATCATCTCAAGTGATGATCTCGGTGGATCGCAATACCGGCAGCCAGGCGAACGTTAATTTCAAGTTTGAGCACGTCCCATCTCCTGCCAAAGACGATGCTGGCGCGAAAGCAAAAGTGTTTCTCGTCGTCGGACAAAGCGATCCTGCCGGAGCCGGTCTGCGCGCTCTTACCGATGGGCTTCTGCCGGGAAGTGAAGACGATCCGGCACACAATTTCTTCTTCAATGCCGATACCGATGGAGGCCGCATCCTGATCGATCTTGGCGGCGTAATCGAAATCGCCCAGGTCAATACGTATTCCTGGCACGCCGATAGCCGGGGACCGCAGGTATATAACCTCTATGCCAGCGAGGGCGGCGGTGCAGGCTTCAACGCCCGGCCGGGCGACAAGACCGATCCCGCCACAGTCGGCTGGAAGCTCTTGGCGACCGTGGATACGCGTCCCCAAAAAGGAAGTCTCGGCGGGCAGTATGGCGTGAGCATCAGCGATGCAAGTGGTGTACTGGGCAGATATCGTTATCTGCTCTTCGATTGTGTCGAGACTGAAACCGATGATCCGTGGGGAAACACGTTTTACAGCGAAATCGATGTAATTGCAAAAAAATGATTTTTTGCCACGAATGAATGCGAATAAACACGAATAGCAAGTGGTTTTCAATTTTGGCAATCCCCGAGTTCGGCGAAGCTGACTGCTGACTTCTTGGGGTCGTGTTCATTCGCACAAATTTCGCGGCTAAATTTCTGGAGGCCTTGTGAACGTTGTCTGCCAAAGGTTGAAGCGAACACTCTTTCTAGTCACTTTTGTTTTCCTGGTCGTTCACGCTCCCGCGCAATCGGCTGCGCCTGCCGATGTAGAACGCCGGGTTGAATCTATCCTCTCGCAGATGACCCTCGAGGAAAAGATCGACTTGATTGGCGGAGTCGATGGCTTTTACATCCGAGGCGTGCCCCGCCTGGGAGTTCCACGCCTGAAGATGGCCGATGGTCCGCTAGGCGTTCGCAACTACGGACCTGCCACGACCATGGCGGGTGGAATCGCCCTGGCTGCAACCTGGAACCCCGAGCTGGCCGAACATGTAGGAACCGAGATCGCCAGGGACGCGCGCGCCAAGGGTGTTCATTTTCTCCTGGGTCCGGGCGTCAACATTTATCGTGCGCCGATGAATGGGCGCAACTTTGAATACCTGGGTGAAGATCCGTTCCTGGCTTCCGGCATAGCTGTTGGCTACATCAAGGGTGTTCAGAGCCAAGGGGTCAGCGCCACCATCAAGCACTTCATGGGTAACAACTCGGAATTCGACCGGCACAACGTTGATTCGGTTATCGATGAGCGCGCCATGCGCGAGATTTATCTGCCGGTTTTCGAGGCCGCAGTCAAGCAGGCGCATGTGGGGGCCATCATGGATTCCTACAACCTGACCAACGGCATCCACATGACCCAGAACAACTACTTGAATACCGATGTAGTGAAAAAAGAGTGGGGCTTCAAAGGCATTGTCATGTCCGATTGGACGTCAACCTACGATGGCGTGGCAGCGGCCAATAGCGGCTTGGATTTGGAAATGCCTGCCGGAGTGTACATGAACCGGCGAATACTCATGCCGGCCATCGAGCAGGGCAAAGTTTCTGTTGCGACCATTGACGACAAAGTGCGTCGCATCTTGCGTCTTGCCGCCCAATTTGGCTGGCTTGATCGCGATCAAACCGACGATAGTATCCCCCGCTACAACCAGCAGGGACGCCAGATGGCATTGCAGGCCGCCTGCGAGAGCATAGTCTTGCTCAAAAACGAGAGCAATTTGCTGCCACTCAGCAACGACAAAACCAAGTCGGTCGCCATCATTGGTCCGGTTGCTTATCCTGCTGTGCCGGTTGGCGGCGGCAGCGCCAGGGTCCAGCCATTTTCGGCAGTCAGCTTCCTGGAAGGCATCAGCAACTATCTTGGACCCAATAGCCGAACTTATTACAACCAGGGTTTGCCCAGCCTGAGTGAAATGGCACAAGCCACCAATTTTTCCACCACTCCAGACGATGGCTCCCACGGATTGCGGGCTGAATATTTCAGCAACCAGGAACTTCAGGGCCAACCAACCGCTACCCGCACCGATCTCCACATCAATTTCAGCTCAGATTCCCGGGCAAGCTTGCCCGACAATACGCTCTCCGAACGATGGACTGGCTACTACATTCCCAAAAATGCAGGCAGTTACGATGTTTTCGTGGCCTCCACCGGCGAAGATGGAGGCCGCTACCGGCTCTTTGTCGATGACAAGCTGGTCTTCAATAACTGGACCACTTCCAAAACCATGGTGAACTGGTCCACATTTTCTTTTGACCAAACTCCACATAAGGTTGTGCTGGAACATCATGGAAGATCCAATTGGCTGGGTGGACGTTTCAGATTGGGAATCGTTCGCCACGATAACGTCGTGACTCCCGAAGCCAAGAAGCTGGCAGCCAAGGCCGATGTGGTTGTGCTGGCTGTGGGCTTCGATCCCGAGAGCGAGAGCGAAGGAGCAGACCGGACATTCGTGTTGCCTCCAGGGCAAGACGAGCTTATTCAGGAAATCGCTTCAATCAACAAAAATACCGTAGTCGTGATCACCGGAGGCGGCGCCGTGGACATGAATTCCTGGCTCGACCACGTTCCCGCAGTCTTAGAAGCCTGGTATCCGGGACAGGAGGGCGGAACAGCATTGGCTAAGATCTTGTTTGGCGCCGTCAATCCTTCCGGCCGGTTGCCGGTGAGTTTCGAACGTCATCAGGAAGACAATCCCACGCACGACAGCTATTACCCTGAAAAAGACGGCCAGCAGGTTGTATACAAAGAAGGCGTATTCGTCGGGTATCGCGGCTATGAACACAATGGAAAGAAACCGCTCTTCCCATTTGGACATGGACTTTCTTACACTTCATTCGGCTATCGCAATCTGAAGATCAATGAGTTCAACTCGGAATCTGGCAGAAATTCTTCACGTCTCTTCCAGGTATCGTTTGATGTGACCAATACCGGCAAACGCGAGGGCGCTGAAGTTGCCCAGGTCTATGTCGCGGACAACCACGCCAAAGTCCCACGTCCAGCCAAAGAGTTGAAGGGCTTCACAAAGGTGAGCCTCAAGCCTGGGGAAACGCGCCATGTCACCGTAGCTCTCGATCAGCGAGCGCTCTCCTACTACGACGCCGATTCCAAACAGTGGCAGGCCGATCCCGGAGAGTTCGAGGTGTTGGTAGGCCACTCTTCCGACCAAATTGAACTCCGGGGAAAGATCAATTGGACTCAGCCGAGCCGATAAAATCTTATTGGGCCAATATTCATGGATCGCTTTTGGGAGATATTCAAGGCAAAAACTTGAAAATCTCATTCTTCTCTGCGGTCTCTGCGTATTCTGCGGTTGACGTTGCCCCACTGATTTTCTCAGTGTCTCCGTGCCGTAGCCTGCCCTCGAGCGAAGCGAAGGGTGGTGGGTTTGGATTTTTGGTTGTGTCTCTATGATGATTTTTGCTTTCCTCTGCCTGCTCTGCGATACTCTCGACTCCGAGGAAACCTATGCCACGTTGGACACGTCGCGATGTACTAAAAGCAGGTTTGGCCGCCTCTGCCGGAGCGGTTACAAGTTCAGCTTTGCCTCTGCCCAAGGGCACAGCTAAAGATGTCCCGGTAATCGCAGATGATCCATCCTCTTCACCACGTGAACGTTTATTGCTGGACTTCGGCTGGCGCTTTCAGTTAGGGCACGCAGCCGATCCGCAAAGCGATTTTGGTTATGGCGCGCGGCGGCGAGAGTCGGCCTTTGCTAAATCGGGAAACTTTTTACCGGTTGCCGGCCGGAATTTTGACGATAGCTCCTGGAAGAGCATCGACCTGCCACACGATTGGGCCGTGGAACTTCCTTTCAAAAATGATCCACTCCTTCCTCACCATGGAGCCAAGCCGCTGGGACGCGAATATCCTGAGACCAGTATTGGCTGGTACAGGCGCATCTTTGATCTTCCTGCCTCGGATTCGGGCAAGCGCATCGTGGTTGACTTCGATGGCGTGTTTCGCCATGCCATTGTCATGTTCAATGGACATTACATCGGCGAGAATTTCAGCGGATACGCGCCCTTCCGCTTCGACCTGACCGACTTCGCCAACATCGGCGACAAAAACATCCTGACGGTTCGCGTGGACGCAACCCTGGGTGAAGGATGGTTCTACGAAGGCGCCGGAATTTACCGCCATGTCTGGCTGGTGAAGACTGCGCCGCTGCACATTGCGCAATGGGGCAATTACGTAAAGTCCGAGGTGCGTGGTAACTCCGCCGTGATCACCATCAGCACCGAAGTTGAAAACCAGAGCGACAACCAACGGGCCTGCCGCGCAACATCACGCATCGTGGACGCCAATGGCAATGTCGTCGCCACCGCGCAAGCCAAGCCGGCAACCATCTCTGCCTGGGGAAGTGCGGTCTTTGAGGCCCAGGCCTCGATCAATCATCCGTCGCTGTGGTCGGTGGAAGAGCCCAATCTTTATCGCGCAATCACCTCGGTTGAAAGCGACGGCGGCATCATCGATCGCGAAGAAACTACGTTTGGCATTCGCACCATTCGTTTCGATGCCGATAAGGGGTTTTTTCTGAACGGCAAGCCGGTCAAGATGAAGGGAACCTGCAATCATCAGGACCATGCCGGTGTCGGCGCAGCTCTGCCTGACCGTCTTCAGGACTACCGCGTCGAACGGCTCAAAGAGATGGGATCAAACGCCTATCGCACCTCCCACAATCCACCGACCCCGGAGTTGCTGGATGCCTGCGACCGTCTCGGCATGTTGGTGATGGATGAAACCCGCATGATGTCCTCCGACCCTGAAGGCCTGAGCCAGCTTGAACGGTTGGTGCGCCGCGACCGCAATCATCCCAGCGTGGTGATCTGGTCGCTGGGCAACGAAGAGCGCGAGCAAGGCACGGACCGCGGCGCCCGCATCGCTACCACCATGAAGCGGCTGGCCCGCAAGCTTGATCCAACGCGGCCAGTCACGATTGCCATGAACGGCTCGTGGGGAAAAGGCGTATCCAATGTGGTAGATGTCCAGGGCTTCAACTATGCAGGTTCGGGCGGCAATGGCGGACGCGACACCGGCAAAAACATCGACGACTTCCACCAGAAATTCCCAAAGCTGCCTTCGGTCGGCAGCGAGACCGCCAGCGTTCAATGCACGCGCGGCATTTATGTCAAAGACAAAGACAAGGGATATGTAAGCGCCTACGACTTGACCTTTCCCGGATACACCATGAGCTCCGAAGGATGGTGGAAGGTCTTCGACCAGCGTCCTTTCGTTGCTGGCGGATTTGCCTGGACAGGTTTCGACTACCGTGGGGAGCCTTCACCTTACGGATGGCCTTGCGTCAGCTCCCACTTCGGCATCATGGACCTCTGCGGCTTTCCCAAGGACATTTATTACTACTACCAATCATGGTGGGGAAATAAGCCGGTGCTGCACCTCTTCCCCCATTGGAATTGGAGCGGCAAAGAAGGCCAGGAGATCGACGTATGGGTCTTCAGCAATCTCGATAGCATCGAACTTTTCCTGAATGGCACTAGCCTTGGCTCAAAGACCATCGAGCACAACTCGCACGCCGAATGGAAGGTAAAGTATGCGCCAGGCGCGATGGAGGCACGCGGATCGAAAAATGGTCAAGTGGTACTCACCGCAAAACGAGAGACCACGGGCGCTCCCGCAAAGCTGGCGTTGCGCGCCGACCGCCAAAAGATTGCGGCCAACGGCGAAGACGTTTCCGTCGTGACGGTAGAAGTTGTGGATAGCCAGGGCCGCCTGATGCCGGTCGCGTCCAACGAAATAAACTTCAAGATCAATGGACCAGGAAGGCTGATCGGCCTGGGTAACGGCGACCCCAGTTGCCACGAGCCGGACAAAGGCGACAAGCGCAGCGCATTCAACGGCCTGTGTGCGGCAATCGTCCAAACATTCAAGCAACCAGGAGAGATTCGAGTCGAAGCATCGGCAGACGGTCTCGAAAGTGCAACCTTAACCGTTCAATCGGAATCGGCGAAGATGCGTCCAGCGGTGAGCTGACTGAAAGACTGAATCAAAACCAAAACCTTTGGCCACGAATACACGCGAATCAACACGAATCAAAATCAAAATCAAAATAAAAAGAGAAAAAAAAGATAGGCAATAGCACCTCAATGAAAAGAACATTTTGTGATTTTGATTCTTGTTTTTTATTCGTGTTAATTCGCGTGTATTCGTGGCTAAATGGCTTTTCAACACTAGCCATGCCCACTAGGCTGTCTTCCTTCAGCCCGAAAAGCCGAGCGGGCCGAATGCTGAGAGCTGACTGCTGAGTGCTGACTTTGCCTATCGCTCCAAAATCTCTTTGTAAGCATTTAGAGCGACCTTTTGCGGCTTGGACGGCAGTTCGACATCGCTGGTACGAGTGGAGTTGCCTTTGAGACCGACCTGGCCGATACGCACCATGCCTTTGCCGAAATCAACATAGACGGGAACCAGCATCATGAATTGGTCATCCACTTCACTCTGGGTGATGGTCATGTGCAGCTTCACTTTGCCGCCCTCAGAGGGAAGGAACTGGTACTCGAAGTGATATCGCGGCACTTGCGTTCCATAGACCCATTCGGAGAAAAACCAGTCGAGCTTCCCGTTGCCGCCCAGGTCCATCAGCTTCGATATATGCTTTTCCGCCACTGCTTTGAATGACTCCGTCGAAGCCGCGTGGTCACGATGTTTCTCCACGAATTCATGCATCATGTCGATGAAGGGTTTGTCCTGGTCCTGCGGGCTGTACATGATGGAACGCAACATCTGCAGGACATAGGCGCCCTTTTGGGTAAGTTACATTCTGATAGGCGTTTCCTGACCGGGGGGCGATGAGACGCAACCCCATCCAAATAGGGCCGGCGTCGTTCGGGGCTACTCCGAAATTGTTCTTCTCCAGAACCCGCTTTCGCAGCCGTTCCCAAAACTCGATATAGTCCTTCCGCCAGTCTCCAGCCACAGCCTGTTGCAGAAATAGTCCGGCTGAGAATTCAGCGAACCCTTCCGAGAGCCACTGATCGTGGTAAGAAGCCCAGCTCACAGCGTGTCCCCACCATTGGTGGGCAACTTCATGCGGCGTGACTTCCTGCACAAATCCGTCAAACCTATGATCGATTTTCCCGAATAACATCCAACGCTGCGTTGAGTCTGTGAAGGCTGATATGGGGAGATAAATCAGGTTCGGCCAAGACTGCCCAAAGGTGAAATTGGGCTGTTCCGTGACGTAGATCTCCTCGTAAGGGCTCTTCCCGAAGTATGATGTGCAAAGCTGTAGCTGGGCACGCGTTTGCTCCAGGGCATATTTGGTCATGGCTTTTGGCGCCAAAGTTTCCACCGCGTTTGTCCGAACGGAGTCTCCGGCAGCGTAATCGCGCAAGTTGTCGGGCAGTTGCGTCAAGTAGTATCCCGAGATTTTATAGCCAGTAATCTCGTCCGGCAGTTCCATCTTCTTGTATTCGCCGTAGTTGAATCCGGCTACCGCCACCGGCTTGGGAGTGACCCAATGGCTCACAGCATAGTTTTGTTCGACCGATTCTTCCTTCAGCGTGCCGACACTCAAGACCTTGTACTTGGGCGGAACCTTATAAGTAAGGTCATACATGGCGTGTTCATCAAATCCATTCAGGTTCGGATACCACGAACTCCGAGCTTTAACGTAGTAGCTTCCATCCCCGGCGCGCTCCAGTACCTTGTCGCCTTCATACTGCACGGTGATGGAGTAATCTTTGCCGGCTTCCGGGGCCTGGGGAAGAATGGCATAAAACGAGCCGTCCGCCTTGCGGCTCTCCTGGATGTAGTAGATGTCTTTCCCCTCACTGTCGGCCACGCGCGTGACTCGCAGGTTAGGCAGTAGTTCGAATTTGAGGACCCTCTCACCTTTGACCAATGGCTGGATGGTAATCACAGCCGTACTGAATAAGTGATCGTTTTTCGAAATGGCCGTTTCGATCTTGTAGCTGCGGGTTGCAAACAGCCGGCGGTCCTCATGCGAACTTGCCGTGCCCTTCTGGTACTCAGACTTCAAATGGCCCAGATACCATACACCCTCGTCCATGGCTTCAGGATCGTAGTTGATCAGCCCCACTTCTTCCGGCGAATCAAGCTGGGGGATCGCTCCCACCCGCGTCCTTACCAAAAAGCGCAGGTCGCTGTGCTTCTTTCCCCGAATGTAGGCGTTCAAAAATGGAGGATGCTGCGGGTTGTAAACTGCGGCCAGAATATCGGCATCTACGTTGTCCATGGTTTCGCTGTGAAGCAGCGCCTCGATAAAACTTAAAGGTATTTCCCGGCGCTTTCGCATCTTCTCCTTCCAATGCTCGAATGCCTTGGCCGCCTCGTCCGGGGGTTCCACTTTGTCTCCCAGGCCTTTTAGAAACATCAGCCGCTCGCCCCCGGTAAACCGCATGACGACCTCGGTGAAATCTTCGTCGGCTTCCGCCGTGCCAATGCGCCGTTTCAGGTCAAGCGCATCCAGGGGAGTTACAGGTTTTAGATTGAAGTGCCCTTCCCCAATGAAGATGGCGCCGGTCACCACGCCTTCCACCGGAGCCAGGAACGTCAGAGTGCCCTTTTGAAACTGCAAGGCAGCCGTATCCACCGGCACGGTGAAATTCTCGATGCGGAAAGTGTCGCCAAACCTCAGGTCGCGCAGGCTTCTGTAAACAGGGTCGGAATTGGCATAAGTCAGGCTCTTACCGGGAACCGTGACTTCCACGCGCTGCTGCGCGATAGCCATCTTCAGTTCCAGATTCGTGCTGCCATGCAGCTCCACCATCTTGACCAGGGGCTCAAAACCATCGCGCGTCACGCGCACGGAGTAGGCCCCGGGTTTCAAGTCAGGAGCGGAAAACTTTCCCTCTGAATCCGACGAAACCACGAGCGGCTGAGCAAGGTCTCCTCCGGTAATCTCGATGCGGGCGCCGGGTATTAAAGCCCCGGTCTGGTCCACAACCGAGCCGGAAAGCGTGTCGGCATGAAGGAGCAATGGCCCAGCCAGCCAAAGCAATACAAAAATCGTCAGCAGGAAAGAAAAGTGTTTACGGTGAATGGAAGTTTCGCTAAGCATATAGGATGACATTGAGGTCTCGTGTGGGAAGATCTCAGCAGTGAAGCCTTAAGCCCATTTGTCGTGCTGCCTTGTGAGTACCTTTACAGAATATGTCGAACAAAGCAAGCGTAAATGTTAGCGCTCGTTAATCACTGGCATTTTTGGTGTAGCCATTTTGGCCACTTACTTTTAGAAAATGGTCCGTTTTTGCGATGCCCTTATTCCCCTGTCATCTGAACGTAGCTCGTAAAAACCCCCCCCATTCACACTGCCTGGTGCTCACTACTACTTCGGTTCCAGCTTGATCCCCTTCAAAGATTTATCGGAAGGCTGGGGCAAAGAGTTACTGCTCCAGGGACAATCGATCAAAGACGCTGATGAGCACTTGGCTAGCCTTTAGCTCTTAGCTATCGCTTCGTCGTTCCTCCAAAGATGTTAGATTTTTTGCCGCTACATGCTACGAGAATTTGTTGTCGTTTCTTCGCCGTTGAAGTGAGACAAGGCGCATATCTATTGGCTCAAATGCATATTTCGGTTTCAGGTGACTGCCTGCTGCATTCCTGGCAACTTTTGTCCAAAAACTGGACAAGAGTTAGATGAAAGTTAATTGAAAGTTAAGGTGGGGGGGTGGGGGGTACACCCAAAATCCACTTAAATTCCTGATTCTTTTGCAAAACTGCCGCTACACCCGCTACGGAAATCTCGAAATTGTGAGCCGAAAGTTATTGAGTGAGCATCGACTAATCGGTTCGGGAAAAGAGCCCGCCGTGCTGGTTATATGGCGCACAAAATAGCCCTCAGAAAAGCTTGGCTGATTTTGTCTTGCTGAGCGGATTTTTTGGGTAGAGCTACGCCAGCCTGATGAAATTAGCCACGGAAGTTACCGTCCCCGCGAATGACGACGAATGGGCAGCTAGGAATCCAACGCTACCTAAGCGAATAGTATACGAAGATCGGTGATTTGTCAAATCACAGTCTTTTCCAATGCAAGATGAGCCTGAAGAAGGGGTGGGATTCCAACACAAGATGAGCCTGGAGAGAAATGGCATGCTGAGGATTGACTATCAACATGCATGCAGCCGAGGAGTTAAGTTTGGACCAGATCCAGGCGTTCTTGGAGGCCAGCCAGGGAATCCGGTTCGAGGGCAAGACACGAGAAGAGATTTACAGGTGGATGGAGAAGGTTCTTGTTCACCACGAGTAT
>DASZFK010000545.1:0-9376 GCA_035939855.1 Candidatus Angelobacter sp.
AGGAAACTGGCGGGCTTTTTAATGAAATACCCCTTCACAGCTCATGGCGACGTAATCGATTTTGACGCCAGGCTATCAAAGAATCCAAAGAGCTTGGTTATTGATCGAGGTAGTGCTCTTGGTCACCTTTCAAGTCTGCAGGGCGACTGCCAAATTTCATTTATTTGCGGGCGGCCCGGTTGGAACGCTTACCCCAACCGTAGGTATTGGTCGTGTTCTCTTGAACCAAGTGCGAGTTTGGGGCGTTTTGATGGGGCTCATCGCGCCTTCCAAATTTGGAATATCCATGCTTGGGGGAATCCAGAAACAGAGATTTTATCTCCTTTTATCCATGTAAAATAATGATTCTAAAGGTCTAATGTAATGGAACTTAGATTGCGCTTATTGTTACGGAAACTTAACAACATTAGGGCCTCGGAAAGTAAAGTTAAGCCTGCTTGTTGTTTATTTCACCAACCATGGAGAAGAAGAGGATGAATCGAAAACTGCGCGCTTTAATGTCTCTCGCCGCGGTTACTCTGGCATTGGTGTGGTGCATCCCGTCTGTAGGACAGGTCATTCGTGGCTCGATTTCGGGCACAGTGGTCGATCCCTCCGGCGCGGTTGTATCCGGTGCTCAGGTAAAAGCGAAAAATGTGGAAACGGCCACCGTTTTCACGTCGACCAGCGACGGTTCCGGGCTTTTCCGCCTGAACCTGTTGCCAATTGGAACATACACTGTGGAAATCACCGCCCAGGGCTTTAAGACAGCCTCCCAGAGCGGCGTCATCGTAGGTGCCGGCAGCGATCGAGGCTTGGGGTCGGTGCACCTGACCGTAGGCGAAGCCACCGCTACTGTCGAAGTCAATGCTGAAGCTCCCCTGATCGAAGCGACCCAAGCACAGATCACGAACACCTTTTCCGGTACCGCGCTCGGCACTTTTTCCGGTACGCAGGAAAACCAGGGTCTTGACCAGATGGCATTGTTTATCCCGGGCGTCAGCAGCACCCGCAACGATGGCTTTTCCAACACCAACGGCGCCGGCTTCACAGTCAACGGTCTGCGTGGACGCAACAACGATCAGCAAATTGACGGTCAGAACAACAACGACAACAGCGTCGGCGGCCCCGGCCTGTTTCTCAGCAACCCGGAATTTGTCTCGCAGTATGTACTGGTCACCAACAATTTCGGGCCTGAGTATGGCCGCAATGCCGGTTCCGTGGTGAACATCATCACCAAGTCCGGAGGCAATGCCTGGCATGGCAGCATTTTTGGAAACGAAAACAGCAACTTCCTGAATGCGCTCTCCAACTCCCAAAGACGGTTCGGGAAAAAGCCGGATGGCGTCACTCCGATATCCGGTCCACCCCGCTTCAACGATGAAAACACTGGTTTCCAGCTCAACGGTCCTTGGATCAAAAACAGATTGTTCTTCTTTGGCGCCTTCCAGGATGAGCTTATCTCGGCCAACAACGTATTCACTGGCGGCTCGCTGGTGCCCACGCCGGCAGGCTTGAACCAATTGAACGGGTGCTATCCAGGCAGTCAGAACTTAACGACCTACGGCACCTTCGGTCCGTTTGGCATCACAGCCGGCAACCCGATCGCTACCGATATAGTTCCGACACTAGTTGGCACTAATCCGGCCTGTGGCGGAGGTCCTCCAGGTCCCGGTAGAATTCCAGTCCCCTTCACCCACGTTCAGCGCACCCTGCCGGGTCCGTTCCACGAATTTGACTTCATTACCAAGCTCGATTTCACGTTGGGCAGCGACACCATCAGCGGTCGCTATATTTTCAATCGCAACAACAATTTTAACGCCACAGGCACCGGCTCCACTGGCTACATCGGAAACGTTCCCGACCTGAACCAGCAGACCTATCTGGCCTGGACCCACAACTTCACGGCGCACATGGTCAACGAGGCGCGTGTCTCCTTTGGCCGTTTGAACGCGGAGTTTGGCGGCAACAACTTTGGCAACACCATTGTCCCAGCCGGCCAGCTCGATCAGGCCTTCACCAATATTTCCTTCAACAACACGTTCAGCGGCTTTGGGCCGGCCACCAACCTGCCCCAGGCCCGCATCGTTAACACGTGGCAAGCCCAGGACAACTGGAACTACGTGTTGGGCAAGCATCAGTTGAAAGCTGGAATTAACTGGACCTATCAGCGTTCGCCCAACATCTTCCTGCCCAACCTGAACGGACAGTATCGCTTTAGCAACTTCTTCAGCTTCATTCAAAACACGCCCAACCGGGTCACGATCGCCAACGGACCTTCGTCGCTTGATTTCCGCGAGTACGACACCTTCCTCTATGTCGGCGATGACTGGAAGATATCGCAGGCATTGACCCTGAACCTGGGTCTGACGTGGTCGAACTTCGGCCAGCCCGCGAACCTCTTCAACGACATCACCACCCCGCGCGAAAGCAATGCCTCCACTGCCTTCTGGAACCCGGCGTTGCCGGCCAGCGTCACCACCTTCCCCAAGACCAGCAGCTACACGACGGCTTTTGGTCCCAGCATCGGCTTTGCTTATTCGCCGCAGTGGGGCGGATGGCTTACCGGCAATGGCAAGACCGTTTTCCGCGGCGGCTATCGCATCGCCTACGACCCGGCCTTCTACAACATCTACCTGAACATCTCAACTTCGGCTCCTTTCGTGTTCCTGCAGACCTTTAGCGGGGCCGCAGCGACCGGCAAGGGTTTGCCGGCGGTTCCCATAGGTCCCAACGTACGCGCCTCGCTTGCGCCTTTTATCACTAGAGGCGTATTCGATCCTCGTACGTTCGCTCAGACCACCATTCCGACAACCTTCCAGCCTGACCGCGTTCAGAGCTATAGCTTTGGTTTCGAGCGCGAGATTACCAAAAATTCGGCATTTGAAGCTCGTTACGTGGGCAACCATGCCGACAACCTTTTCCAATCCATTAACGCCAATCCGTTTATCACCGATCTGGCTGCCAGCTTCCCGCAATTCACTACCGGTCTTACGCCTTGCCCAACGACCCAGCAGATCGGGCCGGGCGCAGGCTCTGACGTGGGACGCGTAAATTGCGGATCGGGCATAGTTCGTTCCCGCACCAACACCGGATATTCGGACTACAACGGCCTCCAGTTGGAGTTCCGTGCCGCTAACCTGTTCAAACAGTTGACCGTGAGAACGGGCTACACCTGGAGCAAGACCACCGATAACGCCAGCGAAATCTTCAGCACCGGTACTGCCGGCAACACAGTTGCTATTTCCCAGAACCCGCTGGACTTCTCCAAGGCAGAACATGGAACCTCAGGTCTGGACTTCCCGCAACGCTGGACCATCACCTTCACCGAGCAGTTCCCATTCTTCAGGGAGCAGCATGGTGTGGTTGGCCACCTGTTAGGAGGATGGGCAGTCGCCGCCGGCTATCAGCTTGGCTCCGGCCAGCCTTACACTCCGGCCCAGATCCTCGAAGCGACACTGACTGATGGCGGCAAGAACTTCTATGATTCGGGCTTCTTCGGTACGTTCTTTGGTAACGAACCGACGCGCCCGTTCGCAGGCAATTCGAATGCTCCGGTTACCAGTGTCGGAATCTTCGCTGGAGATGCTTGTTCTCTTGCCGGTGTCACTTTGCCTTCAGCCGCGTCAGTAGCCTGCGCAGCCAGTCCAGGGCAGCTCATCAGCGTGAACGCGCTTAACGCTGTCCTTCCAAATGGTTTACCAAATGCGTCGGTAGTGAATGTTACGCAAAATGATGTCCGTTTCATTGTCAATACGGGGCGTGCCCAGGCTTTATTTGGCACACCGTTCGGCAATGTAGCCCGGAACACGGTGCGTGATGCGATTACCAACGTCGTCAACATGTCTGTGTACAAGCGTTTCAAGATGACGGAACACACCGCATTTGAAATTCATGCCACAGCCATCAACGCCCTCAATCACTTCAACTTTGCCAGCGTCGATCCCACATTGGTGGATGCTGGTAATTTCCAGAATGGCAACGGTTTCGGCGATCCGAGCCTGACCGGAGCCGGTGGACGCCGCTTGATCATTGGAGGCAAATTCACCTTCTAACCCCAGGTGCTTTAACCTGGCTTTAAAAGCCCGCCGGCGAATGCTGGCGGGCTTTCTTCTGCACCAAAAGCTTCTCAAAGTATTGGAAGAGGTAGATTGTCTGCCGCGAACAATATGCGTGTTGCTTATCACTCAACGACCTACAGGCCTTCAACGCAAGAAGCCGAGCTGACTGAATTCCGATACTACTGCGCCGCAATGGGCTTGATAATCTCCCCCAGCAGATCAGCCTGCCCCTCATTCCGCACCAGATGCGGATAGCGGTTCCCGCCGTGATAGTTCACCTGAAGCGTGCTGTAATATTCGCCATTTTCCACCAGCAGGGCCAGCGGCTCACGGCCGTTGATCCCGAGGTGCAGGGCGTTGCGCATAACGTCCTTCGAGTATTTGCGGCCGTTTACAGCGATCAGCTTCATGCCTGCGCCTGCTCCGGCGACATATGCGGGTGAGCCGGGAATTACGTCGACCAGCGCCCCATCGCTGGAAACGATGATGCCCAGTGAGAAGCTCAGGTCAAGCGCTTCACTGGTTTTTTCGCGGGCTTCCATGGTGATGTTCTTCTCTTCTGTATAGACCAGCTTCCATCCACCATTTTCGAATCCCCCCAGGGGAGCGCGAGCGGATTTCGAGTCGAGCCTCTGGCGCAAATGTTCCGCCCAATTATAGGGAGTTACCTGGTTGAGCGCGGCGGCCACATCTTCAAACTTAT
Organism: Candidatus Angelobacter sp.; assembly: GCA_035939855.1. Taxonomy (GTDB): domain Bacteria; phylum Acidobacteriota; class Terriglobia; order Terriglobales; family Acidobacteriaceae; genus Angelobacter. Next base: position 4,744 of record DASZFK010000545.1, read on the forward strand.
AGGGGACAACGGCCGGTGGCCCGCTCTGTCCGCCATAAAACAGGCGGCAAAAATCATTGAGCGATTTCTGGCCATGCGTCTGCTGGCGAATCAGCGTATCGACTTCCAGCCATATCAGGAACCCTTCGGGATAGTAGTCGGCAGAGCGCCGCCAGTTGACCCATTCCGGTGGCGCAGTGAAGAGAATCTGTACGGATGTGGCTGCATCCTGCAGAGGACGCCACGAGCGCCCCGCTCGATGGTCCAGCATGGCCCCGGTATAGGCGGCATTCTCCCGCCATTGTTCCGGCGAGCGCAATCCGGTACGCCCCGACAAAATGTCGCCCAGATAATCCGTAAGGCCTTCGTAGACCCATAGAAGATCGCCCTCCATCGGTATCTGGTAATTGCGAGTCGCGAGTCCCGCAGGACGCCGGTACTTACCGTTCCAGGAGTGTACAAATTCGTGGGGAAGCAGATCGGCTTCCAGGTTGTGCCAGTCGGGATCGCTGAAATTCTCCTCCGACGTGCCGTTGTCGCTGGATTCGTGGTGCTCCAATCCATGATGCGCTGTCTGATTGCTGAGCGTCAGCAGGAAATGATATTTCTCGTAGTGGCGGGCTCCAAAAAGCTTTCCAGTTTCAGCTACGAGTTGTTTGTAGCTGGCTAGGTCTTTGTCGGTAATTTGCACCGAGAATTCGCTCTCGCCCACCATATCAATGACAGTAACCGGACTTTCTCCCGGCTTGGTGAGTTGTACCTGGCGATAAATCGCGCCCGCAATCAGGGGAGAGTCCACCAGACGGGTCAATGAAACCGGCTGGAAGTCCGCCGAACTGCCGGATTGCCGGGTGGGTGTGAGCGCTGTGCCAAACTTCCAGCCCGCGGGCAAACGAATGGAGGCAGTCATCAGGACATCGTCGGTCGCCGCGTCTTGAGGATAAAGGACCACCTGGTTCCAAAGCAGATCAAGCACCTTGGACGAGGCTGCCGAGCTTTTGCCGTTGTAGGTAATGGTGTCGTAAGTGGCCTCGATTTCTTTGGTCCCTGCGGGAATCTGTACGTGGAAGGCATACATATCTCTCAGATCGCGGCGCCACTCCAATTCCTGCCCGTTGGCCTTGATGTGCAGCCCCAGCAGGTTCTGGATAGGACCGGTGGGACGATGGTTGCCGGGTATCCACTTGGGATACATCAAGGTTAGGGAGCCGGCAGTTACCTGGATGGCCGGCGTCAGAGGGATCGTCAGCGTCGAGTGCAATATATTGCGTGGAGCATCCGTGGCGTCCACCTGCAGGCGTTCTGTAATCGTATTTTGGGCGGCGGCGAAAGAGCTAAGCAACAGCAGAACTGCCTTCAAGCAGCGGTTCCTCATGGTCTCTCCTGATTTCTGGTGTATGCGTTGAAAACTTTCAATCCTAACTCGCTTCAAAGCAGAATGCAGTAAAATCTGCCATTAGGCAGACGTTCATCGCGCAGCGATGAATCCGAGTTGCAGTCCTCGGGAGTTTTCGGTCAAACTGACCCACTACTTGCCATTGGAAAGTATATGAAACAAAATCGATTTGCCCGCCTTACGTTTCTGATCGCCGGCATCTGGGGCCTGATTGTCATCGTTCCCGGTTTTTTTGCAGAGACGATGGTCAACAGGCAATTCCCGCCTGCCATCAGTCATCCTGAGTTTTACTACGGATTCTTTGGAACGGCTCTCGCCTGGCAGATTGCATTTCTCATCATGGCCAGGAACCCGCTGCGGATGCGTCCTTTGATTCCGGCCGCCGTTTTCGAGAAACTGGCTTATGCGATTGCCATTGCTGCCCTCTTTTTCTCCGGACGTCTCGCAGCCCCAATGGCGATCTTTGGCGCGATCGATTTATTGTTAGGGATCTTGTTTGCGATAGCTTATCTCAAACTCGGAAAAGGGGAGCAAGCCTTTGCCCAAGCTCATTGAGAATCCGACTCGCGTCCAGTCAGCGGGCAACATGCCCAAAATCATTGACGAGTATATCGGTCGTGTGAACACTCATGAGTCGCGTCTGAGTGTGGCCCACATGCGCAGTCCCGCCGGATGGGTGGAACCGGGGCAGACGCCGGAATTTGAGGAGTACACGCTCGTGCTGCGCGGATGCCTCCGAGTCCGCCATCATGCAGGAGAGTTTGACGTGCGGGCCGGCCAGGCCGTAATCACCCATCCGGGCGAATGGATTCAGTACTCCACTCCCCATGAGCCAACCGAATACATCGCCATCTGCCTGCCGGCATTTTCTCCGGAGACAGTGCATCGGGATTAAAATCTTCCCAAAAATGTTCCCGCAGTGCTGTGTTGGTTCTGAATTACCCAATTACCAAATTACCAAATGCAAATCATGCTCTACCCAATGCAAGCGACTTGCGCAGATCCTTAAAGAGGTTTAGCTTCTGTAGACAAAAAACTGGCAGGGGTAAATGAACACACGACTCAAGCTCTTGACGGCTTTGAATGCGTTTCTTGTTTTTTCTTCGATCATGCATGGCCAGGGCGCCGGCTATCACGATCGAGTCCTCAATTCGCGCGGACGGCCTGTTGCGGGCCGAACCGTCATCGTGTGTTCCGTTCCGGCAACGGTCGGATCGACTGGGTCGTGTACGCCGGCGGTGAACACCTTCACCGATGCCGCACTGACCCTTCCTGCTGGAGGACAAGCAGCCGTACGCATCAATCGCCTGGGCAATTTCCAGTTTTACCTTGCTCCCGGCAATTATTGCTACACGGTGACCGGCTTGGGCATGATCAACACCAGTTCCAACACCTGTTATCCTTTTTCGCTCGCTGCTGCCCCGGCAACTTTAATCAGTTCTTGCGCCACGAACGGAGTCTATATTGTTGGGCCACCCTGTTATTCGACAGTCCAGGATGCCATCAGCGCAGCGTGTATGGCAGGCGGAGGCACGGTCTTCATGCCCTCCGGTTCCTGGCCCAACAATGTCCCATTCAAGATGTGTTCCAATCTCAATCTTCTAGGGGCTGGTTGGGGACAACCGGACGTGGCGAATTGCCCCACAACCATCACGACCACCATGACCTCGGGGGACCTGTTCCCTGTCACAAACATGGCTGATATCCATCTTGCTGATTTCTGTATCAAGAACACGGCGGCAGCCGGAGCGAACGCAGCCATCAGGTTGAACTACGGCCAGCGTGTCGTAGCCGAGCGGATCTATATCTACGGCCCATTCGCCGCCGGCATCCAGTTGAATACTTCGTCAACCTCCGCAGGCAGCACCATTTGGAACGACTTCCGCGATATCCATATCAGCGGGTTGGCCTCCGGCGGAGTCGGCTGCCTGCTCGACTCGACCGATGCTACCAGCAAAGTCATCAACAACAATTATTTCTACAATGTGAACTGCACGGGTGGAACCAATGGCGTTGGGATCAAGCTGACCAACACCGCCAAAAATCAGATCATCAACGAAAACGTCTTCTTCAGTGGAGAGATTACAGCCTCTGGCGGAACGGCTTTTCTGCTGACGGAGATGGCGACGCGCGGCGTCACCTGTGTCGAATGCAATATCGAAGGCAGCACCACCGGGTTTTCGAAAGCCAAAGGAAATACCGCGATTTTTGTCGCCGGCAATCTGTCGGCAAATACCACCGATGTGGTCGATGACCAGGCGGCGTTCACCAGTTTTCTCAATACCAGCGTTGGAGGTGTTGTGCAGCAGTGGTCCGTGAGCCCCCAGGGCGGCATGAACATTGACGGTCTCGGGCTTAATGGCAGCGCCGTGAGCAACTCTATCAACGGCGCGCCCGGATGGACCCTGAAAGTCTCCAGCTCCACGGTCGCAACTGTAAATGCTGGATCACTGGCTCTGACTCAGCCCCTGGACAATGCTTCCACAGTATTTGCAAATCTAGGCACTCCAGCCGACGGCCGGCAGGTCTACTGCTCTAATTGCAAAATCGCCAAAAATTGCACCAGCGGAGGAACAGGAGCATTTGCGAAGAGAATCAACGGCGCTTGGGTGTGCAATTAGTAGTGGGTCAGTTTCTTCGAAACTTACCCACTACTAGTATCAGCGTCTAACGATTCGCTTGCGAATCGTGGGCCTCGGCCAGCCTGTCCTGAGGCAAGCCGAAGGATTCATCGCGGCAGCGATGATAAGGGCTGGAAGAGCGGAGCAGCAGCAAGTGTGTTCCTTCAAGCTGTGATATGAATAGATGGGAGTTCATTTACGGAGCAATTCATTGCCAGAAACCATTTATGATGTCGCCATCATCGGATCAGGGCCGGGAGGATATACGGCAGCGTTTCGCGCAGGCCAGCTTGGGCTCAAGACCTGCCTGATCGAAAAAGACGACTTGCTGGGTGGAACCTGCCTGCATGTCGGCTGCATCCCCACTAAAGCCCTTCTGTTTAACGCCGAGGTTTACGACCAGCTCAAGACTGCCCAGGAATTCGGCATTGAAGGATTGGGCACGCCCAAAGTGAATTGGAAAGTTGTCCAGGACCGAAAGAACAAAATTGTGACCAAGCATACCAAGGGGTTGGATTTCCTGGTGCGCAAGAACAAAGTTGACCGCGTCCTGGGTTTTGGCCGTCTCACGGGGCCCGCCAAGAATGGTATTCATACGATTGATGTATCGGCGAAGTCTGGCAGTGACACCAAGCAG
>DASZFK010000546.1:0-3521 GCA_035939855.1 Candidatus Angelobacter sp.
CACCGCCTTCTCCCACCTCCACGTCTTTCCCGGGTGTTGATCCCGATGGCAGGAACGGGCTGCCGCGCTCGCAGAGAGTGGTGAACTACAACATTAATGCGCGCTGGAACCCGGCGAACAAAACCATTACCGGGCAAGAGACCCTTATTTACCGCAATCTCACGGGTCAGGCTCAGGATACATTTCCTTTCCATCTCTATCTGAATGCGTTTCAGCCCAAGTCCACCTGGATGCGGGAGGAGCGGCGCGACAGAAGTGGAGGTTGGGAGGATTATCTCGGCGCAACCTATTTCGGCTCAAACAAAGTATTGGCGATTGAGGTCAGCGGCATGGGCGACGTTACCAATCGCATGACTTTCATCGCGCCCGACGACGGCAATTCCGACGATCGCACCGTGTTCCAGGTGAAGCTGCCCCAGACGGTTCCTGCGGGCGCGGAAGTAACGTTCAAAATCCGTTTTGAAGCCAAAATGCCGCAAGTGATAGCCCGCACCGGCTACAAGTACAACTTTGTCCTGGGCGGGCAATGGTTTCCGAAAATAGGCGTTTGGTGGCACAACGCCTGGAACTGCCATCAATTCCATGCAACGACGGAGTTCTTTGCCGACTTTGGCGTCTTCGACGTAAAGCTCACTGTGCCGAAGGAATACATCGTTGGCGCCAGCGGCGAAGAGGTCGCGACCAAGACCAATGCGGATGGTACCCTGACTCACGAGTATCGCGTGGAAGATGTCCATGATTTCGCCTGGACCGCCGATACCCGCTTCGTCCAGGTGGATGATCTGTGGAAGGCGGCATCGGGCCACCAGGTCAAGATCAAACTGCTCCTTCAACTCCAGCATGCCGATCAGGGCCAGCGCCATCTCGACATCATCAAGCAATCCCTAGATCACTTTGACCGCTGGTTTGGGCCGTATCCCTATAACACCCTCACGGTGGTGGACCCTGCGGACATGGCCGCAGGAGGAATGGAATATCCCACGTTCATCACCGGAGACACCTCGTCATTTTCGCCGCGCCGCTTTTTGTTCCTTCCGGAAGTGGTGGTGGAGCACGAATTCGGCCACCAGTACTGGTACGGCATGGTGGCCACCAATGAATTTGAAGATGCCTGGCTCGATGAGGGCATCAATAGCTATTCTGAAAAAGTGCTCGACGATATCTACGGCAAAGACACGTCCGTCATCAACGATATGCTGGGAATCAACATGGGCGAATTCGGATACCAGCGCATGGAATACCTATCCTTGCCTAACGCCGACCCGCTCGTTCGCCGGGGCTGGGAGTTCATGAATGGCAACTCCTATGGCGGCATCACTTACGGCAAAACGGCTACGGTCTTGAAGACACTGGAAAGCGTGATCGGAGAACAGAAGCTGCAGGAGGCCATGCACGTTTACTTCCTGCGCTATCGCTTTACTCATCCCACTCGCGAAGATTTCCTGCGCACCGTGGAAGAAGTCAGCGGAAAGAATTTGCGCTGGTACTTTGATCAGGCTGTCTACGGCACGCAGGCGCTCGACTACGAGGTGACCAGATTAAGCTCCGAACCGTTGAACGAAGAGACCGGACAGTCTGGCTTCTATCGCGATCAGGTAGTCGTCTCGCGCAAGGGGGATTTTATCTTTCCGGTGACCGTCGAAATCAAGTTCGCCAATGGCGAAACGTTGCGCGAGCACTGGGATGGCCGCGACCGCTGGGTCCGCTTCGTGTATGACAAGCAGGCCCGGGTTGAATCCGCCGAGATAGATCCTGACCACCAGGTGTTTCTGGACGCAAACTTTTTCAACAACAGCCGGACGGTCAAGCCCAATCCCACGGCTTCGAAAAAGATCAGCAACTATTGGCTGTTTGTATCTCAATGGATCGGCCAGATGCTGGCCTCGCTGGTGTGATTAAGAGCAAATAGCAATTAGCAAATAGCAATTAGCCGAAGCGACGATGTGCCAGGTAGCCAATAGGATCTCGTGCCAAGTGAAATGTTCGCCGGCTGACTGCTGATGCTGACTGCTTCTTCATGGGTGTTCATTCGTGGCCAATAGCGGTTCGTAGGAGAAACCTGATGCAGGCAACCGGGAAAAAACCTGAGGCATGGAGCGCAATGGTGGCCGGCGTTGGTCTGGTATTGCGGCAACAGCGTCTTCTGTGGTGGTTGTTTCTGGCTAATTTTGTCATGGGCGTGATTGCCGTTGCGCCGGTGCGCCTGACCCTTGGAAACCTCCTCGATCACTCTCTGGCTTCCAGGTCCCTGACCGATCATTTCGATCTCAGCACCTACATTGAGGTTCTCAGCTCGCCACAATTCAGCTTCGGCATTTTCAGAAGCTTGTCGTTGCTTACCTCCCTGGTATTTGCCTTGATTGTCCTGTTTGCCGAGCCAGGAGTGATTCAGGAATTTCGCCAAGCCACGGGTGTGAATGCGCGCCCGAGCCGGCAAACTGCAGGTGAGTTTTTTGGCGTGTGTGGAGCATTCCTGGCGCGCATGGTACGGCTGCTGCTGTGGTCCCTAATACCTCTGGGCGTATTTGCAGTGTTCCTGTTAATCGCGGCGGCCATTATTCCCGTGGTCACTGAGACTTCTCCCAGCGAGACCACCGGCCTCAACCTTGCTTTCTTGCTAGGCCTGATCTTCTTTCTCCTGTTCGCCGCCGTGCGCGTCTGGATCAGCATGGCAGAAATTGAGTTGGTCGCAAGCGGAGAACAAAAAACTCGCCGGACGTTGTTTGCCGCAGCCCGCAAGCTCGCCTTTGCCAATTTCGGGAAGCTCTACACCATTCAATTGGTCACCGCGATTGCGACGGTCGTGGTGACACTCTTAGGATTGACCATCTGGGTGAAATTTGTCCCGCCCGAAGCTGTAGGCGCGGCCTTCATCGTCTCCGAGGCAACTTTGTTGCTTCTGCTCGCCTGCCGCCTATGGCAAAGGGCATCGCTGGTGATCTGGTATGAACGCTGGACCAGCTTGCAGCCCAGACCCGCAGAGTTGCAATTGCAGCAGCAAGAGTCAATCGTCGTAATGGCCGATCCGCCCATTACGGTCCCAACTACTTCTGAGAACCAGTCTGGAGACGCGTCCTCTCCAACGGATGGGGCGGACAGCGATCCGAATCGGGGATTGCCAGAATTGCCATAAATGCCAAAATTGCGATAATTGAAAACCTCTCTCCTGCTTCTTCATTATTGGCAGAGCATTCTATAAGCTCGAGAATTCTACGCAGGGATTTCCGTCTTGGTCCGCAAGCCCAGCGACGGATGATGCTTGCGCAGCACGCCAATCATGTGTTCCTTGGTGATGTGCGTATAGCGCTGGGTGGTGGCAATCGAGGTGTGGCCCAGGAACTCCTGGACCACGCGGATATCCACTCCGTTTCGGAGGAGCAACGTCGCTACAGTATGGCGCAGCATATGGGGAGTAATGTGCCGCTCAATACCTGCATCCTTGCGAAGCTGTGAGATTACATTGGCAATTCCCTGGGTCGAGAGCCTCTTGCCGGAAGCATTGAGAAAGAGGGCTGGGGCCT
>DASZFK010000547.1:0-8750 GCA_035939855.1 Candidatus Angelobacter sp.
CCGCTTGCTCCGCGATCGCTGCCAGGCCGGTCTGGTGGCTTGCTATTTGATAAAGACCTGTATGAACCAGATACGGATGACCTGCGAGCAGATTGAAGTATTGCTTCACTTCTCCGGTGTCCAGTGGATCGCCATAACGATGGTTCAGATCACTGACCTGCTCCAGCGTAAAATCATCCAAAGTAAGCCGCATCCCAATGTTGAATGGAGACTGATTCAGGTCGTTAATAAACAAATACGCTTCCGTCGCGTAAGCCAGAGCTATGGTAAGCCGAGTCCAGGGACCCTCCGGTTCCAATGCCCGCAAATTATGCCACGAACGAAACATTCCGAAAATGTCATTGGCAAAGGGGCAACTGAAGAGACGGTCGGTTTCGTCCAGCGCCCATACCAGGGGCGCGCGTATCGCCGTCAAAACGAATCGGCGCAAATATCTTTCAAAATTGCTGCTTGGACTAATGTAGTTATTCCACATCTGATGTGGATGGTTGTCCAGTTGCAAGTCATCGGCCATGAGTTCACCGATTGTCATCAATAGCTTTTCGACACTGCTGAAGGCGCTGGTTGTAAGGTGTTGCAAGTCGGTGAGCACCACTTTTGCGCCTGCCTCGCGCGCATGTCGCAAGCCTCGCGCCAGCAGCGATGTCTTCCCAACTTGACGCGGACCTTTGATCAATACAAAACTATCGTGACGCGTGATGGCCCGATGAAATTCGCTATCAGTTTTTCGGGTGATATAAACGGGTGAATCCGGCAGAAGAGCGCCTCCGGGCGGTGTCCATTCAGGCGAAGAATCTGTGCTTGCGGCCCCATGTGGCGCACAATGCTCCTCGTTGAGCACCACCTGTTGAACGCTGGCGGCGAAGCGATATCCCCGGCGCGCTACGGTCTCAATGTAGTTCTCATCTCCGAGTATCTTCCGCAGCTCCGTTACGCTGACTGCGAGGTTGCTCTCTTCCACCACGGCGTTAGGCCATACGGCTGCCATTAGTTCGTCTTTGGTCAGCATGTGGCCAGCATGTTGGACGAGTATTGCCAGCAAATCCAGTAATTTCGGGCGAAGCGAGATGACCTTGCCGCTTCGCAGCAGACGGCACTCAAGAGGATCTAGACGGTATGGTCCGAATTCGTAAACTAGCCGGGAATGCTTGCTCATTGAATATGGATTAGGAGTTTAATAGAAATTCAGCAAACTCTTATCGAAATTTAAGACTTAAACTAATTTTCGAACTGATCTGCTGTGTTGGTTTTGTGCAAACGCGCATTTTCTTAATTGAGATTTAGGCGATATTTTCCCATTTTTTTAAGACTTCCGAAAGCCACTCCCCTACACTACCAACGTTAGGAATCTGAAAGATCCAACATAGTCCGAAAAGGAGAATTTCACATGACAGATCTGGGAATAAAGCAGGCGACGTGCTTAGGTACGGAACTTCTTATCTATGAGATTGACCCTGCAAAAAAACAAGATTGTGAGGCGTTCGTGAAAGACAAAATTCGCCCTTGGTTGGAAAGCGAGGGCGTCAAACAAATAAGGGCCTTACTTGTCGGAACTTATTTGGTTGTTCTGGTGGCTCCTGCGTCGCGTCCCTGGGAGACGCAGATTGATAAGGCACTCAAAGGGTTCGACGACCTTCTAAAAAAACCATTCACTACCGCGAAAGTACTGCTTGATGTCGACTCGAGATTCCAGAAGTGCACTGAGACCCAAACTACTCCCTCATGAACATATTGTGCGTTCTCTGTGCCCTGAGACCATCCAGTTGTCGGCGTGGACAACGACAGAATTGCGGTAGAGGCGTAGCTAATACCGCAATTCCAATCCCAATCTGTGGAGGTTGAAATGACTCGATTGAAATTTGCCATGTGTAGTTTGCTGGTGCTTTACCTCTCTGGAATTGCCCTGGGACAGGGGCAAGAGCAGAAGAAGCTCATTGCCCCTTCTGTCCTGGTGGATATAGGCCAGCCCAATATTTGGACTCTGGAGCAGGCGCACTACTTGTTGGAGCGGAACCGCTCAAGAGACCTGGGCATCGCAGCCAAGGATGTAGGCGACCTTGATCCCAATGAAACGGTCGGATTCCGCCTGGATGTCCTGAAGACACTTTTTTCGGGGCAAATTCAATTCGACCAGACCACGGGTGTTAAAAACCAGGTTGCGCTCCAGCAATTTAAGGTCGATACCGACCGCTTTAATCGTTTGCGAGCGCGCCTGGACGATCTCAGGGGCCAACAGACCGACCTTGGCTCGCAATTGGCAACTGCCACTCAGGACCTCATGGATCTCAAGGAGAAGCAGAAACAGGCAACCGATCCAAAACTCGACCTTCAAGTAGCAGAAGCGCAAGATAAAGTGACCGCGCTGACTGCCCGGAAAGGAGCAGTTGATAGCGAAGCCAGCGCCCTCACGAGCCAGGTAGCGACACCTCCTGCTCTTCAATTCAGCTCAACTCTGCCCTCGGGAACCGGCGGATCTGCTTCCGTGATTGGCAACACCGATTTGCTCGATAAGCTGTTAAAGAACGTTCCCGATGGCGTCAACCAGAGCAAGCTCGCGGCCTCCATCCGGCTCGATAACTTCATCAACCTGCAATATGAAATCGTGGCCAAACAACTGACGCTTTTGCGCGATGAAGCTGGGCCTAATAATCGCGTTATCTTTATGGAATTGCCACAGGACATCTACGCCACGCAGAAGTTCAAACCCTATCCCGACTTACCCGCGCTGTGGGGCCACCATTTGGTACAAACCTGGTGGCGTATCAGCCGGCTGGTGACGGCTGAATCTTGCGCCGAATCCGGAGAGTGCCCTGCTAAAGATCAGGAATTCAGGGCGCCAGATTTAAGTGATATATGCCAACTTTGGAAATCAGACATTTTGACCAAAATACAACAGCGAGAAGACGCCGCCTATCACCCAGGTCTCACCATTTGTCCGGTCGAATTAGGGACTGAGAGATTTACGACGATCAATGATCCATGCGCCCAGGACGGATGTCATCAAGCGCCCCAAACGCCACAAGACCACAGCTTGGCAGGGCTGAAGTGGGATTGGTTGCACAGATGGAAGATCGCCGACGTTGTTTTCGATAACAATGAAAAAGAAAAGCCCCCAAGATCTGCCACCAGCAATATGCCTTATGTTCTTGAATTAATCCCCCGCCAAGGTGCTTTGAACGTCTCTGACGCGCACAGCACTTCTCGGGCGTTTGGGTTCTCCGGGCTATTCGGCTTTCTAACCGGGCTGGGAGGGGGAGCTCGTTTTGAACGCCAGCACGATGAGTTTTCGCAATTTACCCAGCAGGAGGTTTTTGCTTCGGCCTTCGGCAAAGGCGCACAGACGTTTGGCTGGACTTTCGGTCCTCTCCCTGGAACCAAGAGGCTGGCTCCAGGCCTGCGTACCACTTACGCAGTCCTGGTGGTGCCCAAGAGCACCAGGGCGATTCAACTCGAAGCCTACGGTTGCAGCTATCGGCGGCGCACGGTCCCCAAGAATCCTTTCACCTATCCCGGAGCCGGGGAAGACTGCGAGCCCGAAAGAATGTTTATGGTTCAGATACCACGGGGAGGCGATAGCTTTTACGTTGAAGAAATATTTTATAAATCCACTCCCGTCGGCCAGCGCGCCACAGTTGAGATCGATGGCATATTCAGCCACGATGCTGGCGTATTAATCAACGGCACCCCTCTTCAAAAAGTTGTGTCCATTGGACAACCTCTGCCAGGACAAGAAAGCTTTAAAGTCCCAGACAATGCCGGCGACCGCAGCGTGCAAGGAGTATTTGAGCTGGTAGGCTCGAAGCGGCTCATTCTTTCTTTTGTTATGCCCAGTACATTCAACGGCACTCCGGAAATTGCATTGACCTCGTCCTCGAAGGCTGCGGTGATTAATGAATTTCGCCTGAGAGTCAATGACAAGGATACGACTCTTAACGATTCGCCAGACCCCATCTTTTACCAGCCTTTACAGATCGTCCGAATGAGCCCTGCGTTGAATGATAATGTTGTTACTCTAGACATCTTTGGACAGGGTTTTAATCGCGAGGGCGATCCTATCGCAAGGACTTTTGTCCTTAACGATCAACAGCTTTCACAAGCAAAATCTGATGAGCTAAAGCCTGGAGAGTACAGAGTAATAAATGAAACGCTGATCAAGGCAAAATTTGATCGTCCCAAGAATCAACCACATTGGCATGTCACATTCATTCAGCACCTCAAAAACGGCGCTGTTGAATCCCACAATGATATGGATGATACTCTGCCACCTGTTGTTGACTCCAGTAACCCGTGCGAATTTGGCAAACCGAAACCCAACAGCGATGGCAATATTGTTTCCATACCAGTTACAATCCGGGGAAAATTCTTCACACCAGTTTTTACTCCCACGCTCCTGGATCCTGATAGGAAGTTCACGATCACAAGTGTGGCACTGAAAGCTCCTGATGAATGGAACCTTTCACTTGTCGGTCCGGTATCGGACTCTAAGAACGCCCTCAGGTCACTCGTTGTTCGGCTGAAAGGTCCTGGAGACTCAGTTGATGTTTCTCTAAGCAAGTGCTCAGGAGCGCCGCCGTCGTCGATACGTCCAGGGCGGCATCGCTAAACCAGTTCCCCGGTATTGGTCTGCGCACACGCGTACCTCATTTCACCTGAATCAACTAAAAAAGCCTCAAGGCCGCGAACTCTGCGGCCTTGAAGCTTCTTGCGGTTCTTAGAACTAATTAGGTCTCCTCCCCATCATGTAAGCATTCAACCGCATGAACCAGCCGGCCTCCATGGAGTAGAAGGGCCACGGGAACCCGTTGTTTACATACTGGTTCTGAATGTTTTTGATGTAGGTATTCACGCGTCCGGTGTCGCCCATGGCCGCGGCAGCATCGGCGATCATTATCCAGGGGAACGGGTCTTGGCTGTTGAAGGAGAGATTGGCCCATCCTGGCCAGGCGTTGAGCAGTTGGTTGTAGACCTGCTGCGACCGCGGGTCCGAAGGAGAAATTACGTCTTGCATGACCGGGAACATCTGGCTGGTAGCGTCGGGATACCAGGTTCCCCAACTGGGTCCAATCAAGCGGTCGATACCGTCTTTGTAGACTGCCCAGGTACCGTTCATCCACATGCCCTGTATGCCTTGCAACATAAGATCGGCTTTGGCGTTGTAGTACTGCTGCTTGGTGGCATCGTTAAAGGCGGCTCCAAACAAGCTGGCCAGATCACGCAGGCCACGATAAGCCTCGCAGTTGTCCATCAGGTATTTGATTTGATAATCGGGCTTGGCCCATGTCAGGCCATCGGGGTTTTGGGTTTGTACCAGGACTGCGCCGATGGCATCAAGCTGATAGGCCAGGGTCTTCACATAAGACTGAGCATTGGCGTCGCCGGTGCTGTAGTAGGCCCAGGCCAAGGAAAGAAATGTGGCTGCATAAGAATCGGTGGAATCAGCGTCGTTCAGGGATGTCTCGGCGCCGTTGTTGTAATCATAGTCGTAAGTCGTGCCATAGAGTCCCCATTTGTCTGGCCAGTTGAGATGGTTGATATACCACTGCATCCAGCTTTGCACCTGCGAATAGTTCGCCGGATTCCTGGTCATGCCGATCGCCGCCAGGTTGCTGAAATAAGGATTGATCTTCGATGACCCGAAAAGGATCGCGCCATCGGGAGCAAGGGAGTTGGCAGCTATCCACTGGCCGGTGGCATTGAGGTTGGCCTGGTACGGTGAGTTGGGCGCAGGGGTGGGAGAAGGTAGAGGTGTTGGGGTTGGGGTTGGATTTGGATTCGGGTTGGATCCCACGTTGATATTGAGCGCCTTCTTATAAACTGCGCCGGTATTGTCCCATGCTTGGATGACGATGAAGTGTCCACCGTTGGCCAAACTCAGAGAGGTGTTCAAGCTGCTGGCATTGACGGCGAATGCACTTTGGGAATCTGCATAAATGCGCATGGCGGCAATCACCCGCCCTTGGCTAGGCGTTGCAGAAGCCACGAATTGTACCGGGGAACCGACATTCGAGCCGTCGGCCGGGGAAGAAACGGAAACGCCCGTGGTTCCCGTGGGAGTGGCTCCGGAGACGGTTATATTCATGGGGTTTTTGAAAACCTGCCCGCTTGAATTCCATGCTTGAACCACTACGAAATGGTTGCCGGCTGCCATCGGCACCAGCGTATCCAAACTGGCCGAGTTGGTGTTGTAGACGCTCTGGTTGTCTACATAAATACGGATGGCGGTTGCCGGGAAACTACCTCCGTTGGCTGAACCCATAAAATGAACTGGCGAGCTGATCGTTGCGCCATTCGACGGAGAAGAAACCGAGACCGATTGCGCCAAGCTCATGGTTGAAAACAAAAAGAGGCCGATAAACAGCCTGACTGCGTTCTTCAAGTTCAGGGGGTTGAAGGTTGATTGGTTTTTAAACATGCAGCCAAAGGTAGGGAAGCATCTACTCTGGTTGCATCGGGATAGACCCTCGGGTACTAGAAGAAAAGCCACTTAGTCACTTCTTACCTCGGATCACCTTAGGAGGATTAAGCAGAAGCGTTGGTAGATTGCGTAGGAGGAATCGCCATGTAGGAAGGGTTATGTCTTAGGAGAACGGTCTTACGGTACGGGAAAGCACTCACAACCAGCCGCGCGACCGCACCGACGGAGTGGTTCATTGAAAGGCTAACGTCCTGGCGGGTCTCTCGATGGACAGGCAATCGGGTGATCGCGCGTGATCAGGTGATCGGGTGATCGGGCTGAATCCTGAGAACCTGAGCAGGAATTAAATAGGAATTAAATAGGACTTCGTCCGGCCAAGACTCGGCCTTACTGCCTCTTAATTCGTGTTAATTCGTGTGTATTCGTGGGCTAAAAAGGTTTTGCAGCGCCATGTCCACGATGCTGTCTTCCTTCAGCCGAAAATCTATGCGGGCCGAGTGCCGATTGCTAAATGCTGAGTGCTTACCATCTCCTGTGCAAAAGCTCTGGAAAACCTGCCTAAAACTTGATGCAAATTACATTGACGCAGCAGCCGTGAATCCCTGACAATCTCTTGGGACGATGCTCTTCTATCTTGCGGGTTCAATTGAATATTCGCCGGATTTAGGCAGAGGCTGGCGTGCTGAAATTACGCCATTGCTTAGGTCGCTTGGACACGACGTTTACGACCCTGCTCAAGACGAGATGAAGAACCTCACGGAAGCCGAGGTGCGGGAATTTCGTTCCTGGAAGAAGACCGATCTGCCGCGGTTTCAGCAGACCATCCGCAAGATCATCGCTTACGATCTCGATCTCATCCGGCATGAATGCGATGCCATCGTCTGTTACTGGGACCATCATGCAGGCCGGGGCGCCGGTACGCAGGGCGAGCTGACCTTTGCGCACCATCTGGGCATTCCCGTGTACCTCATCTGCGCCATGCCGCCCGAGGAGGTCAGCGGATGGCTCCTGGGATGCGCTACCGAGGTGTTCACCGGTTTCGAAGAGTTTCATCGTTTTATCAGCTCACAACTGGCGGTGACAGTGGCCGCTGGAAACAATTTCAGGAACCAGACATAAATGAATGCCATGCGCGGAAATCTTGGATGGATCGAAGTAATCTGCGGTCCTATGTTCAGCGGCAAGAGCGAAGAGTTGATTCGCCGCCTGCGTCGCGCGGAGATTGCCCGCCAGCGCGTGCAGATCTTCAAGCCGGCGATTGACCAGCGATATTCAGACAATCACATCGTCTCGCACAACGACATGCGCATTCACTCCGAATGCGTTACCAATGCCGCTGAGGTGGAGGCCAGGATCGACCTGAGGACCGAGGTGATCGGCTTCGATGAAGCCCAGTTCCTGGGCGATGCCATGATTGACTTGGTGGTAAAGTTCGCCGACATGGGTAAGCGCATCATCATCGCCGGCCTCGACACCGATTATCTCGGACGGCCTTTTCATCCCATGCCCGAGCTCCTGGCAGTGGCCGATGAGATCACCAAGGCGCTCGCCATCTGTATGCAGTGCGGCAATCCCGCGAAGCACACCCAGCGACTGATAGCCAGCGAAGACCTGATCGTAGTAGGCGCAGCCGGAATGTACGAAGCGCGCTGCCGTCGCTGCTTCGAACCCAACCTCGCAGCAATCGAAATGCAAAACAAGAAGAAAGCCGAGATGGCGGCGGTTGGCAGTTAGCATTTTTTGGATGGAGAAGCGCTTTGAATGCGTTCCCTCCGTCCACACTTGTCCATTCAGCCCGCCAGATGAAGACTCTCTACAGCTTCGTTTTACGCGTCACCATCCTCACATAAGCGCCTACCGGATTGTGCGCCGTGGTTGCAGCGGCTTTCTTGTAGAATTCGGCGGCATTTTCCTTATCGCCCAACTTCTCGTAGGTCTGCGCAGTCAGGCATTGAATAAAAGGATCGTTTTGATTGGCTTTTTGTAATTCGGCAAGCGCGGTCTTGTAATCTCCTGCATAGAACGCAACGTAGCCAGTCAAGGATGGCAAAAACGGCGCTTGCTGTGGATTGGTTCCTTTGTCGAGGATGGCCTTGGCTGCAGCCACGTGTTTCTCTGCTCCGGCTTTATCACCGCGACGGATGGCGATTCGCGCCTGGGCGTGTTCCCATCGGAACTCCCACAGGTCCTTGCGATCAGGTTTGATATCGGGTTCACGCAGGCCGGTATCGTGTCCGGTCTGGTACCACTTGAACGCGGAATTCAGGTCGCCGGCATCGAGACAGACGCGCGCTCCTTCGTCGGCAACTTCGCCCTGTTGAAAGAAATCCTTCTG
>DASZFK010000548.1:0-4411 GCA_035939855.1 Candidatus Angelobacter sp.
CGCGGCGAAAGCCTTTGCAATACCTGCTCCGATTCCTTTTGAAGCGCCTGTCACTATCGCAACCTTATTGTCGAGCCGTTTCATGATGGGTTCCTTTCTTCCATGCGATTTGCCACGCTGACCGTTTCACCCGCCCGTAAAATGGACCACGAAATATGAAACCGCCAGTTTCGTTTCTACACTCCAATAGATGCTTGTCAAAATAAAACGAAACAATTATTTTCGTAAGTGGAACCGTAATGATGAAAGAACCTAAAACCAAGATCGCACCAAGACCCCGCGGTCGGCCACGCAGTGAGCACGCCCGGAAGGAAATCTTGGAAGCCTCTTACAAGCTGCTGCGAGACAAAGGTTTCAACGCTGTCGGCTCACACGAGATAGCACAGGCAGCCGGCGTGAGCAGTGCCACGCTATACCGCTGGTGGAAGTCGAAGGAAGAAATCCTGTTTGACGCCTGCTTTGAACGCATGAAACCTATGCTTGCGATTCCTGAGGCCGGTTCCGGCTTGACGCGGCTTCGCCGCTACGTCCTGCGTGCGACTGAGTTCCTGGTATCAGAAGAGGGTGCGGTCATGGCACGCGTCCTTACTGGTATCCACGAGGATAAGCGGCTCCGGCAGGCGTTTTTGGAGAGATATGTCAAGCCAAGACGTCAGATCCAGCGCAGAATCATCGAAGACGCCATTGCCTCCTGCGAACTGAAGTCGACGACGGATCCAGAGCTGCTGATCGACGCGCTGAATGGACCCCTGTTCTTCCGATGGCTGCAAGGACACGCTCCGCTTGATAAAGGCTTTGCGAAAAGCATCCTTGACAGAGTGATTCCCGCCTTTCAGCCACACTGATCAAGCTCCGACACATTCGGAGCCGAATCAGTACCGAGCAACTCTGCTATCTCCGCAAAACAAGCTAGTTTGTGGATTGTCGGCAAACAGGAAGTTACCCAGAAATGCCCTTGTGAAAAGTCGGACGACATCGAGCGGATCGGCAGCTCAGAAGCAAATCTGATCTGGGTCAGTAACGAGAAGTCGGCCAGTGTAGAGTGATCGTCAAAACGATCCTAAACTCCCAAGAAGTCCTCTTCTAGGAAATTCATGGCTTCACGCGTATGCATTTTTAACGCTGGAACCCGCCAATGCCAAGTCGTCCCGCTGACGCTTTCAGCCTGCTAGCCAGCAGAGCGGAATTTTGTGCTACACGCGCGTGAGTTGCGGAAGTGCGTCGAAGTGGGCATCCCGATCGTACAACGTGAGCGAATGCTGGAGCGCCAGCGCTGCAATCCACAAGTCGTTGGTGGGAATAGGCGTTCCCTGTTTTCGTAGTTGCCGGTACAGGGTCGCATAATGATGCGTGGTCTGTTCGTCGGCATAAAGGACGTCGACACCCGGCTTCAGAAGAAACCGGCGCAGAACTGCTTCATTGCGCGGTCCTTGGGTGCCTACGGCGAACCCGGCGCGCAACTCGCCCAGCACGATGAAGGGCAGCCAGACCTCATCGGCCGCCTCAACCGTTTCCACCACTGGTGCGTTCCCGCGACAGAGATCGGTGTAACGATTGGTGTCGAGCGCCAGCCTCACGGCCACAGTTCCTTATCGATAGTGTCTTGCGCAGCCAGGGCGCGGTCGAATTGGGGATCATTCCGCCAGGTACCTGCGATGTCCTGGAGATCACGCTGCCGGCCACGCGCTCCGCTTACACCGGCTCCCCAAGCCAGCGCTTCAAGGGCTACTTCATTCAGGCTCTTGCTTTGTTCCTGTGCGCGCCGCCGGAGAGCAGCGTCCACAGGTCTCGGTATTTTCCGAATTGTGTACTGCATGCATTTAATGTAGGCTATGCAGGCATGTAATGCAAGCAGTAGAAGCAACTTTAATCAGTGCCGCCCAGAGGGAGCAGCGGAAGGTTTTGAGCCTTCCGATCACCAGATCACCAGATCACAGCGATTCCCTAGCCCTCCACCCCTATATCTTGTGGCTTGACATGGCTATCATCAGTTGGCATCATAGAGACGAACAAAAAGAGAAATAGTAAGGAGATGACCTGTGCCGATGACTATGACCGACCTGCAAGATCAGGATTCACTGGCGGCGCCGCTTCAGGGCTTTGACGCCCTGCAATCTTTCATCCGCGCCTTCTTGATCGATGATTGTCAGCACAGCTTCGGCCCTTCGGAACGGCAGCCCATCGTTGCTCTTCTCAACTGCGGCGCAGATGTAAATGCCCGTAATCTTCTCCGCCCCTTCGGGATTTTTAGCTGTGAGGTCAAAGTGGAGGGCGCATCGCTCAAGGGCTATCGCATGAAAGATTTTCAGGATGCCTGGGAACGCTATGCCGGTCCGCCCGCGACCGCCCGCGACCGTGCAATCTCAGTCGCGGGCAGTTAACTTCATTAGATTCAGGAGCTTCCGCGACCTCGCGACCTGGACCCCCTCAGGGTTTCCGCAAAAAACACAGTTTGGCTCTTGCAAACCCCGTCGGGGATGGCCCAAGGAAATGACGTCACGTCCTAACCAACACCATCAGGACAAACACGACCGGCAGATAGACAATCGACGCAAGAAGCAGCCGGCGCGCAGCGGCATTAGTCTTGAGAACGGCAAGTTGTCCTCCGTAATACAAGAAGCAGATGCTGAAGAACAAGGCTCCAGCCATGTAGACGAGACTTTCCTTTCCCAGCAGCATTGGGGCAAAGCTCAAAGCCACCAAGCCTAAAGACGGCAGCGCGATCTGCAATCGCATAAGAGAGTTTCGTCGTTCGCCGTCCGGCAGAACAAGATATCCGGCCCGTTGATAGTCTTCACGGTACATCCATGCAATGGCCATGAAGTGCGGGAATTGCCACAGAAAAACCAATCCATAGAGAATCCAGGCATCAAGACTCAATGTTCCTGATGCAGCGGCCCAACCGATCAACGGAGGCGCTGCCCCCGGGAAAGCCCCAGCCAAAGTACATAGCGGCGTTCTTCGTTTGAGAGGAGTGTAGATCAGCAAATAAGACAACAACGTGAGGACTGTGAGCAGGCTGGCCAGCAAATTCACAGCCGCAGCCAGGTAAATGGCGCCAGAAATTGAAAGTGTGATTCCAAACCAGAGCGCGCGTGAGGGATCGATCCTTCCCGCTGCCAAGGGTCGGCGTTTGGTGCGCCGCATTTGCGCATCGAACCGTCGCTCGACATATTGGTTCAGGGTCGCAGTTCCACTGGCCACGAGTAACGTGCCTGCCAAGGTATGAACCAGCAAGAGAATCGGAAATCCCGCAAGATGAACTGGCAGAGCCAGGCAGAAGCCTGCTGCAGTTGTAATCAGGATCAGAAGGTTGACATCGGGTTTGGTAAGCGCCCAGTAATCAGCGAAGACACTGGATCTTGAGAGCCGTCCGCGGATCGCGGGGGCTGTCAAAGCGGCTATGCGTTCGGTCGGCATGTTACCTTACCTCGATCCGAGTGGTGCCAAGTAACTGATTGCCGAGGGTCTGCGAACCAAAGGCGGCAGAATCCCTGGGCGCTGCAGGAGAAAGAATCCCGACCGTCAGTACCAGCGCCGGCGCCATATATATAAAGGTTACGCATACCCACATGAGCACTCCAGCCCATTCCTGGTCCTGGAGAGCGAAAATCGGAAAAGGGTGCGGTGCAGAAAGATAGGACGGATAAACCACCCGATCGCAGAACGTAAGAAATGCTGAAAGCGCATCGCACGGCAGAGTGGCAAGAAACAAATACAAGGGAGCAAACCATTTGGGCGGACGAGAGACGTTCGGCCACGGCTCGATCACCGGCCACCAAAACAAGAATCCGGCCAGCAGGAAAGAAGCATGCTGGATCTCATGCCACCAAGCCGACCGCAGCCCGAGCGCGAACAGCGTAGGCAGATGCCATCCAATTACAGTCATGCTCGCAGCAATCCAGCAAAAAACGGGACGGGTAATGATTTTTCCAAGCCTGCGTACCGGAGCCCAGCGCAGAAACGGACCGGCAATGCCCTGAACAAAAGACTTCGGCATGCCATGCAAAAGAGACAGGGCCGGCCTTCCTAGCAGGATCAGAGGCGGGGCGACTGCCATCAGCAGCAAGTGCTGCACCATGTGGACCGTCAGCAGCTCGTCATCCAATGCGGCGAGCGGAGAAGCAACCGCGATCCAGATGGAGATGATCCCGCCCGTGAAAGCTGTCATGTGTCCCAGGGTGATGAACCGCGGAAACGCCTTCTGAAGATGCAGCCAGCCTCGCACATAGAAAATGACGCTGAGCGCGAGCAGCATCGTCAACGGAATCGGGATTGACCAATCGTGCAAGCTCTTCTCCTACGTTTTTGAATTCGTGTTCATTTGCGTGTATTCGTGGCCCAAATGGTTTTGATCAGTGTTAATCAGCGTGAATCAGTGGTGAAATGGATTTGGCTCTTCTCTGTGTTT
>DASZFK010000549.1:0-5605 GCA_035939855.1 Candidatus Angelobacter sp.
CAGTGACAGATAGAGCAGGGCAGAGCACCTGAAACCGGGGCGAATCTTAGCACCTCAGCAATGAATGTCAAGGACTAAATTTGGCGGCTAAATCTAGGTGCCCGAAATGGGCCTGTTGGTCAATGGATTAGATATTGCTTAGCTTGCTATCTATGAGAATAAGGACATCCAGTCAGCATGAAGAAGTTCAATTGATTTGCACCTGACGTCTAACGGTACACCTCCGTTTTACGCCTTACGTAACCCGTCCTTATCTTCGTCCCAATCCGGAGCTTCGCCTAATCGGTGGTTGACACCGCTCCCGGAGCCACAGGAAGAGATGCACGCCCAAACATGATGCCGGTTTCCACTTCCAGCCGTTGCCCATCGCGTTCATAGGGCCTGAACCTCCACTGTTTAAGGGCATCGCTGATGGCTTTTTCCTGTTCGGGAAATGCGCTTAGAAAATGAATATGTTTGATCTTGCCTTGTTTATCAATAATGATGCGCACGGGAATTGCGTTGTACCTGCGCTCCGTAAGCACCGGCTCAACCCGCTCGATCACGTTTTCACCATTGGCATAGTTCTTGATGCACACAGGAACACTGCCCCCTCCGGCAGTGCCGGCCTCTGACGGCAGCTTCATTTTGCTGTTCATGTCCCGGACCAACTCTTCCAGCACCTTGGTATCACGATTCATCAATACGATTTCCACCGTGTGGCAGCGAATCTGGGTGGCCAGCACGTACCAGTGCAGTTGCGCCACCGGAGACCAATAGGCAAAAAAGGTGAATGGCCGGCCGCCGATGGTGGTCTGCGAGGGCTTCAGTTCCAACTGATAATAGTCCGGCAGATGGTCCTTGGAGTAGTTCACAAATTGCTGCGCAGTGGCTGACGGCAGCGGCGTAAAAAACATGTCGTGGGCTTCAAACTGGATACTACCTTTGGCCTCACCTTTATAAGTGTCTGTCCGGCTGATCTGCGCCAGCACGTAACTTCCAGTCTCCGATGGCGGAGGCGGCGTGAACTTTTGTGCCCAATCGGCGGGCAGGGGGTAGGTGATGGCAAAATACCGGTTGGTGAAGACGCTGTTGGTCACGGCGCCGCTTTCCGGAACGGGGGTTGTAGAATCGCTGGCGCTCGACCATGCGCCCTTCACGATAATCGTATCTTTGGGCACCACGTTCTTAGGATCGGGGTTGGCAACGTCGGAAAAATCGCCGCCATTCTTCTGGCCAGACTGCGGAGCAACTTGGGGAGCAGCCTGGGCAGGGGCATTCTGGGCAGGGGAACTTTGGATGACCTGGCCCCAAATCGGGAATGTTGCAAAAAGGGTGACAAAAACGAGGAAACTGGAATATCTGGACTGCATACTGCTGCCCTCCACAAATAAAGCTGCTAACCGCTGGCGGCCAGCGAGAGCGAAGATCATACACCAGTAATAGCGGGGAATTTTTAATTTTTAAGCCTTTAGCTTCTTAGCATTCAGCCCGCCCGCATTTTGGGCTGACGAATACAGCATCGTGGGCATGGTTAGATAGTCCAATTTAGCCGCGAATACACGCGAATGGACACGAATCGGAAAAGCAATAGGCCGAGTCTTGGTCGACGTCCTATCTGATTTTTGCTCACGTTCTTAGCATTCAGTCCGCTCGGCTTTTGGGCTGAAGGAAGACTGCATCGTGGGCATGGTTGGTGCGTGAAAACCTTTTAGCCACACATTCGCTCCGCTCAGTGCAGGCTCCACACACGAATGAACACGAATTAGAAAGAGGCCAAGCCTGAGTATTGAGTTTGGTTGAATCCTGCTTGATTTTTGCTCACGTTCTCAGTCCTTAGCACATCAGTTGGCCGTAAGCTCGATTGTTATGTGTAGAAAACTAGCGGTTACAGCGGTTACCCTGGTTACAAGCCGCGTCAATATTGACGATTTCTGTTACCGGTTGTTACCGCTGTTACCGCTTTCCATGATGGTAAGCATTCGCTGTGGACAATGGTGGACTGTGTGGACAGCGTGGAAGCAGCCAGATGCTTTGTAAGGTTCAAGTGATACGCAAGCAGCCTCATAAGATTTTGGTCGATTTTTTTTGGATAGAGCTACGCCAACCTGTGAAAATGAGCCACGGAAGTTACCGTCCCCGCGAATGACGACGAATTGTATATAGACCCTTCGCAGGCTCAGGGTTTCGCCTGCAGGCTCCCGCTCCGCTCACGCCTGCAGAACGGCTCAAGTTACCGTCCCCGCGAATGACGACGAATTTTGTCCCTGATCCTTCGCTTTGCGAAGGATTTTGCCCCGCGGCTCAATTCCCGCGAATTACAAGCGCATTGAATAGCGATGATTCAAGGCTATCAAAGCGAATAATACACGAATATGTAGAACCTGTCAAAAGTTTGCCCAACATTCCTGCCATGCTCTTAACCCAAGCTTGTGAAAAACACGGGTAGAATACCTCGTATCTGCAATTAAGGTCGAAACATTATCGGGGTCTCCTTCGGCTCGCCTCAGGACAGGCTCTCACCCTGCGCCGATCATATTCGCAATTGTAAAATTCTTTGCTGCGCTCCGTTCGGGATGACAGGGGATAAGGACGTCGCAAAAAACCAGTGATTTTCTAATCCGCGTGCATCCGCGTAATCCGCGGTAAGTTCTGTTTTGCGGTTCGCTGCGCTTCACATCAAGTTACGCACGGTTTCGTTGCGATAAAATTGTCACGACTCTCATAGGAATCAATAGGCCTATCCATGCAAACGCGGGAAAGAACGAATAAATGGCTTGACTCTATGTCGCGGAACCCCGGGGCCGAGCTCCGGTTGTTTTGTTTTCCTTATGCCGGGGGCTCATCGAGCATTTTTTCGTCCTGGTGGCGGAGCTTGCCGAGCTTTGTGCAGGTGGTTTCCATCCAGCTTCCAGGCCGTGGCAGCCGGTTGTCGGAACAGCCTTGGCGGAGGATGGATCAACTTGCCGATGCCATTGCCGAAGATGTGCTGCCTGTTTTCGAAGAGAAGGCGTTCGCGTTTTATGGCCACAGCATGGGTGCGGTTCTCATGTTCGAAGTCGCCAGAAGATTGGCGCGACGAAACAAGACACAGCCGGAATTCCTTCTGATCTCGGGCCGCCGGGCGCCTCATATTCCGGATGACGATCCGATTACCTACAACCTGCCGAGGGATGAGTTTATTGAAGATTTGAAGCGCCTGAATGGCACTCCTACAGAGGTACTCGAATCTGAGGAACTGATGGCATTGCTGGAGCCGGTGCTGAGGGCCGACTTTGAAGTTGTTCAGACATATCAATACGCGCCGTCACCGCCGCTGGATTGTCCATTCATCGTCATGGGAGGCATGGACGACACCGAAGTGAAACGCGAATACCTCGAAGGATGGCGGATGCATACTTCGTCGGTTTACTCCATGACCATGTTTCCCGGAGGCCATTTTTTCCTGCATTCGCATAAGGAACCGCTGCTGAAGTTCCTGTCGAAGACTCTCACCGACCTCTGGCAGGTGCGCAGAACAAGGGGCCGATGAACCCGGTCAATGAACGTCTATTGAGGCGGATTAGCCCCTGGAGGGACTGACCATACATCTACGATTCGTCCGGGCTGAGAGTTGGTCTTTACCTGGATCCTGCTGCTGTCGATGCCTTTCGATTTCGTGAGATAGTTCATCGCGTTTTGGGCGCGCTGATTGGCCAGGCGGGGTGCTTCTTTCTCATCGGCAGAACCGGAGAGCAACACAGTGCTGCGCGGCTCCTGTTGAGCCTTCAAGGCGACATCATCTAAGACCGCCTTGGCCCGATTATCTACGTAAGCGCTGTTGGGTTTGAATTCGAGTTGGCTGAGCCTTTGCGCTGTCGGAAGAGGAGCAGGAGCAGGCTCGACATTCACGGTGGACACCGCGAAAGAACTCACATCGCGATCATCGGTTGCCGTAGCTCGTACGGCGATCGGTCCAGCGCCGGCGTCGGTGGTGTCAAGAGTGGCTCGATTGTTGCCGGGGGTTAAACGTCCTCCATTGGAGCTGAACCTGATGGTGACGGGCCGGTTATCCGGGCTGCTGGCGTTGCAGGAAATCGTTGCGCTCTCTCCTACACGAACGCTGTTGGGTGTGGCGGTACAGCTTATGACCGGAGCATTGGGAGCGGCTGCCGGAGCAGCCTCAGCAGGAGCTTCGGCGGCCGGCTCGGACGCAGGAGCCTCGCTTGGGTCCATGACTTCCACGCCATCCCCGACATGGATGTCTTCAAAAGCCGTCACGATCATGGCCGTCGCCGTCCGCGGATGCACCTGCAATACGACCATGTCTCCCAGGGTGCGCCTCGGTAGCTGCTTGATTATTTCTTTGCTCGTCTTCGGTGACTTCTTATGCATTGTATCTTCGCCATACGTCGCTTTGGCTGACAGGCCGGCTTCAAAATCATGATAAGTATAGTCGTAAGTACGGGTGGCCCGCAGATAATCGCCCACCTTCAATCCTTTGTCGGCGCCGATGCTCAGATAAACTTTGTATTTTGAGCCGACAAAGATGTCGAATTCGTTGGCCAGGATGATACGCCCGGTGGGTTTGCCATTGGGCAGGGCAAAACGATCCAGCGCGATATTGCGAAGCACGGGCTTTTCTCTTTCCACGAAAGGAATGGCAATGTCGCCGGGGATCGTTTCTCCACAGGCCAATTCGATCTGGGCGATGCCCACATTACGCTGCACATTCACGACTCGAGCGTAGCCCCGCTCAAAATAAGTCTCGCCATAAGATTTCACAATAGATTTCTGGCCCTTGTATCCTTCGTAATGGTTAGGGTCTTGGACGTGACGGATGAGTTGCAGCCTGTCGCCCTCTTTCAAGCCCGAGCCGTAGACATAAATCCAGTCCTTGAGGCTGGCGTACTTTGTCTGGTCGGGAGTCATCCAGCCGCCGACCACGTAATGGTTCTCCGGCACTTTTTCATTGGTCACGAACCCGGCACAATAAATATCGGATAGGGTAGGCACAGTGGCAGGCTGGTTTTGGCCGGGTTTGGCCACCTGTACCCCCTGAGGCCGAGATGGCTGAATGCCTTGTCCGAAGCCAAAAACCACTAGATTAGAAAATGCCAGCAATGCCAGCAGGACTTTTTTCATTTTTCTTCCCTCCTGCATCGGGACACAAATGCCCCTGAACGCACACGTCCCTGGCTGGAACATAGCAGCGGCCCGGAAGACGGGTCAACTAAACTCTTATTTACTTAGGAGATACGCCTGGGTACAGAAGTGCATTTCACTCTTGCATTCTGGGCTTGCATCTGTGAAGTTCGGTCTCGTATGATCACGGTTTTGTCAACATGAGTGGGATTTCGGCATCTTATACACCCCGGTTCTTGCCGGCCCGGTTGCCCCGTGTTTGCGTGGCGATCGCGGCCTCCAATCCCCTTGACATGGTAGAAAAAGCCGATGCCGTGGTGCGGGATAACCCCTTTATTGAGTTCAGGTTAGACTACCTCTCGAAGCCCGGACTGGCGTTGCCCAAGATCAAGGCATTTGTCGAATACCACCCCGAAGCCCTGATTGTGGCTACCTGCCGGCGGGCTGCCAATGGGGGTAAGTTCAGGGGTTCGATCGCTACCGAAATCGATATTCTGATAAA
>DASZFK010000550.1:0-6826 GCA_035939855.1 Candidatus Angelobacter sp.
TATCTGATACTGTTATCCATTGAAGGGTGTCTCCTTTAGCGAAATGTGTGTTCCACAACATCACACCTTACGCTATTGGGGGCGCCCCTCCATAATGCATCGGGTGATCGGGTGATCGGGTGATCGGGTGATCGGGTGATCCTACACCAAAAAATAGGGACTACAAGTTGTATTCATTTATTGGAGAGCTTCAAAGGGCTAGCGGCCAAAAGTACGGGCTCTTAATAAATGCGTGCCTATGAGCTCTGTGTTCCGATCCCCCGATCACGCGATGTCCCGATCCCCCGATTTCCCTACCCAATATCTTCGTTGAAGTTCTCCAGGTAGCTCCTAACAGCGACCATGAATTGATCGGCATCGGCGCCGTCGATGATTCGATGGTCGTAGCCAAGCGTCAACCGGATAATATGACGGATGGCGATGGAGTCGCTTCCATCCTCATCGGTAATGACGACCGGTTCTTTGAAGATTCCCCCCATACCCAGGATCGCAACCTGGGGTTGCAGAATAATCGGAGTGCCGAATTGGGGGCCGAAAATTCCAGGGTTGGTAATGGTGATGGTGCCTCCCTGAACATCATCGGGTTTCAGTTTCTTCGTGCGGGCGCGCTCGCCCAAATCGGAAATGGACCGTTGCAGGCCAACAAAACTCAGGTTCTCTGCCTGTTTGACGACGGGCACGATCAAGCCCCATTCAAGCGCAACGGCTATGCCGATGTTGATGTTCTTGTGGTACTGAATGGCATCGCCTACGACGGAGGTATTGACGATGGGTTTCACCCGGATGCCATGCATCAGCGCCTTGGCAATGAAAGGCATAAAGGTGAGCTTCGTCCCGTTACGCTCTTCCCATCCCTTGCGCAGCTTCTCGCGCAGTTTTACGAT
This sequence comes from Candidatus Angelobacter sp., assembly GCA_035939855.1. Lineage (GTDB taxonomy): Bacteria > Acidobacteriota > Terriglobia > Terriglobales > Acidobacteriaceae > Angelobacter. The sequence goes on from DASZFK010000550.1 coordinate 885, forward strand.
CCGCGTCATGTCCACCTTGAAGACCGTATGGACATGGGCGCTGGTGCGGCGCGACTCCACCATGCGTTCAGCAATCTTCTTGCGCATGGGTGTCATGGAAACCAACTCACCTTGCAACTCCGGCGAAACCGGCGCAGGTGGCTGAATCTCAGGACGAGGCTGGGGTTGAGGCTGGGGTTGAGGTTGCGGATGTGGTTGCGGCTGCGGCTGCGGAACTTGCGTATATTTCGGCTCCACAGGCTCCGGACGCCTACCCTCAGCTCCGTGCCGCTGAATGAAGTCCTGGATGTCGTGCTTCGTTATGCGACCGCCTAGTCCGGTCCCGGGTACACCCGTGAGATCGACGTTGTTTTCGCGAGCAATACGGCGAACGAGAGGTGAAGAACGAAGGCGTTCACCGTGCTCCGCTCGATCTCCGGCTGGAAAATCGATGACTTGTTCGTCGCGCGGTGGCTGGGCTGAGGGCTTTTCCTTCTCAACAGGCCTGGGCGTTGGAGCTGCCTCGACGGTTTTTGCTGGAGCACCAGATTTGCCGATCACAGCCACGACCGTATTAACCTGCACCGTGCTGCCTTCCGATGCTTTGACCTCAAGAAGAACGCCACTGGCCGGAGCGGGAATCTCGGCATCGACTTTGTCGGTGGAAATCTCGAAGAGCGGCTCATCGCGCTGAACCTTGTCCCCGACTTTCTTGAGCCATTTGGTGATGGTGCCTTCGAAAATGGACTCACCCATCTGCGGCATCACAACATCCGTAGGCGCTTCGCCATTTGCGCCCTTGGCCGGCGATGGCGCTACAGGCGCAGGAGATTGCTGGCGGGTCGCGCCGCCAGTGGACGGGGGAGAGCCATTGGTCTTGGGGCTGGCAGAAGAAGGCGCGCTCGGGGCCTTTGCCGGGGCAGGCTGCGATGGGGGCGTAGCGCTGCTGGCCGCGGCGCCACCATCAGTGTCAATCAGTCCGACCACGGTATTAACCTGGACGGTCGCGCCTTCCGCGATTTTGATCTCCTTCAAAACGCCGCTGGCGGGAGCAGGGATTTCTGCGTCCACTTTGTCGGTGGAGATCTCAAACAGAGGCTCGTCACGCTGGACTTTGTCGCCCGGCTTTTTCAGCCACTTGGTGATCGTTCCTTCGAAAATCGACTCCCCCATCTGGGGCATGACTACATCAGTTGGCATCAGGTCCTTCCACTGGTATGAATCGAGGGGTTAGAGCAACGTTTGATTATAAATGGTTTTTGGTTTCCCATTCTTTTGCACAGAACACAAAAGATGGAGAAATCAAACCCGTTACGCTCAAGAGCACGCCTGCGGGCATTGCCACGTAATCTCTTGCCGGTAACTCTATTCGCCCGCAAGAAATGCGAACTGCTGAGCACTGAGCGGGACTACCGAAAGCCGTCCTTGCCGCACAAGGGGCGAATCAGAAAAGAGTTTGTGGTTTTTGATTTCAGCCAGAGTAACCGGCTTAGGGACGGGTTTGCCTGCCTTGATTTTTACCAGCGGCACTTTAGGGTCGCTGGCATCCACCGACTCTACCGTCGCCGTACCGACAGCCTGCTTCTCATCGCCGGTATGGTAAATCACCAGCTTGGCGCCCTTAGGCATCTCGCGCAGATGCTTGACGGCAACCGGGTTGGTGACGCCGTCCCAAACCGTGGTTTTCTCTCGTTGCAGATCGGCAAAGCTGTAAACGGTGGGTTCGGTTTTGAGCAGATAGAACATAGGGAAGAATTTATAATTTTCGAATTTATAATTTCAAATTTTAACGCGCACGTACCCGCAGCGGTGGTTTTGTTTCCAAATTACAAATTGTAAATTTCAAATTACAAATCCCCTACGTCACGCTGCTTCCTGTCTTAGCGTCGGCCACTGTGCTCATGCCGGCGCTCAGCACTTCTGGCTTTGCTTTGCCGGAGAGCAATTGGCGCAGCACGTATTGCAGGATTCCGCCGTGCTCGTAGTACAGGATTTCCTGGGGCGTATCGATGCGCACCAGCGCATCGAACTCGGTGACGGTGCCGTCAGGACACGTAGCACGGACTTTCACTTGGCGACCGTTCGCGAACTTGTCGGCCAGCAAGGCCGGCAGCCCAACAATTTCATAGACTTCATCACCGTTGAGGCCGTGTGCTTCAGCATCCTCTTCCGACAGGTATTGCAGCGGCAGAATGCCCATGCCCACCAGGTTGGAGCGATGGATGCGCTCATAGCTCTCAGCGATTACGGCATTCACGCCCAGCAAGTTAGGACCTTTTGCCGCCCAGTCACGCGATGAGCCTGAGCCATATTCCTTTCCTGCCAGGATGAATAGCGGCACGCCTTCGGCGCGATATTTCTCCGAGGCGTCGAAGATCGACATGACTTCACCGCTGGGAAAATGTTTGGTGATCCCACCTTCAGCTTCGGGAACCAATCGGTTGCGCAAGCGGACATTGGCAAAGGTTCCGCGCACCATGACCTCATGATTGCCACGCCGTGAACCGTAAGAATTGAAGTCCTTTGGCTCGACGCCGCGCTCCTGAAGGTATTTGCCTGCGGGGCTATTGGGCTTGATCGATCCGGCAGGTGAAATATGATCGGTGGTAACGCTGTTACCCAACTTGGCCAGCACCCTTGCTCCTTTTATGTCTTTGACCGGCGCAGGTTTGGCCGGCATGTCGTCGAAATAAGGGGCGCGCTTGATGTAAGTAGAATCAGGTTCCCATTGGTAGGTTTTGCCCTGGGGAACTTTCAGCCGCTTCCATTCGTCGTCGCCCTCAAAGATCGTGGCGTAGTTGCTGGTGAACATGGAAGAATCGATCGCTGCGGCTACCGCGTCCTGTACTTCTTTTTGGCTTGGCCAGATGTCCCGCAGATAGATCGGGTTACCATTCTTGTCTTTACCCAGCGGATCGCCAACGATATCCACATCAATCCGTCCGGCGAGGGCATAAGCCACGACGAGCGGTGGTGACATCAGGTAGTTAGCGCGCACTTCGGAGTTAATGCGCCCTTCAAAATTTCGGTTTCCAGAGAGCACCGATGCCACAACCAATTCCTTCTCGCTGATGGCATACGAGACATCTGTGGGAAGCGGACCGGAGTTGCCGATGCAGGTGGTGCAGCCGTAGCCGACAATGTGGAAGCCGATCTCTTCGAGGTAAGGAAGCAGTCCGGCTTTTCGATAATATTCAGTGACAACCCGGGAGCCCGGAGCCAGTGAAGTTTTGACCCAGGGTTTGCGGCGCAGTCCTTTCTCTACGGCTTTCTTCGCGAGCAGGCCCGCTGCCATCATCACGTAAGGGTTCGAGGTATTGGTGCAACTGGTAATGGCCGCAATCACAACCGAACCATCGTGGAGATATTCAAATATGTCTTCTGAAACTGGCGCTTGTGCCGCTGGGGCTTCGGCATCCTCGACCGCTACTGCGGCTGGGCTTCCACCCTCGCCCTCGAAACGGGCAACCTGTTTGGGCGCAGCCTTTCTGGATTCGACGCGACCGCGTGGCCCGATCAGTGTCGGGAGCGCCTGCTCAAACGACTCCTTGGCTTTTGAGAGTTGAACACGATCCTGGGGACGCCGAGGTCCAGCTACGCTAGGCTCCACCGTAGTGAGATCAAGTTCCACTACTTCGGAATATTCTGCCTCCGGTGTGGCTGCCGAGTGGAAGAGTCCTTGCTCTTTGCAATAGGCCTCGACCAGCGCGATATGAGATTCTGCACGGCCGGTCATGCGCAGATACCGTAGGGTAACTTCGTCAACCGGGAAGATGCCGCATGTGGCTCCATATTCCGGCGCCATATTCGCGATGGTAGCGCGGTCGGCCAGGGACAATGCCGGAAGACCGGGCCCAAAGAACTCTACAAATTTTCCGACCACGCCAGTCTTGCGCAGCATCTCGGTTACAGTGAGCACCAGATCGGTGGCGGTTGAGCCTTCCCGCAAGTTGCCCGTCAGTTTGAATCCGACGACCTGGGGCAGCAGCATGGAAACCGGCTGGCCCAGCATCGCAGCCTCGGCCTCGATTCCGCCGACGCCCCATCCAAGCACTCCCAGTCCATTGATCATGGTGGTGTGTGAGTCAGTGCCTACCAGCGTGTCGGGATAAGCGAGCGTACTGCCATTCTTTTGTTCCGAGAACACAACGCGCGCCAGGTATTCAAGGTTGACCTGATGAACGATTCCCATATCGGGCGGCACAGCCTTGAAATTGCGAAAGGCCGATTGTCCCCAGCGGAGAAAAGCATAACGTTCGCGGTTGCGTTGAAACTCCAGAAGCGCATTGGTATGAAAAGCATTCTTGGAGGCAAACTCATCTACCTGAACAGAATGGTCGATCACCAGTTCGGCCGGCTGGAGGGGATTAATCAAGGTGGGATCGCCGCCCATTGCCTTCATGGCATCGCGCATGGCCGCCAAGTCCACGACCGCAGGCACACCGGTAAAGTCCTGCATGAGCACCCGCGCGGGCGTGAAGGCAATCTCCTTCGAGGGGATGGCATGGGGCTTCCAATGAGCGAGAAATCGGATGTCATCGGCGGTGACACTGCGGCCGTTTTCAGTCCGTAACAGGTTTTCGAGAAGCACCCTCAGGGAGTAGGGGAGTTGCTGGGTGTCACATACGTGTTTGTCGATTACGTTGATACGAAAGATATCAAATTCCTGCCCCCCGGCGCGTAATTTTGAGAGGCTCCCGAACGTATTATTCATGAATCCACCCTATCTGATTAGATTGTGAGGTGCTGAAAAGGGCTGCAAAAATCCATCCTGCCGGATCGCAATCAGATTTTCCCTCATAGCCTGAACAAAACATTATAAGGGATTTGAGGTCCCGCCTCGATTGGCTTCCCGGTACAATAACCAAGTAAAATCCAGAGGTCCAATGAAGCAAAAGAACGATTCTGCCCTGCCTGCCCACCCTACATTCAAATTTGATCTGGCTGCCGTTCCGCCTTCCATCAGCGAACATGGAAATACCATTCGTGAGGCGAACCAGAACGACTTCCCTATCCTGGCAGGAAATGGGGTCGCATTTTTCATGATCGACATGAAACCGGGCGCACTGCGTGTACCTCATTGGCATCCGAACGCGTGGGAGCTGGACTACTGCCTAAAAGGCGAAGCCGAATTTTGGATCGTGGGGCCGGACAACGCCAGGAACATGGTGAAACAGGCAGTTCAGATCAAACCGGGACAACTCTTTTTCATTCCGCAAGGATGGTTTCACGCCATCAAAAACATAGGCAGCGGGGATTTGAAACTATTGCTCACATTTAACAACGGCTTGCCAACCGACATCGGAATTCCCGTGGGCCTCAACGGAATTGGGAGCGATGTTTTTGCACAGACCTTCGAGGTATCACCGGAGGTATTCAATAATTTCAATGAGAGCAATAAGTTTTTTGCTCCTGCCGTGCCGCAAAAGCAAAACCCAACACGGAGACGCTGAAACTATCCAATTCTTACCACGATCTTTCCCCGTACATGACCTGTCTCGCTGGCTCGCTGCGCCTCAGCGATTTCTTCGAGGGGAAAAACTTTTTCGATATGTGGCCGAATCTTTCCGGCTTCAATGAGAGCCGTTAGTTTCTCTAGGTCACCGCCACGCGGCTTCACCCTGGTTAGTAACAGTCGCTTTCCGCTGAAGATGGCGCGGGCCATTTCCGGGAACAAATTGGAGGCGACCGAAGCGATGAACTTGAATTTTCCGGTTGGTTTGTGTGGAAGGATAGCGAGCGCGATCAGCTTGCCTCCACGCCTCAATACGGAAAACGAGCTGCGCCACACCGGCTTGCCGACACCGTCGAGCACGATGGCGCAATCGGAAATTTTATCTTTGATGTTTTCGCGCTCGTAATCGATGGGGAGATCGGCTCCAAGTTCTCGCAGGAACTGCTGGTTGCGTGCACTGGCGGTGGCGGCCACGTAAGCACCAAATGCTTTGGCCAACTGGATTGCA
>DASZFK010000551.1:0-5351 GCA_035939855.1 Candidatus Angelobacter sp.
GATCTCTTCCACCAGAAGTATCGCGGTTCACGCTACTCCTTCGGCTATCCCGCGTGCCCGAATCTCGAAGACCAGACAAAACTCTTTGCAGTGCTCAAACCCGAGGAAAATATCGGTGTCAGCCTCACGCCCGGTTTCCACATGGAGCCGGAGCAATCCACTTCGGCAATCGTGGTGCACCATCCGCAGGCGAAGTACTTTGTGGTGTAAATAGCCTGCGTCCCGATTACTGTCGCCACGCCCCACGCACATCGCGCCCCCTTATATCGGTGCCAGCCTAACGGGTCGGATTCGACATGGAACCAGCGCCATCCACGTCGGCCATCGTTGCGCATGATGCGCAGGAGAAGCATTTTGCAGCTTAGAATCTTCCCATTTTCGGAACAGCGAACATTTTGGCCACCTTTTTTGTCTTGACCCTTCGGTCCTAGAAGCTGATCATGGAATGCGTTGGAGGCCTTACTCATGAAAAGCAAAATCAACAAACTTGTTCTGAACCAGGAAGTATTGCGAAGTCTCAACGATCATGAATTGACCAAAGTGGCGGGCGGCCTTATTACTTTGAGCTGCAACGGTACCTGCCATCCGATCACTCCCTGCATGTGTGCTCCAACCGACGGCACCGGCACTGGCTGCTAATGTTTGGCCAAAGCGGAATGTGATCTCAAAATAACGAGCATTACATTCCGTTTTTGGTTTCTGGAGAACGTGATCTATTTCGTATTATTCCCGGCCTGATAAGCGAGTGTTGCCAACGCCGCCTGATACTGATACCTGGCCGTCACGTTGTTGATTGCGGCTTCAGTCTGCTGTAATTGCGCCTGGCTGAGTTCCACAATCGAACTGAGACCGAGGTCATATCGTGACTGGGCGAGGTCGAGCGCCAGGTTTGCCTGCTGAAGCAGTTGCTCCGAGACTGCAATTCGTTGATAGGCTGATTGAGCCTGCAGCCAGGTGACCTGGACATCGCGCGCAATCCGGTCACGCAAATCCTTTACCTGCTCGCGAAGCGCCGCTGTGCGATAGTCGGCTTCATGAGCGCGTGATGAAAACAGAAATCCGTTAAAGATAGGAATGCTGATGTTCACGCCTATGGCGTAGTACCAGGGCGACAACTGGTCGGCACGCACCGGAGCGCCACCTACGGCAGCCAAGGCATTGATTGAGGGCCTGTTCAGGTCGTGCTCGGCGCGGCGAAACCGTTCCTGGGCCTGAAATTGATCATTCAATGCAGCCAGGTCAGGACGTGAGCTGAAGGCCGCAGCCAGGGTGCCGTCAACGCTTTGCGACAGCGGCGAAACCGGGCCGTTGGTTTCGTCAACCAGCAGATAGGTCTGCTGTTTTTCGAAGCCTAAGAGCGTGTTGAGATTGGCAAAAGCGGCTTGTTTATTGTTTTGGGCATCGAGCAGCAGCAGCTTTGCCTGGGCAAGGTTGACGTTGGCAAAGCTCAGGTCAAGCTGTGATTTAAGCTTGGCATCCGTCAGAGCCTGCACCTGATCGGCAGTGGTCTGCCGCGTTTTGACCGTAGCTTCAGCTACGTTGAGCAGAGCTTGCGACTGAAGGCTGGCATAAAAAGCCTGATCCACAGCCAAAACAACATCCGCTACGGTGGCCTGCGCATTTTCCGACTGGGCTTTCGCTCGCAGGCTTGCGCTGGCCACTAGGTTCCGCGTCCTTCCGAAATCGGTGATAAGTTGGCCTACAGTCGCGCCACCTGCGGCGCGTTCAAATAGAACGGGATTGTTCAGCCCTCCCGCGGTAATGCGGCTACCGGCCTTTGGCTTTACTGCGGTGAGGTTGCCGCCGGCAAACGGCAATTCCGCAGAGTGAACTTCTCGGACGACCTGCCCTTCCGCCAACGCCAGGAGCTTGGCCAACGAAATTCGGGGATTGTTCTTGAGCGCCTGTTGTTCAGCTTGTTTCAGCGTCAATTGGGTGACTGAAGGTTGGGGTGGCTGAGCACCCTGCGCGTTTGCGTTTCCGCAGACACACAGGACCAAGTAGAAAAACCATGGGAACGGTGGCCTGGCTATCATGATTGCGGTTTTGCCTCAACGTTCCCAGCGCCCGATTCTTCACGGCGATGGACGATCAGATATGCGGCTGGCACCAGAAACACCGTAACGATCACCGATACCGTGAGTCCGCCAATGACGGCGCGGGCCAGTGGCGCATATTGTTCGCTGCCCGCTTCAAACGCGAGCGCCATAGGGATGAGGCCCAGAATGGTCGCCAGCGAGGTCATCAGAATAGGACGAAGACGCAGCCGGCATGCGGTGGCGACCGCTTCCTTGATGGGCCTCCCTTCCTTGCGCAACACTCGCGTCACATCCACAATCAAGATGCTGTTGGAAACTACCACCCCGCTCATCATGATCACGCCCATCAGCGACATGACATTGAGGCTGGTATGCGTCATCAGTAGAAACACAATCACGCCCGTGATGCCCGGCGGAATGGCCAGCAGGATGATGAGTGGATCCACAAACGAGGCGAACTGCGCCATCAGGATCAGATAAACAAGCACGATCGAGAGGATCAAGCCCAGGCCGAAGCTCTTAAAGGACTGTCTCATGCCTTCGACCGAGCCGCGCACGTTAATACGAACATTTGCTGGAACCTTTGTCCCGGCAATGATCTTGTCAACCCGGTTGGCAAGCGACCCCAGGTCTTCTCCCGAAGGTGAAACATACACATCAATCACGCGCTTCAGTTGGTAATGGTCCACCTCGGTGGGAGCTTCGATCATCTTGATGTCGGTGACCGCACTGAGTTGGGTGGTATTGATTCCATTGCTTGCCCGCAAGGGAATTTGCTTCAGGTCCGCCATCGACTGGACTTGCGCGTCAGGATATTGCACAGTAAGCATGTAGTCGTTGCCGCTCTTGGGATCAACCCAATAACTGGGCGCAATCATCTGGTTGGAAGCCAGGGCGGTAATGACATTATCAACCACCTCGCGCGAGGAAAGACCGAGCCGCGACGCCATCTCTCGATTGACATCCAAACGCAAGGACGGATAATCAAGGTCCTGCGGAATCAGCACGTCGCTCACTCCCTTTTCCTCCCGCACCTGGCGGGCAATATCTTGAGCGGTGGAGTACGCGTCGTGCAGACTATTCGCGCTGACCTGGATGTCGATAGGAGCAGGGAGGCCAAGATTGATCACGGCATCCACCAGGCCTCCCGATTGAAAGTAATCGGCAAGTTCGGGAAGATCATCAGTAATCTTCTTGCGCACCCGGCTCATGTACTCATAACTTCCTGTCTTATGTCCTTCTTTAAGGCTCACCTGCACGGTTGCCGTGTGCTGGCCGGAATTGCTGGTGTACATGGACGAGAAACCAGGCTGTACGCCGATGTTGGAGACAATGATGCCCAGATCTTCCGGCGGCACAACTTCACGTATCTCGCTCTCCACGCGCCGCACATACTGATCGGTCAATTCAATTCTGGTTCCGGTCGGAGCTTTAAGGTTAATCATGAATTGTCCAGGGTCGGTGCGAGGAAAGAAAGATATGCCCAGGAGCGGATAGAGTGACAGCGTGAAAAGAAAGATTCCGAGAACACCCAGGACCGTCGCCGCCGGCCGGAGAAGGGTTTTCCCCACAGCTCTGTCGTATTGATTCAACATGCCGCTATACCCCCGGTTGAACCAATGCACAAAGTGACCAAAAAGAGATTTTCGGCGGTCGTGCCCGCTCTCCTCGTCAGCTTCCCTCACGCCGATGAACTTGGCGCAGAAGAGAGGCACAACCGTCATGGCTCCCAGGTACGAAGCAAACAGCGATAAGACCACAGCCAGCGCCAGTGCCGTAAACAGGAAGCGGCTCACTCCGTATAGAAACACCACAGGAAAGAACACGATTGCTGTTGTAAAAGTGGCTGCCAGTACCGGGAGTGCCACTTCACGTCCGCCCTTTTCGGCGGCCTCCCGGGGAGACGCGCCCATCTCCAGGTGACGAAAAATATTTTCCAGCACCACTACGGAGTTGTCGATCAATCGTGAAAAAGCCAGAGCCAGCCCGCCTAGCACCATAGTATTGATCGTGCCGCCTCCGATATTCAGAGCCAGAAAGGTCGCCAGCGCCGACAGAGGGATCGACAACATGACCGCCACCGTCCCACGCGCGCTGCCAAGAAAAATCAGGATCATGAGGGCGGTGAGCACCAAACCAATCCCACCTTCGCTACCCAGGTTCTTGATGGCCGTTTTCACGTAGGTCGACTGGTCAAATACCACCTTTCCGACCAGGCTTTTCGGAACATCGGAAAGATCGCCCATGGCGTCCTTGATGCCGTTCACAATAGCAATCGTGTTGCTGTCCCCGCCTTGTTTAAGTACAGGCAGGTACACCGATCTTTGCCCGTCGACGCGCACAATGCTGTTCTGGATCTGCTGTGCATCCATGGCGCGTCCTACATCCCCTACTAAGACTGAGGCGTCGCCTACCGTTTTTAACGGAAGGCGATTGATCTCTTCGGTGGTTGGCAATTGGCTGTTGGTATAGATGTTGAAGTCTTTAGGGCCGATGCGCACATCGCCGGCTGGCAGAATCATGTTGGAGTCGTTGACGGTGCGAACGACATCCATCAAGCTCAATTGATGGGCCTGGAGCTTGACCGGATCCACATAAACCTGGATCTGCCGGTATTTGCCGCCAAACGGTTGAGGCACAGATGCTCCATGCACATTGGCCACCTGGTTGCGCACATTGTATTGGCCAAGATCGCGCAACTGCGTCTCGCTCAGCCCTTCCCCCTTCAACGTGATCAGGCATACGGGCAGGCTTGAGGCATCAAACTTCAGCACGACGGGCGGAAGAGTTCCGGGTGGAAGACGCCGCAGATTGGCCATCGCCAGGTTGGAGATGGTGCTGACAGTGGCATTTTGATCGCTGCCTGGCTGAAAATAGATCTTGATCAGGCTCACGCCCGGCAGAGACCTCGACTCAAGATGATCGATGCCGCTGCCCAGCGTAAAGAATCGCTCAAATCGCCCTGTAATGTCGGCTTCGATCTGCTCTGGAGGCATTCCCGAGTAGAAGGTCGCAACCACTACCACAGGAATGTTGATATCGGGGAACAAATCTACGGGCATGCGCGCCACGGTCGTTGCTCCAACCACCAAAATGATCAGGCACGCCATGATGATGAAGAAGGGATACTTGATCGCAAAACCAGACATTACTGCTCCCCTCCAACTTTGGCGGTGGCGGACTCCATACTGCTTGGTTTTGGATCGATAAGTTGCCCTGGCTGGTAAGTTCCCAAATTGCCGACAATAACCCGGTCCCCTGGCCTTAAACCCGCAAGCACCTCAACACTGTTTGGATCTTCAATGCCTGTGC
>DASZFK010000552.1:0-6632 GCA_035939855.1 Candidatus Angelobacter sp.
CTGCTGCTTGCGGGCTATGCAAACGATAACCTCTTTGACGTGATCAAATGGCAGAACTCCGGCGAGTCTTCCATGAGGGCCATTGGAAAATATTTCGACACCAACAACGATCACATCATCAGCAAAGAAGAGTACGAATCAAAAGACAACGTACCGGCCAAGATGAGGGCTGCGCTCTTCAAAGATGCGCCTTTCGAACAACTGGACGCAAACAAAGACGGCAAGATAACAGCAGAGGATTTCGGAATTCTCAACCACGCGCGTTACAACGCGATTTTGAACGCGGTCGAAAAACAGGATGACGGCTGGATCTGGAACAATTATTTTCGGATCACAACTGCGTGGCTCAAAGAACACTTCGTGTTGGAGCCGAACAAATCCAGGCTATTGCGGGTGAATATTCCTGTTTACATCTTTCATGGAGAAGACGATATCAATGTTCCGGTTGAAGGTGTTTACGATCTGCATGAAAGGTTTGTTAAGGCCCACAAGACGAACCTGCAATATTTCATCTTTAAGGACCACGACCACGACTTGAACTATCTGGATTGGCCGGCAAAAAAAGTCATCTCTGATGGGATCAAGAAGATATTTGAAGTATCGGAGAGCCTCTAACAAAGGCACTAAACGATCATTTCATTTGCCAAAATATCCGCCTCTGTCATTCTGAGGCCGTTCTTTGGCCGAAGAACTCACACGCCCTTTCATGCATTCGAGGCTGCCGATATTTTCTTTGTCGATCAATGGATGGAGTTCTAGAAAGGATACGAGTTCACTCGTACCGAAAACAATTGCTTTAACCTTTGGGACTATCGCGGTGGGTGACTTTGACTCTATATCCAGCTTTCGCTAATTGTTTTTTCACTTCTTCAGCAATCAGGACCGAGCGATGTTGTCCCCCAGTGCAGCCCAGGCCAATCGTGAGATAACTCTTGCCTTCACGGACGTAGTGAGGAATCAAATAGATGAGCAGCTCAGAGATGCGCTGGATGAATTCCTGCGTCTGCGGAAATGAACGAATGTATTTTGCGACCTGCGGATGGCGTCCGGTCAAATGACGAAAGGCCGGAACAAAATGGGGGTTGGGCAAGAAACGAACGTCGAAGACCAGGTCGGCTTCAAGAGGCACTCCGGCCTTATAGCCAAAGCTGACACAGGAGATCAGGATGTTCTTGTCGGTCGTGCCCAATAGGAATTTTTCCGTAATGTGGGCGCGAAGTTCATGAACATTGAATTTGGAACTATCGACCACCAGGTTGGCCATCGCCCGGATCGGTCGCAGGAGCCTTCGCTCTTTGGCCAAGGCCATCTTCACCGTCGCTTCTTTGCCCAGTGGATGCGGCCTGCGCGTTTCGCTGAAACGGCGGAGAAGGGCATCGTCGTCGGCCTCCAGATAAAGCACGGTGGTATGGACTTGTTTCTTAATTGAGCGGATGATGACAGGCAGCTTCTGAAGCTGATCGCCTTCGCGAATGTCCACGACCAAGGCAGCCTTTTCGATTTCCGGTGACTGCTTCGCTAATTCCGCAAAACGGCGAATCAACTCAATGGGAAGGTTATCCACGCAGTAGTATCCAAGGTCTTCAAAGGCTTTGAGGACCGAAGCCTTACCGGAGCCTGACATGCCCGTAATTACAACCAGTTGCTTGCCGGTTTCATGCGGCTTGCCATCAACTCGACTCGCGGAGCGACGTGCTATTCTCCTCCCAGATTTTGCTGAAGTGGCCACGAGGCGATGGTACCATGCATGGTTTTTGAGAACAAAATCCGGAGGGATTGGGTAAATGGGTAATTTGGTAAATGAGTAGTTGGAGGTAAGCTACGACTTTCATTACCCAATTACCAAATTACTCAATTAACCAATTTCGAACTCAGTACGCCTCAGTCATCGGCGCACTTTCTTCGCTTGGCAACTCTGGCGATGACTCTTCCTGCAACGCCGTCATGGTTGCCCAAGCACCGGCTACCATGCGGGATTCCATTTGCGCTTTCCAGTCCAGAACGCCTCTCTCGGCGAGATCACGAACCGATGATGGTGGCAATTCACGCACGCGCTCAAGATATTCAGCCAATTTTTCCCAGGCCACGAATGAACGCCCTTGAGCCCACAGCAGAGCAATCTCTAATCGCATGTTTTGCAGTGGCGAAAGAGAACCTTTATGACCAATTTGGGAAATCCAGAACTGGGCTTTCGTGGGACTATTGCGATACCAGGCTTGAAAGACCGCAGCCTCCAGAAACAACTGATCGCGCAAGCTGCTGGGTGACGATCCCATGACTGCGAGCGCGTTGTTGAGGTACTTGGTGGCGCGGGCCAACTGCTGGTGTCCTGCCGCCCAGAGATAGCCCAGCCAATTGGCAACTACGGTGTCTAAAGAATCGTCTTTGACTGCGACCGCGCGGTTGACCAGGTCTTCATCCCAATTGCGCGGATGCTCCCCTTGATTCAGGGCCAATTGCAATTGGATGATGGCCAACCAGCGGGCCGCCCGCAGGTCGTTTTTGAGGAGCATAACGATCCGTGCTCCATCGGTGAAGTTGCCGTTGGCATTGGTGTCAGGTAATAGAGACGCGATGCCAAACAGCAGGGCGACAACGGAAAACACGTGTACGCTGAAGCCGGCAAGAAAATATCCTGGTCCCCAATGAACCGGAAGCAAATAGAAAACAGATTCCAGCAACAAAGGCAAGAGCAGGTTGGCCAAGGGGCCGCCTAGTACGAGATAGAAAAGTCGGCGTTGAAGACGATCATTACTCTTGGGTTTAAGGACAGCAAATCCCAACGGCAGAATCTCTTCGCAGCGAAGCTTCTGACGCCCTTGGTCAGCGGTAAAAGAAAACGGGCCGATCTTGATTCTGACCGCCTCAAATCCCACCAGCCGGCCGGCGATCAGGTGACCCGCTTCGTGGGTGGCAATGGCAGCCAGAAACGCAAAGCACGGTAGTAGAAAGAATGCTATCGCTAAAACCTGGCCTGATTGGGTCGCGGCGATGGAATCTGCAAAGTAGCGCAGGAGATATATTTCACTCACTCCCAGGATGATGGCGCTGCTGATGAGAAAATAGGAGCCTGTGCTCAGCCGATCGCGCTGCCGCATCGGCAAGGGGCGAAGAACATCCAAGATGGGGGTTGAAGTTGGAAAGTGCTGCGCTGAAAAGACGAGTTTGGTATCTGCAATAAGTTGCATGGGGAGCAGGAAATGTAACTTATTTCTACTTCATCATACTGACCGAATGCCAACGTCGTCACGGTCCTTAGGTCGATGGACTTTAGTCATGTTACCGATTACCATCAACAATAAAATCCAAACCAAGGCAAGAAACGAATGTCCCCTGAAAGTCCTATTCGCCACGTTGTTCTCCTGATGCTCGAAAATCGATCATTTGATCAGATGCTTGGCTGCCTGCAAGCCTTGAATCCGGAAGTGGATGGAGTCGATCCAGCCCATCCACGGAGCAACAACGATAAAGACGGAGTTTCCTTTTGGCAAAAAGAAACCGATGAACTGCAGACGAGGTTCGACCCTCGCCATGATCTTGAGAGCGTAGCCGTGCAATTAAAAGATGGGAACAGCGGGTTTGTCTTGAATTTCTCCCAGGCATATCCAAACAGCACCACGGAAGATCGCCAGGAGATCATGGGATATTACGGACTGGGAAAACTTCCTGCGCTGCACGCGCTTGCCCAAAATTTCACCATCTGCGATCGATGGTTTTCGTCCCTTCCAGGCCCCACCTGGCCCAACCGTTTTTTCGCTCTATCCGGCACTTCCAACGGCCGGGTCGATATGCCACAAACGACGCGGCAAGACTTGAATCCGTTATGGTATATCCACCAATTACAGCGTACGATTTTTGACCTGTTAAACGAGAATGGCCGGCGCTGGAAAGTCTATTTTTACGATTTCCCCAATTCCTGGCTTTTGTTGCACCAGCTTTCCCCAGGGAACATCATCAACTATCACCATATTGACAAATTTTTTGAAGAGGATGTTGAGGACGAATCGACGTTTCCTGAGTTCGTCTTGATCGAGCCCAAGTATTTTGGCCAGGATCAGAATGACGATCATCCAACGCACAATGTGATGAAAGGAGAAAAACTCATTGGCGATGTCTACAACGCCATTCGCTCCAATGACGAACTTTGGAACAGCACGCTCCTGGTGATCGTCTTCGACGAGCATGGCGGATTCTATGATCACGTCGCGCCCCCTCCGGCGATACCTCCTGATGACCAGCAGGAAAATTATGCATTCGACCAGTTCGGGCTGCGCGTGCCGGCGTTGCTGGTTTCACCGTGGGTAGGCAAACGCGTAGAGCACACTCTTTTTGACCATACCAGCCTGTTGAAGTATTTGATCGAAACATGGAGCCTGGGACCGGCAAATGCATTGGGCAACCGAACTGCGGCGGCAAACAGTATCGCGGTTGCGCTGAGGGAATCCAAACTGCCCGACGACATCGTTCCATTCATTCGTGTGCCCTACAACAAGCTGATTCCTTCCCGGCCTGAACTGGAAAAACAAGAGCCTACTGAACACCAACATGCGATTCATCTGTTCGCCCGTTATCTTGAGCAGAAGACTGGAGATTCCCGCTATCAAGAAGCGCTGGGGACTCCCGGAACGTGGACGAGATTGAAGAGGAACCTTGGCCAGGCGCTTATCCAAGCCGGGAACGCCTTGACTCGCGAATACGAGCAACTGCAGCGCCAGAAAGTCAGCCGATTGACCGATCTGACCTACAGGCTGGCAAACCGCGATGTCACCGTAGCGTTCCCTGAAAAGCCGCCGGGAACCAAAAAATAAGTGACAGATCTTTCATTTCAATGCCTCCAATCCCGGCTGCAGGAATGACAAAAGATATCGCCCAATCGCGGGGAAATGGGTGGCCAGCAAGGTAAGCAACGGGGCCGCGCCAAACGAGATGATTCTGATGTAGAACGCGATGCCGAGTTCATTGGGCGTAGTGCCGGTGATACGGCTGAGAATGTGATCTTTATGGGCCTGCATAAGCACTACGACAACGGTAAAGCCGATGGCCACGAAGATTGCCGTGAAGGACCAGATCAAAGATTGGTGTGGCTCAAATGAATAAATATTGAGCGAGATCAACACCAGGCTGAATGAGAGTCCCAGGAAGATAAGCAGGTGCCTCATGTGTCCCAGCGCGCCGCGAATAAATGCCACATAGCGGAGGGCAACGAACTCCTCGAGTCGGCGAACGTGTTGTTCTTCCTCATTGGTCTCTTCAGCTTGGCAATAAACCGTGACCTGCTTGTCATCTTTTTCCAATTCCTCGCCCTCCACCAGCTCCGGGCATTGCGTAGCCCAATGATCCTGCAAAATCTCCAAAATTGCGCTGAGCGTGGTCGCCAGCACAGCCTGTACCTCTCCAAATGATCGTTCGAGATCGGAGAAGGCTTCGGCCAGCGAGTCATCGCTGGTTGGGTTTTTCAGGAATCGCCGATACTCGCGAAGGCTATGGATGAGAGGAGAAGAAACCTTCCGGCTGCGAAGCAGGGCGGTTACTTCGATGATGTCGCCAGTTTTTTCCTGTGTCAACACGGGAGCATCCAGAAGCGCCAGCGCTCCATGGATGGCTCGCAACTGCGAATGAAGCCTTAATAAGGCAAATTGCACGGTTGCGCTGGAACCGTACTCTTCGGGAAACTGCAACAGGTCCTGAAGAGTCGATTGCGCCGCAACTGCTTTTTGTTGCAATGATTCGTGCGCATGGCCTGCCGTCAGGCGAACACGAATATTTTCTATGGTCGAACGAATCTCTTGCAGTTCGGGTTGCACTGAGTCCCGAATTCCAATTTCCGCCAGCGTGTTCTCCACTTGTTGAAGCTTCGACTGAACATCTTCAATAGTCTTCTGAAGAGCGTCGATTCCTTTTCGTTGTGGAACATCCGTTTCTCCGCAAACGGCAATGTATCGCAGCGCTTCAAAGGAGCGCGCCATGTTGACCCACTCGACCGCTCTACCGCCAGGCCGCCAGATGGGAGACCAACTAAACCCTTTAAGGCGGCTGAAGGCCAACCGGATTCGCGAACGCTCCAGTTCGTTGAGCAGGTCTTTGAGCTTTGACCAGATCTGGCCGAAGCGGAACCCTGCGGAGAGCATAAGGGCCATCACCAGGCAGAACAGGATTTCATAAATCCATCCGAATGGCCGCCGCTCGAACAATTGAAATGGATGCCTGAGGTCGAAGAATGCGAGCCAGACCAGGTAGATCAGGGTGAAAGATAGGAGGTAATTGCGGTCCAGAAAGTATCGATTGACGGCGGCCGCAATAGGTCCTTCGGTAACAGCGCCCGGAAACGGAGGATGCACAGCCAGTCTTGGCCGAACCTGGTTGTTAAAGCGCAAGCGCCACACCTCAAAGACGGTCCAGGCGTAGATTGCGATGAACAGTGGCAGCAGGGGTGTAAACGGCGAGACGCCGGTGGCCAGGTGTACAGTGCGATAGGCAAAGAAGAAGCCATAATGGGTCGGGTCACTGCTGAATAAAACCCACCAAAACCCTATAAGCGCAAAGGCAAGCGCCCAAATGCACACGGACGCGACACGGCTCGTGATATAAGCGCCTCTGGAATCTGATTCCTTGCCTTTCTCCCGTTCCCATTT
>DASZFK010000553.1:0-5579 GCA_035939855.1 Candidatus Angelobacter sp.
CGACGCCTGGTCGATCTCCTCTTTCAGCGCGAGGTTTTCATGGTAGAGCTGATCCTTTAGCGTCTTGATCTCGTCAAAGGCCTTTTCCAAAGCCGCTCGTGCCCGGTGCTGCTCTTCCACATCGATACTAGAGCCGAACCACTTAATGATGTTCCCCGCCTCGTCACGCAGCGGGACTTTCCGATGGATCTGCCAGCAGTATTCCCCATCAGCTCGGCGCACGCGTGCTTCGCACTCGAAGGGGTCGCCAGTCGCCAAAGAGGACCGCCACTTGCTCACTATTTCGTCGACGTCGTCCGGGTGAATTGCGCTTGTCCAGCGCCAGCCGCGTAAGTCTTCCAGAGTGAGGCCGAGATAATCCAACATCCTCTTGTTGAAGAAATCTACGTCACCATCGGGACGAGCCGTATGAAGCAGCGCGGGAGTCGTGTCGACCACGATTCGCAGGCGATCCTCGCCTTGTTTTAATTCCTCAATGTCGTGACCGGTTCCGTACCACTGGACGATATTTCCCTGCTCATTACGCAGAGGTACGTTACGAAGCAGAAACCAGCGGTAGGTTCCGTCAAGACGCCGTACCCGCGCCTCATTTTCGAAGGGCTCGCCAGTGGCCAAACCCGAACGCCACCTTCTCATCACCTCTCCCACATCCTCAGGATGAAGGGCAGCACGCCAGCCCCAGCCCTGCACGTCTTGCAGTTTGAATCCTGTAAAATCCAGCCAGCGCTGGTTGATGTAATCAAATGACCCGTCAGGCCTGGCTCGGAAAATCAGGCAGGGAATAATATCGATGACGAGCTGGAGGCGTTCTTCAATTGGGCGGTCTTGCATCGGACGAATTTCGACCAGGGTCGGTCGCGGGCCCGCTTGATGTTTGGGCAACGCCCCCACAGTGAGTCCCCCAGGCGGCTGCAGGTTTTGGGCGGTCGCGTAATTGTACTCGCCCCGGCGCCCGAGCCGAAATAGGGGGCCGGTCCGGTTGCCCGATTTCGCAGAATATTTGGTAGCCCAGCGGTCGTAGTGCGCCTTTTCACGGCAGGGGAAATCGCGCGTTAAGCTCCATACTTTAAAAGCCTTCCTTTTGGGCATTAGCAGCATCAAATCCTCATGCCATATCTGGCTGAAGGAGGACATGTGACTACATTTAAAGTTCTGCGAAATCTGATCGGAACCGCGGGCCTGCTGTTCGCGGGGTACGTATTTGCAGTGTCTTTGCGAGACTCCTGGAGATACATGAAGATCAGCAAGATGTAATCTGGCGGATTGCGGGCCCCTTGGTTCTCCACGTGCTTTACTATTCCTGCGCAGCCACTGACTCGTCTTGCTCCGGGCCAAGTGCTCTTGCTTGCTCCTGCTTCCAAATTCGCCTACGGGCCGGGCGCGTCCCACTTATTAGTTGAGCCAATCGTCACTAATTTAAGCCAATCGTCCCATTGGAAAATCTGTAGAATACGCAGCTGGAGCGGGGTCCAGTCGGATGTACGACCAGTACATCCATTCCCTCGGAGCTGCGGTCGTATGACTGAGTCGACAACGATTCGGGGCAATGGGGCAGAATCGATTTCCGAGATCGAAGTCCTCTGGATCACGGCAGGTCTGGGGTGTGATGGCGATACCATTGCCATAACCGCAGCCATGCAGCCGAGTATTGAAGATATCGTCCTCGGACAAATGCCCTGGATCCCCAAGGTCCATTTTTACAATCCCTTCCTCGCGCTTGAGAACGGGGACGACTTTCTGAGGCATTTCCACCTTGCCGCCGAAGGCAATTCGACGCCCTTCATTCTGGTGGTTGAAGGATCGATTCCAAACGAGAACAATAAGAAGGAAGGCTACTGGGCTTCCCTGGGCACCGATCAGAAAACGGGCCAGCCCATCACTACCTGCGAGTGGATTGACCGGCTCGCGCCCCGGGCCTGGGCCGTCCTTGCGGCAGGAACATGCGCAACCTACGGTGGTATTCACGCCATGGAGGGAAATCCTACCGGCTGTATGGGCCTGCCCGATTACCTTGGCTGGCAGTGGAAATCGACCGCCGGTATCCCGATCGTGTGTGTGCCGGGATGTCCTGTGCAGCCTGACAACTTCATGGAGACGCTGCTCTATCTTCTTCATATGGCCGCCGGGCGCGCTCCCATGATCCCGCTCGACGAAGCACTCCGTCCAGAATGGCTTTTCAGCGCAACCGTGCACGAGGGATGCGATCGCGGAGGGTATTACGAGCAGGGAGAGTTCGCCGAGGAGTACGGTTCGCCGCTTTGCATCGTGAAGCTGGGATGCTGGGGACCGGTCGTCCAGTGCAACGTTGGCAAGCGAGGCTGGATGGGAGGGATCGGGGGTTGTCCCAACATCGGAGGCATCTGCATCGGGTGCACGATGCCAGGATTTCCGGATAAATTTATGCCGTTTATGGACCAACCGCCCGGTTCGTTGTTGTCATCCAGCGCTGTGATGACCTACGGACGGGCGATCCATGCCCTGCGCAGGTTTACGCAGGCGTCATTAAACAAGGAGCCGAGTTGGCGCCGTAAAACTCTGAAGCCGACCACGTAGAATTGCGTATGGATTCTCCCACGCAGCGATGCTCGTGCAATGGCATGATTTCTTGAGGGTCTAGCATGGGTTCCAGGCCTATCACCGAATCGCCTGAACAAAAACCCTACCCTGTGTGGGACGCAGGCAAGCCTATCAGTCCTGCCGACGCAGAAACCCTTCTTCTTGACCTTGCTGCCGTATTTCTCAACAACTCTTTTGACCAATCCTCCAATGGGCACGATCGGAAAGAAGTGCCAGCGGAGCAATTGCCGAATGTCGGCGCTATCTACCGCGCTCTGGTGGAACAGATTCCGGCTGTGGTGTTCATGGCGCATCTGGACCGGGGAATCGGTGAAGCCTACGTCAGTCCTCAAATCGAGACGACTTTAGGTTTTTCGCAGGAAGAATGGCTCGAGGACCCCATCCGCTGGTATCAGCAGATTCATCCCGACGATAAGCAACGCTGGAGTCTCGAAGCAGCGCAGATGTTTCTTTCAGGCACGTCACTCCGCTCCGCGTATCGCGTGATTGCGAGAGATGGCAAGGTGGTCTGGTTCCATTGCGAAGCAAAGATGATTCGCCGGAAGGATGGCCGGCCGTGGTTCATCCACGGGATCGCTTTTGATATCACGGATCTGAAACGGACCGAAGAGGCCCTGCAGGAAGAGCGCAATGTGGTTTCCGCGATTCTTCATACCGTTGGAGCGCTGATCGTCGTTCTCGACTCTCAGGGCCGCATCATCCGTTTCAACCGGGCTTGCGAGGAAGTCTCGGGATATTCTTTGGCCGAGGTTGAGGGGAAATATTTCTGGAATTTGTGCATTGTTCCCGAGGAAGCTCAGCGCTTCAAAGTTATCGTCGAACAGTTGCGGGCGGAAAACAACGCCAAAGATTATGAGACTTCCTGGGTGGCGCGCGATGGCACCCGCCGGCTGATCGCGTGGTCCAGCACGATTCTTCCCGGAGAAGGTGGAACGCCTGCTTACATTATTGCGACTGGAATCGATATCACTGAACGGAAACGGTTGGAAAAAGCGATTCTGGAAATTACCGCGGAAGAGCAGCGCCGGATCGGACAGGACCTGCACGATGGACTAGGGCAACATCTGACCGGCATAGCATTCATGAGCAAAGTGCAGCAGCAAAAGCTCCGCGAGAAGGGGTTGGCGGAGGCAGCAGATGCGGACAGGATCGTAAAGCTGGTCAACGAAGCCATCAACAAGACCAGAGAACTGGCGCACGGACTGCATCCGGTGGTTTCCGATGCTCAAGGCTTAATGGGCGCGCTTAAGAGGTGGGCAGCGGAAGTGGAAGACTTGTTCGGCATCTCGTGCCGTTTCCGTTGCGACCAGCCGGTCCTTATCCGGGACACAAACGTATCCACCCATCTTTATCGCATTGCACAGGAGGCCGTGAACAATGCCATTAAGCATGGTAAGAGCCAGGACATCACGATAAGCCTCACTACCAATGACGAATTCGGGACTTTGAGCATCGAAGATGATGGCCCAGGGCTCCCCGAAACCACCCCAAACCAATCCGGCATGGGCCTGCAGATCATGAACTACCGGGCCCGCATGATTGGCGGATCTCTTAAGATAGAAAGTAACGCTACACGCGGGGCCACTGTCACCTGTGTGTTTCCTACCGAAAAAGATAAAGATCAAGGATAGGGACAAGGGCGCGCTAAAAGGGGATACGCATGATCGCTAGGCAGTTCCAGAACCACAAATTAAATAAGAAGACTGTGTTCCTTGTGGATGATCATCCCATTGTGCGCCAGGGACTGACCCTGCTGATCAATCAGGAGCCCGACCTTGCAGTCTGCGGTGAGGCGGAGGAAATGCACTCGGCTTTGCAGGCCATTCCGGCCATGAAACCGGACATCATTATCGTGGATATCTCACTACATGGTCCGGATGGCCTGGAACTTCTCAAGCATGTGCGGATGAAAGTCCCCAGTCTGCCGGTGCTGATTCTTTCGATGCACGACGAGTCGGTTTACGCAGAGCGGGCATTACGCGCGGGAGCGAACGGCTACATCATGAAGCAGGAGGCGACTGAGAAAGTTTTGGTCGCTCTGCGGCGGATTCTTAGCGGTGAAATTTACGTGAGCGACCGGATCGCCAACAGCATGCAGCGGCACTATGTTCGCGGCGCGAATCCTTCAGAGCATTCGTCGATCGCCGAGCTTACTGACCGCGAGCTCGAAGTTTTCCGGCTGATCGGAGCTGGCCACGGGACCCGCGAAATCGCCGATGAGCTGCACTTAAGTGTAAAAACCGTCGAATCGTATCAGGCGCACATCAAGGAGAAATTATCGCTGCGTAGTGTGCGGGAACTGGTGCAGCACGCGGTGCAATGGAATGTGCGGGAGAAAACCGCCTAAGCGGAAGTCGGTAAAAGCAGTTCCGGCGGCAAAAGCGAGCGCAATTTTGTCAAACTACAGGTAACCTCCTAACGCAACCGAAACAGCTGCAGGTTTTCTTTAATTACCGCCTCCTTTCATCCGAAAATCCCTCGGACTTTGCCTTCCCGGGGAGGTAGGGGAATCCCTGATCTGTTTTGTAGGAATTTCTTTGACAATTAAAACAGGGGTCATGCTCTTGTCACCATTGCTCAATAGGTCGATGCTAAGAACCGATTTCGACGATCAGTTTTTTAGTTAGTAATCTGCTTTGCCACAGAAACGCCTCTAAACGGTCTGAGCTCGTTTGTGATCTGAGGACGGGTTAACGAATCACTTTATCAAAAAGGAGCGATCCAGCTATGGGAACAGCAACGGTTCCGTACGGTCGAGTAACTCAACGCGAGTCTCCCGTTAAGGAGGTACACATAGTCTGGATCACAGCCGGTCTCGGCTGTGATGGAGATTCAGTTTCAATCACCGCAGCCACGCAACCCAGCGTTGAAGATGTTTTGCTGGGCGCAATCCCGGGCCTTCCGAAAGTGCATCTTCATAATCCCGTGCTTGCCTACGAGTGCGGCGATGACTTCATGAAGTTTTTTTACCAGGCATGGGAAGGCAAGCTTGACCCGTTCGT
>DASZFK010000554.1:0-26841 GCA_035939855.1 Candidatus Angelobacter sp.
TAAACCAGTGCAACGTTATAGATCCCACTCTCCGCTTAAAACTCGTTAATATATTATTAATATTTTCAACCTCCCGTCCTAGAGACAAATCCTTTTACGTTCCAAATTGGCACTTTATTTATAGCGCTGACAGCTAGTATCTGCGCAAATTTAGGCTTATTGGTTGTCTCACTCGTTTGAAACCTGCAGATCGTAGTTTTTTTTGTGAACGAGCATTTCGTTTTAAGAGTTACATCTACATTCGAAACCTACTATCTTGCAGGAACTCGTATTTCCGACCGGAGCTGAAGACCCATGGATGTCGAGACAATCAAGGCGATCATCAAGCAAGCTATTCATCAGGTGACCGGCATTGACGCGGCCACTATTTCGGATTCCGCATCGTTCATCGACGATCTCAAGTTGGATTCGCTTTCCATTCTTGAAATTGCCGTGAACGTAGAAAGCCAATTCAAGTTTCAGGCAAATGATGAAGAGCTGTCTTCAATCCGGACCGTGGAAGACACGGTCTCACTGGTAAAGAGGCGGATGTGCGTGGCGGTGGCTTAAGGGATCATTCCGCGGTCGTGGTTACCGGAATGGGCATGGTGACCTCGATTGGGACCGGGCGCGAGGAATTCTGGAACTCGCTGCTGGCGGGCAAGTGCGGGTTCGGACCGGTCAAGAGCTTCGACACCCGCGCATACACTGTTCATCTGGGCGCGGAAATCCTGAATTTCAAGCCGGAAAACTACGTGCATCGGCTCAGTGTGGAGTCGATTGGGCGGTCGTCTCAATTGGCAATTGCTGCGGCCCGCCTGGCGCTCGCCGACGCGCACCTTGACCTGAACAATATCAATAAAGAGCGGACCGGGGTTTGCCTCGGCACCACGTCGGGAGAACCGCACTATATCGAGCGCTTAGATGATCGCTATGTCCAGGGCACTCTCTCTACGCTTGGTGATGAGTTCATTACCGGCTATCCGTGCCATGTGGTTCCAGGACATGTAGCTACGGAGCTAGGACTTGGCGGCGAGATCATGATGATTCCCACGGCTTGCGCGGCTGGAAATTACGCCATCGCCCATGCCAGTGACGTGTTGCGGACCGGCAAAGCGGAGTTCATGCTGGCGGGCGGGGCCGATTCATTTTCTCGCATCACCTATTCAGGATTTGCCCGGCTGGGAGCGATTGCTCCGGAGATATGCCAGCCGTTCGACCGTAATCGCAAAGGCATGGTGCCGGGGGAAGGTGCGGCCATGCTGGTTCTAGAGACAAAAGAGAAAGCCGTTGCACGCGGCGCCCACATCTATTGCGAGGTCGCGGGTTACGGTCTTTCCTGCGATGCTCACCACATGACCGCGGCCCATCCCCAGGGAGAAGGAGCGGCCCGTGCCATTTCGATGGCCTTACACCACAGCGGCATCGCGGCAGAAGAGGTGGACTACATCAGCGCCCACGGCACAGGCACGCCGACCAACGACCGCCTGGAAACGATTGCCGTAAAAAAAACTTTCCGTGACCTGGCTTATGAAGTTCCGATCAGTTCCATTAAATCCATGCTCGGGCACACCATGGGGGCCGCCTCTGCCATTGAAGCGGCCGTGTGTGCCTTGGCCATCACTCACCATCAAATCCCGGCTACGATGAACCTCCGGGACCAGGATCCCGAATGTGACCTTGACTATGTGCCGAACGTCGCGCGCAAGTGTAACGTGCGGGTTGCTATGAACAATGCTTATGCTTTTGGCGGCAATAATTCTTCCGTGATTTTTACTGCATGTGCGGCTTAAACAAAAGACTACGGAACTGGAATGACAAAACGAGTAGCAATCACGGGGATGGGTGTTATCACTTCGCTGGGGGACTCGCCGCAAGCACTCCACTCCGCCCTT
The DNA here is from genome assembly GCA_035939855.1 of Candidatus Angelobacter sp. Taxonomy (GTDB): domain Bacteria; phylum Acidobacteriota; class Terriglobia; order Terriglobales; family Acidobacteriaceae; genus Angelobacter. The sequence continues at coordinate 1,875 of DASZFK010000554.1, forward strand.
TGTAAAGGCGAGCAGGCTTCCTACCGCCTTGAGCATGGCAAACTGAATGATGTTACTTGCACGCAGGGCGGGAGCATCGGTTCGTTTCAACCCGAATCATACTTGAATAGCAAATCTTTGCGTCCACTGGATCGCACCGGACGCATCGTGGCAGCAGCCGCGAAACTGGCGTTGGCGAATAGCGGGTGGACTGCTGAACGGCTGGGGAACCATGACATAGGGCTGGTACTGGGCACTATGTTCGGCAGCGCCCATACGATTTCGGAATTCGACCGGCGCGGCTTGACTCAGGGGCCTGCCTGCGTAAGCCCGCTGGATTTCGCCAATACGGTGCTCAACGCAGCGGCCGGCCAAACCGCGATCTGGCACAATTTGCGCGGCATCAACTCCACCGTTGCCTGCGGGAGTTCTTCAGGACTTATGGCGCTGGGCTATGCTGCTGACCTGGTCCGCTATCGGGGACAAACTGCGATTCTGGCGGGCGGCGCCGACGAATTTTGCTTTGAGTCTTTTTGCGGATTTGAACGCGCAGGATTGTTGTGCAAGACCAATGGCCACGAGGGATTGCCAGTCCCCTTTGCGGCTGCGCGCAACGGCTTTGCCCTGGGTGAGGCGGTTGCGCTAGTGATGCTGGAAGAGCGGGAGTCAGCCCTGGCGCGCGGGGCAACGATCTTGGGAGAGATCCGCGGGCACGGCAACGCTTATGATCCGGGCGGAAGGCGCGAGTGTGGACCAGCAGCCATTGCGCGCGCGATGGCGGTTGCGGTTGACGACAGTGGATTGCGCCCTTCAGACATCGGATGCATCAGCGCATCGGCCAACGGCAGCGTGTTTTCCGACAGGAACGAAGCACTCGCAGTAAAGGCATTCTTTAACGGGGGAGGAGATGCCATTCCAATTACCGCTATTAAGTCCATGTTGGGCGAATCGTTAGGGGCGGCCGGAGCGCTTCAGGCGGTAGACCTGGTCGAAACCATGCGAACGCAGACACTGCCCGGAATTCGAGGGCTGGAAGAAACCAGCCCTGAGTTGCCGGAACTTAGTTTTTGCCGGAAGAGCCGCGACATGGATGTTAACTGCGGATTGGTTAATTCCGTTGGCTTCGACGGCAATTCATCGGCTTTGGTGATCACGCGAGGCTGAACACAGATTGGAAATTTGGACTGGAGTATTGGAGGACTTTTGCTCATACAACAAGGAGAGGACTTACTGGACGCAGCCACGGCGCAGGAAGCATCGCTCGTCCCTCGTTTTGCAAATCAAGGATATAGCGACGATGCGATGAGCGCCCGGCGTAAGTGGATTGAGGCGAAGACCGGAACAAGATTCGCTCATGTGGCCGCCTTCTCGGTGCCGGGCGAGCAGATGCGCGGCAACATCGAGAATCCGGTGGGAGTCGCGCAGGTGCCGTTGGGAATCGCCGGGCCTTTGCTGGTTCATGGTTCGCATGCCAAGGGTATCTTCTATGTTCCCATGGCTACTACCGAGGGCGCGTTGGTCCGCTCCTACGAACGGGGCATGATGACGCTGACCCGCGCGGGCGGAGTCACAGCGCGCGTCTACGTTGACGAAAATCGAATTAGCCCGGTATTTCTATTGCCCAACGTGGCTGCCGCTTACGATTTTGCAGCCAGTTTAGATGGCTGCTTTGCGCGTATCAAAGAAGAAGCAGAATCCACTACCCGCCACGGCAAACTGCTGCGCCTTGAACCCCAGCCCGTAGGCCGGGAAGTGATTGTGAACTTCTGTTATTTCACTGCCGATGCGCACGGCATGAACATGATCGTCAAGGCCACCGAGCGCGCTTGTCGCTGGATGATGCTGAATACCGCGGCCACTGATTTCTATCTCTTCAGCGGACATAGTTCCGAAAAGCGAGGCAGCGGGGCCTTGCTGCCGGGAGGCAAAGGAAAAAAGACTGTGGCCGGCGCGCATATTTCCCGCGCGCTTTTACGTCAATATTTACATGTCACTCCCGCTCAACTCGTCGATCTGTGGCGGCACACCATGATCGGGCATCTGCAAGCCAATGCGATCGGCTATAACGGCCACTACGCCAACGGCCTGGCGGCTTTATTTATTGCCTGTGGCCAGGACGTGGCCAATATCGTGAACTCGGCCGTTGGAATTACCAACTTCGAATTGACCGGCGATGATGCTGTGTATGCAAGCGTGACGCTGCCTTCATTGACTGTGGCAACGGTGGGCGGCGGCACCGCTTTGGGAACCAGCCAGGAGTGTCTGCGGATGTTGGGAGTTGCAGGCCCGGCGGGCGCCCCCAAACTGGCAGAGATTGCCGCTGCTACTTTACTGGCCGGCGAAATCTCGATGGCGGCTGCCATCGCCAGCGGCGAGTTCGTAAATGCCCATGAAAATTACGGACGAAACAGGCCAGAATCTTGATTGAGAAGTCTTCTATGTTGCAAACCCCGTTGCCCTTGTCCCGTCAACTCACGGTTTTAGAGGTCAGGTTAGACATGTTGCTGAAGCTGGAATTCGACGCCCTCGTTGCCAGTGCATATATTGAAGGCAAAACTCGATTTGGGGAGCTAGGTCTGGAACTCGCCACCTTCAGTGCCCGGATCAGTGCAATCCTTAAGAAACATCTTGGCCCATCGCCGAGTCCCTCGGAAACCATCGCATTTGTGAAGTCGCTCCATGGCCGCGATCTTTACCTGGCGAGCGCCTGCGCCAAATGCAGTCCAGGAGGGACCGGCCAATCCGACGAGTATGCAGGCGCGGCCTGGAAAATGTTTGAGACTACCTACAAAGTGTTTGTCAGTGACCTGGTGAGATTTTCTTACCGTCCCAGCTTTGCTTCGCAAGACCTGGCCGACAGCATTGTGACCGACTTGTTCCTGCCCGATCGTTCAGGAGCGAGCCGCATTGCTTCATACGACGGACGCAGTTCGCTGAGCACCTGGCTGCGAGTGATTGTATGCAACCGGTCCATCAATGCCCAGCGCTGCTGCGCCAACTCCAAGAGCACCGAGATGCAACCGGATTTGCCGGACGGACCAGCACTCGAAAACATCGAACTGACAATCCGCGCCCAGCGTTATGCGAGTGCCCTTGAGGACTCGCTGGCCTGCGCCTGCCGTTCTCTTACTCCCAGGGAACGATTGATCCTTTTGTGGCGTTATGACGATGGAATGCAGTTAGGAGATATGGCCAAACTGTTGGGCATCCACCAATCGAACGTGACTCGCCAACTTGAACGGATGCAAGGCAAGCTGCGCGACGCGGTGGTCGCCGTCCTTTCCACTAAACATCGCTTGAGCGAGTCGGCCATCGAAGAGTGCCTGGAAGATGTCGTTGAGAATCCTCACCACAGCATCTCTATTCTCGAGGTGATCAAGGCACTGCAGCATTCCGCCAGTAATGATCATGGCGGCTTGGCGGCATCGCAAACTGCCCTCTACAGTGTGTCGAATGCGCAGGAAACTGCAAAGAGCGGCATTTTAAAGGGAGCCTAACACGTCTCGATAGAAGTAATTTGACAGCGGTGACCACGTCGCCATAGAACTTAAGCTGTGGTCAGATCAGCGGACAGACCCTGCGATATTGAGAATAGCGTGGCGGGCAAACATACTGACCGTAAAAAAAACAGGCACCCGGACACCGAGGAACTGGCCGCCTTTCTAGACAATACGATTTCGGCGCGAGATCATGAGCTTCTCATAATGCATTTGGCCGAATGTATAGGGTGCAGGAAACTTGTTGCACAGGTTGTCGCCAGCCGTAAATCAATCCAAGAACCAAAGAAAAATGGCTGAGCGCCTGATGCGCAAATCCGCGCATCGACCTTGTCTAGGTTTGTAGCTCAGGAGGCAAACTGCTTTTGAGGAGATGCCTTTGAAGCGGACTTGCTGTTCTAAGGAGTTGTACCTTGGCCAGGCGCTTCCGAGGTCTTCGCAGTGAACCACTTGATTCCTACGATGTTGTAGTCATCGGCGCCGGCGTCGGCGGCCTGATCTGCAGCAACCTGCTGCAGCGCGCCGGCATGAAGGTCCTGTTGGTGGAACAGCACTGCCTGGTGGGCGGCTATTGCAGCACGTTCCGCCGTAAGGGATATACCTTCGATGCGGCAACTCATTTCTATCCTCTGCTGGGAAGTCCTTCCACGATCACCGGTTCGCTGCTTTCGGAACTGGAAGTGACGACCGAGTGGGTGAAGATGGATCCCGTGGATTGTTTTCACTTTCCCGATGGCTCCCGGTTCTCGGTTCCTGCCGATTTGAAACGCTACCTTGAAAAGCTGAAGAACGAATTTCCCGAGGAAGCCAGCAACATCGACAGTTTCTTTGCCTTGGTGCGCAAGGCTTACATGGTGGGGCTGGTCCATTATTTTCGCAACGTCGATACGGAACGCATCCTGCCTTATCGGCACCTATCGATCCGCGAAGTACTCAACACACATTTCAAGGACCAGAAACTGAAACTGTTGCTCACCGGCGACATCGGACATTGGGGATCGCCTCCGTCGCGCACCTCTTTCGTCTTTGATTCAATGCTGCGGCTGGCCTATTTTTTGGGAAACTATTATCCTCGCGGTGGCTCGCAGGTCTTTGTAGACGAACTCGCCCAGCGCTTCGAGGAAGCTGGCGGCCACATCTTGATGAGTTCCATGGTGCGGCGCATCCTCATTAACAATCACACCGCCCAAGGAGTTGAAATTGAAACCGGCAGCCTGCGGCAGCGGGTGCGCAAAAAGATCTCCGCCGGAATCGTCGTATCCAATGCCGACCTGCGGTTGACCCTTGAACGACTGGTGGGCTCCGAACTAGTGGCCCCAGACTACCTGCAAACGGTTAAGCAGCTTCGCCCATCGTTGCCCTGTTTTCTTTTGCATATCGGGTTGAAGGATATCTCTCTCGAAGAACTGCGGCAGGCTGAGGGATATCATTGGAGTTCGTGGGACGCAGAAAACGTGGCCACCAATGCTTTTAAAGTGTTTCTGCCCACAGCTTTTGATCCGGGGCTGGCGCCGCCCGGCGGACAAATCATTATTGTTCAGAAAGTCACAAAGGTAGACTATGAGCAAATCAAAGACTGGCCGGCGCATAAAGCTGAGATTGAAGATTTCGTCTTGAAGTCGCTGGAAAATTGCCTTCCGGGACTCTCCAATAAGATTGTGGTGAAGCTGAGCGCTTCAGCACAAACATCAAATCGTTACACCCTGAACTATGAGGGCGCAATGCTCGGGTGGGAGATGGCTCCCGATCAGCTTGGCCAACACCGGCCAGCGATTCAGTCGCCCTTCAAGAACCTCTATTTCGTAGGACATTGGGCACAGCCCGGTGGAGGGATTACACCGGTAATGATTTCCGCCGTGCAAGCAGCAAGACAGATCACACAAAGCACTGAATCAGCGTCCCGGCCTGTGCCAAGGTTCGTCGATGTAGCTGCGGCTGTGCCTGCGTGATGAAGGGAAATAACGATGACCCAAATAATCCTGATCAGCCACGCGAATAATTCCCTCGCAAAACAGCTCATTGGCAAACTCGATAACGCTATCGTCGTCGCCCCCGAAGATCTTTCTGATATCCAGTCAGGATCCAGTTACGTCTATTTCCCGCAATCGGCTGATCGCGATGGAATGATGCCTGATCTCGGGGAAGCCCGCCGCGTATTTCAGTTTGCGGGCGCGCGTGACGGCAGCCAGTTTGTGCTGATCTCCAGCGCATTGATCTATGGAACAGGCCCGAACCGGCCGCCTTTTGTAGACGAGAACTATCGCGCCCCTGGAAATAGTGGTGGATACATTCGTGACTCGTGGGATTCTCTCGAATCATCGGCTGTAATACAACTGGAAGGCAAGAACACATTGACAATCCTGCGCCTTTCAGCGGTTGAAGGTTCATCTGCATTTCCAGCGCGGTTGTTCACTCATCGGTTTATGCCGACGCTCCCAGGCCATGATCCTGTTTTGCAGCTTCTAAGCCTGAAGGACTTGGCGCAGGCAATTCGTTGCGTGGTCGGGCAACAGAAATCCGGAACATTTAATGTGGCGCCCGATACAGTCGTGCCACTGCACAAGGCCGTCCGGTTGGCCCACGGTTCGCGCATTCCTATGCCTCGCACTCTGAGCCGCCTGGCGCGCCACGCGGAGACTCTCGAATATCTACGTTACTCATGGACCATTTCCAACCACAAGATCAAACAAGAGCTTGGATTCATCCCTAGCCTGTCGAGTGCGGCAGCATTCAGGCAAAAAAACAACAGCGGCGAATTGGCAATTGCAAACGAGCCTGAATTCGATCCCTTCGGCATGGACCAAGACTACATCCGGTTTTATGGCAAAACGCTATTCAAGTTCCTGAGCGAGTTTTACTGGCGCATCGAGGATAAAGGGTTGGAACATATCCCTGTCAGCGGCCGGGGAGTGCTGGCGGGCATGCACCGGGGATTCATGCCGTTTGATGGCGTAATGGCGCTGCACACCATTGTGAAAAAAACCGGAAGATATCCGCGCTTTCTCACTCATCCCGGACTGCTGAAATTCCCGTTCCTTGCCAATTTCATGACCAAGCTGGGCGGGGTATTAGCCTGCCAGGAGAGTGCCGACCAGTTGCTTGAAAACGATCAACTGCTGGGCATCTTTCCCGAAGGTATTCACGGCGCTTTTACGTTTTATCGCGACTCCTACAAGCTGCAGGCGTTCGGGCGCGATGCTTTCGTCAAGCTGGCGCTGCGCCATCGTGCTCCCATCATTCCGTTTGTTACGGTCGGCAGCGCAGAAATATTTCCCATTTTCGGCAAGATCAAGTCACGGCGATGGACGCGCTATGCCGACTGGCCATTCATTCCCATTACTCCCACTTTTCCGTTGCTTCCGGTGCCGCTGCCCTCCAAGTGGCACACGCAATTCCTGCCGCCCATCAGCGTAGAACAATATCCTCCGGAGGCTGCCGAGGATCGCAGCGTAGTAAAGGCCATCAGCCGCCAGGTGCGCAGTTCCATGCAGCAGGCCGTGGACGACATGCTGGCGCGACGCCGGTCCATCTTCTTTGGATCAATCTTCGAACGGAGTCCCGATGAGAGCCAAAGCAAGCCTGTACCGGTTTAGAGATATCTGCCGTGTTGCCGGTCGCCACATCGTGCTCCATGTATTGCACCAGAGACTGGCTCGATGGCCAAAGCTGGCGCGCCGGCTTCCGGGAGAGAACATCCCCGGTCCAAAACGTTTTCGAATGGCGCTGGAGGAGATTGGCGGAACCTTCATCAAATTTGGCCAGATGCTGGCCATGCAGTCCGACATGCTGCCGCTCGAATATTGCACGGCGCTATTTAGCCTCTTCGACAGAGTGCCGCCATTTGAATATGCGGAGGTCGAGCGTGCCTTTCGTGAAGATTTGGGCCAGTCTCCTCTCGAGACCTTCGAAGCTTTCGACCAACAGCCGATTGCCACAGGTTCAATCGGGCAGGTGCATGTTGCAACTCTCAATGGGTGCAAGGTTGCGGTCAAGGTGCGGCGGCCTACGATCCTCAGTGATTTCGATTCCGATATTGCCGCCATGAAATTCATCGTCAGCATTGTGAGAGTGCTGCACATCCGTGCTCTTTATTGGATCATCGCTCCCACGGAAGAATTTATCGCCTGGACGCAAGATGAGCTTGATTACCGACGCGAAGCCCATTACATCGACGAATTGGGCCGCAACGCTCGCGCCAACGAGTTCGAAAAAGTGCCGGTAGTTTTCTGGAGCTGCACAACTGCCCGCATTCTGACGGTCGAATTTCTGGAAGGGCTCACGGTCTCCGAATATTTGCGGCAGGCGGAAAAAGGAACACCGGCGGCGAGCCCCGATTTCGTCCCCCAGCTTTTCGCAGCGCGGCTCATCGACAATTTTTTGGGGGACGCATTTCGCCACGGAATGTTTCATGCCGACCTTCATCCCGGCAACCTGATGATCATGCCGGGCAGCGTGGTGGGCTACATTGATTTCGGAATCTCTGGAGTTTTGAGTCCCTATTCACGGCGGCACCTGATTTCGATGACGCTCTCCTATGCGCGTGGCGACCTCGATGCGATGTGCGAATCATTTTTTCGCATCACTACGCTGGACAGAAACGCCAACCCGCAAAACTTTCGCCGCAGCTTGAAGCGAGTGGCCGCCAACTGGTACGGCGACGGTGAAGGCCAAAGCAGGCTGCGTAAGAGCATTACGTCCATCATGCTCGAACTGCTGGTGCTCTCGCGCGAAAGCGGGATATGGCCGCAGCGGGATGTAATCAAATACATACGTTCCGCCATCGCGCTCGACGGCCTGGTAAAAACTTTTGCGCCCGGTGTGGACATAGGGCTTCACCTCGAACAAGCCTGCGAACGCCACATTAAATGGGACATGATGCGTAATCTTGTCTCTCCAGAAGCATTGACTGGATGGTTTGGAGGATATGCTCATTTGGCGCGCGACGGGTTTCTTCGCGCTTTTGCAGTGTTACGCCGCACAAGCGTCGAACGGGCAACAGCTCCCGTGCTGCCCAATGATGGCCTGCAACCGAAGACGGGAAAGCGGAGGGCTGCAAGTGCGTTTCAGCTTGCGTGGGTTGCCGTTTGCCTGGCGATGATGTTGTCGCCGGCGAAATTCAGTTTCTTGCGCATTTTGGCGCCGGTGCTGCTGCTCGGCATGTCGGTAATTTTGTGGCAGCGTCATGACCGGAGCGCCATTGAAGTATCGAGGACTTGAATGCTCTCTCATCGGCAACCTCGAACGGGAAAACACAGGCGTAGCAGCCGCGCGCCGGGGGTTTCTTCGCCCGCCGATGATGCTCGCCATCTTTCCTTAGAGCATGGGGCGCGCCGGATTCGGTTGTTTCTGCAGGAGCGCGGCCCTGAACATTCATGTCTTGGGCTGTACTTGTCTTCCCGTATTGACAGGCTCCCGGCTGAGTTCTGCCGCGAGCTCGCGCTGATTCCAGACACTGCGCCTGCCCTTGATCCGGGCGAGGTACAAAGAATCGTCGTCGATGAACTTGGCCCACAGTTGGAACGGGCTTTTGCCGAATTTGATCTGGCGCCCATCGAGTCAACCTTGATTTCGCAATCGCACCGCGCTTTGTTGCGGACAGGCGTGCCGGCGATCGTCGTGGTGCTTCGTCCATGTTTTTACCGGCTTCGAGAAGAACTGGATGCATCGCAGATTCTGGACGTTCAGACTCTCATCGACCATTGTGGCGAATGGGTGACCGATGATCTTCTGCGCGATTTCATCACCAGCTTGCGCCGGAAGACCAACTTCAGAGGGTTGCGGGATGGCATGGAGTTGATGGCGCGCGATGCTGCGTCGTTTGAACTCCTTCAGTCGCACCGAAGCTACTCTGAGCTCTCCACCGAAAAATTGCTTACCTTCGAGCCGAAGCCAGAGGAAAGACTGAACCTGATTCTTGATCGACACTCTGCCGGCAACGATGCTGCCGCGCGTGGACTGTGCCATGTCTGGCTGCAGCAGGCCCTGCATGGACGTTGTTTCCCCGTTGATCCTCAACCGCAAAACATCGGAGTTCATGGACAAAAACAGATTTCATTCTTGAACTGCGATCTGGCCGGCCTGCCGGCAACAGCCAAAGAAAACCTGCTGAGCTATTTCAACTGCATGATGGCCGACGATCCCGACCGGGCTGCCTTGTACCTGCTCCGGGAGATGATGCCGCTACGGGCCACAAAGATCGATGCCGATAACTTCCGCAGCAGCTTTCGACAAGCAGCTTATTTCGGAATGCTTGAACCAATCCTCGGCGCCAACAGCAATTCGCTTGCGCAGATGGTGTTCCAGCACTGGAAAACCGTGGAGGAACATGGCTACGCCCCCAAGCCCCATCTGCTCTGCTTTTACCGCGGGCTGTTTTCGATTGCCAGGATTGCCCGAAGACTGGCGCCCGAATCAGATCCACTGCGCGAAGGAATGGAAGAGTTGCGTTCCCACGATGCTTTCAACCAACTCCGAGAAATCATGGATTGGCGCTACTGGCTGCAGAACTCTGACAAATTTGCGTCCGCGATGGTTCAGCTTCCTCGAACTTTGGATGATGCGCTAACTCACGCCTCGATCCCTGCGGGCACATTGCCTGATGGCAAGCAGCCTCAGTCGCATGGAAGTGGCTCAAGTTCTTCAATCTTCTTAGTGCTGCTCTCAATCGCACTGCTGGTGGTTTCGCAGCTTCCTCAAACCCCGATGTGGTCTGGCAAGATAATTCCGGCAGCGCTGATGCTGGCTGGATTGCTGGTATTAAGAGCATTGGACAAGTAGGCCTGGGATATATGAAGACCGAGGAGAATTTTGTGAACTTGCATACGTTTGATTCTCTTAAGATTGCCCAATTACCAACTTACCCAATTACGCAATCGCTCGACTTTGCTCCCGGGATCGAAGCCGCATTCCCGGACCAGTTCGAGGAGTGCGACTGCAAAGTTGAAGCCGTCGGCGCTCCGCTTCCCGATTTTCTGCGCGGCACCTATTACCTCAATGGCCCAGCGCGCTTCGGCCTCAATGGCCTGAAATACCGGCATTGGCTCGATGGTGATGGCATGGTCACTGCGTTGCGCTTTGAGCAGGATTCCATCCATCTCACCAGCCGCTATGTACGCAGCCGGAAATTTATGGAAGAGCAGAGCGCAGGCCAGCCTATATTTCGCACCTTCGGCACATCCTTTGCGAACAGCCGGCTCAACCGGGCTGGAAACGGCCTGGAGTCACCAGTGAATGTGAGTGTTTATCCGTTCGGGAAATCTCTACTGGCATTTGGTGAGCAGGGTCTGCCGTGGGAACTCGATCCTGTAACGTTGGAAACGCGAGGTCAATTCACCTTTAATGGGCGGCTCAACGATGCAAGCCCCTTCTCAGCCCACCCTAAGTTTGATTCTGATACGGGGGAGATGTTCAATTTCGGCATCTTCTTCTCCGCGCAAGCGCCAAAACTCTATTTCTATTGCTTCGGCCCGGAAGGTCTTCGCTACCGGAAGCCAGTTGCGCTCGACTATCCGTGCTCGGTGCATGACTTCAGCCTGAGCAAGAATTATGCGATCTCTTATCTGAGTCCTTATCTTCTGGATGTGAGCAACCTGCTGCAAAACGGGCAGACCGTCATGGATTCGCTGCGGTGGCAACCTGAGCACGGAAGCCGGATATTAGTTCTTTCCAGAAAAACGGGTGAGATTGTGGCTTCACTTCCTGTAGGCAATCGCTATTGTCTCCACCTCATCAATTCATTTGAAGAAGGCAGCCGCCTGACGATTGACATCCTGGAATTCGATGAGCCGCTCTATGGTCACTATCAGCCGGTTCCGCATCTTTTTGAGAAGGTTTCGCCAGGCGGACCTGTGCGTTTTGTGATCGATTTGCACAAAAAAGAGGTAATCGAACGGACCGCCCTCCCCTATTCACAGGCTCCTGATTTCCCCTCTATTGATCCACGCTGTTTCATGGAGTCCTGCAACGATCTTTGGATGCTGGGTATTTCTCATGCCGGTCAAAACGGACGCAAGTTCTTCGACCAGCTAGTCCATGCGAGTTGGACCGAACCTTATGTTAGTGATGTGTATCAGTCCCCACATCGGCGCTACTTAGGCGGCGAACCGGTATTTGTGGGGTCGCCCGATTCTGAGGACGGCTTGATCATGTGCCAGGAGTTCGACGCAGAAACAGAAGCGAGTTGTTTCCTAATATTCGAAGCGCATCGAGTGGCTCAAGGGCCTATTGCGAGGATTGCATTGGAACACCCACTTTATCTTGGGTTTCATGCCGTGTTTGTGCCTGTTGAAAAGTTGCAAATCTGCCGCTACACGCTACGGAATCAAGCGGTTAGCTGTTAGCCCCAACAAGCCGTTCGCTCTTGGCCGTTAGCCCTTAGCCAAAATCGAAACATCTGGCCATCATAATTGACCCCCTCCTCGAAGATGTTCGAAAGTGCCGCTACACGCTACGGAATCTCTCGAATTAGTATGTGTTAAAAAACAGAGGTTACAGCGGTTACCCTGGTTACAACCCGCATGAATATTGACGATTTCTGTTACCGGTTGTTACCGCTGTTACCGCTTTCCATGATGGTTGCCTTGGCCAAAAATTTCCAATTTCTGCCGGCTACGCCGGCTTTGCTTGCCGCTACGCCGGCTCTAAAGTGAAATATTCAGTTGTCAAAAAATCTAAGTGTCAGCTCTTGGCTAAGTTCAGCCGCTGAAACCCCGATAGCCGGGTTGCATTGATCCCGCTACGGCCTGCCTGGGCAGGTACTTAAGCTTATATACCATCGAATGGGCCTGAGGGCAATGCCGGGTGGACGGTTAATAGCGGTATTAATATCGCATCTCTATGATTTCAGGGCGAATAGATTTTCGCCTCACTGATTGCTCGGGAGTCGACCAGCAGTCCTTTAACTGGAATTTTGAAAAGTTGCGGAAAAATTTTACGTTTCACGGGTGCTCTTCGGTCGCCCGACGTTTTGGTGGACGATGTGGACGTGGTGGACGGCATGGACTTTAGTGGACGCTGTGAACGACCGAGAACCTGCCTGAGGATGGGGCGAGGGCGGTTGGGGAGGGTTGCGGAAGCGAAAGGCTGGAAATTGGGGGCATTCGCAAATCAATATCCAGGCACTGTCTTACTCATAGGTTATTTGTCGGCCTGGGTTTGCCAGCCCGGATGCAGCAGAGGTTTGCAAGCTCATCAGCCGTTGCATCTCGGCTTTCACGCAGTATTTGTTCCAGATTATGCCGTTGGAGAGAGAAGTGGTTGCGCTTCCGGCAAGGATTGGGCAGAGAAATAAAAAGGAGAAGGATACATGTCGTCTCAGAAATTTAAGGGTTTTCGCAACAACTTGAGCGACGCATTCTCAGGGCTTCTACCGACGTTTGAGGCCGCTGCCGCTGACCCTCGCGACGAGGTCATCGTGCGTTACACGCGGGGTACAGGAAAATTCAGCCCTGACAAGAAATACATTGCGCTCAATATGAAGATGTACAAACTGAGCGGCGAGGAGGACGGCAGCCATCAAGGTGTATGGCACGCACTATTTGACAATCCTCAGATGCTCGCCAGAGTGCCGGAACCTCCCGAACCCACGATGGACCAACCGAAAGGGCCAGTACCTGCGTTAGCGCCTCTGGCGGAAACGAAGGCAATTTGGACCTTCGGTGATGGAAGCAGCATCTCGGCTGTTGGTCCGGCCGAAAGCCACCTTATCCAGTTGACCGATGGTTCCTATGTCTTCATGGTGACCTGCGCCCAGGTTATTACAAATGGAACGGGCCGCTATGACGGCTGTGCTGGCCTTAAACAGTCACTCGGAGCAACGCATATCCCAGCAGGGGTGAATCTTTTCGGTCCAAAAACAGTTTCCTTTGAAGCAACAACGGTAGACACTTTCCGCGTCGTGCGGAAGCGGTATTACCGTAACCCTTTCAGTTCGCCTCCAGGCCCGCAGCCATCGGATAACGTCCCACAAGGGGGCGGCGACGATCAAGACGACGGCTCTTCCGACCAGGAGGGAATATCGCCTGAGTATCCTTTCAAGACCAAGAAGATAGAAGTACGGAAATCCCGCATGAGCTATATTGACGAAGGCAGCGGCAATCCTATCCTCTTTCTTCACGGCAATCCTACATGGTCCTACCTGTGGCGCAACATTATTCAAGGCCTTACTTCGGTTGGACGTTGCGTTGCTCCTGACCTGATCGGGATGGGACGGTCTGACAAGCCCGAGATCGACTACAGTTTTGAAGAGCATTATGAATACTTGAGGAGCTTCATTCGCAAACTGGAGCTTGATCGCATAACTCTGGTTCTCCATGACTGGGGCTCTGCGCTTGGCTTCTATTGGGCTTCTTGTCATCCCGAAAAGGTCAAAGGTCTGGTCTTCATGGAGGCCATGGTTAAACCATATCCAACCTGGGAAGATTTCCCGGCGCGCAATGCTCCTCAACAGCTAAGAGACGTGTTCAAAGCGTATCGCTCTGAGCAGGGATACGACCTGATCGTAAAGCAGAACAAATTCATGGAGCAAACCTTTCAACTGGCAGGCCGCCCTCTGAGCCGAAAAGAAAAAGATTTCTATCAGGAACCATTTCACACGGAGCATTCTCGCGAAGTCATCCTTGAGTGGGCGCGGCAGATTCCGATTGCCGGTGATCCGCCCGACGTCACGGAGAAGGTCACTCATTACAGTGATTTCCTGCAAGAAACTGACAAACCTAAGCTGCTTCTCTATACCGAACCAGGCGCCATTCTGTTGAAGGAACAGCTTGACTGGTGCGATGAAAACCTCATTCGTTTGAAAAAAGTCAACTTAGATCCGCAAAACCGGCAAGTTCCCATTCACCTTCTGCAGGAAAAATACCCCCAGAAGATTGTTGACGCTATTACCAATTGGTATCGCCAGTACTGCTCTGGCGCTGAATAAGGAACGGAGAGAAAACTATGGCAACATCGGTAGCAAAACCCTACTCAGGCCTAAGACTGTCGGAGATCCTGACTAATTTTGCGGGTGTGTTTAACTCCGAGATACCTGCTTCCAAATCCGAAGAACATGAAGAGGTGCTGGTTCGTTATACCCATGGCAGGGGCCGCACCAGCAGCGATAAGAAATTCATTACACTGAAGATGTACATGTACAAAGCCAGTGGCGAACCCGATGGCTGGCACGAAGGCGTCTGGCAGCGGCTGTTCAAAGATCCGAGTGAGTTGTTGAAGCCGCCCGATCCGCCCACACCACCTTTGGATCAGCCCCAGGGTCCAGTTCCCAATGTACCGCCACTCGCCTATACCAAAGGTATCTGGACATTCGGCGATGACAGCTCTGTGACTGCCATTGGCCCTGCCATGAGCCGTCTGATGCCGCTCGATGATAAATCGGGGTTGTTCATGGTGACCTGCGCCCAGATAATTACAAACGGAACTCTTAAATACGATGGGGCTCGTGGGCTGAAAACATCACTCGGATCCACTTGGAGCGACAAGAATATATTCACTGAGCCGGGGGAGCAGGAGTTTGAAGCCAGGACCATAGATACGTTCCGCATTATCAGGCAAGAGAATCACCGATAGCCGGAACTGAACGTTGTCTGCGCTTTTGGCAAGACGAGGGGATCAGCGTGGCCATCTGCTACCGGCTGCAAAGCCCATCCTGACCGAAGGAGAAATTATGTCTGGCAAACATCGGAGAATTCCCACGCCTGGCGTGCGCCGCGCAACCGGCGAAGCACCTTCATCCAAAAGCAGGGAAGGGTATCAACCTGGTCGTGCTCCAGAGCAAAGAGAGAGACAGCATGATACCTACGATTACGTGGTAATAGGCGCGGGTTCCGCCGGGTGTGTAATCGCAAATCGGCTGGTGGAAGACGACGATATCAGTGTGCTCTTGCTGGAAGCGGGCCCCCCCGATACCGATCCACGAATCCACATTCCCGGAGACTTCAGTCAGCTCTGGTTTACTGACTTGGATTGGAAATATATGACGGAGCCAGTGCCGTATCTGATGAGTAATCCAGAAAATCCACAAAAAGGCAGATCGGTGCCTTGGCCGCGCGGGAGAGTTCTCGGAGGGTCTGGTTCCATCAGTTCTATGGTTTACATGCGGGGTAATCACCGCGATTACGATACGTGGGCTTACCTCGGCAATGAGCGCTGGAGCTACAAGGATGTGCTTCCCTATTTCAAGAAAGCCGAAGATCAGGAGCGTGGACCGGACGAATATCACGGTGTTAATGGACCTATGAGAGTCAGTGATATTCATCCTCCGAATCCGGCCACCATCGCTTTTGCCGATGCGGCTATTCAAATGGGCTACAGGCGAAATCGTGACTTCAACGGCCGGGACCAACTCGGTTCCGGCATGGTGCAGGTCACCATTAAGTACGATCCCCAGAATCCTGACTATAGCGGGCGACGTGTGAGTTCCGCCGATGCATACCTGAATCCTATAAAGAGCCGGTCCAATTTCACTCTGAAGACTAATGCCCTGGTAGATTCCATTGTTCTGGAGCAGAAGGAATCCAAGCCCGTGAAAGCGTCAGGCGTGAAGTACCACCTGAGTGACAATGTGGAGCGCGTCGCGCGGGCGCGGCTGGAGGTAATTGTCTGCGGTGGCACCGTAAACTCTCCCAAGCTGTTGATGCTTTCGGGAATCGGCTCGGGTGAACACCTGCGTTCTCTGGGGATACGTCCTATTGTTGATCTCCCCGGAGTAGGACAGAACCTTCAGGACCACCCTCTCGTCGCCATCGGCTATCGCTATAGTGGAGGTCAAAAATCAAAGCCTCCGGCGGCCGGAGCGGCGGAAGGTAGTTTGTTTATTCATACCCGTCCTGCGATGGAGGCGTCTGCGCCAGACATGCAGATCCACTTTGCGCACTGGTTGCTCATCGATCCGCAATATCTGAAATTGAGATCAGTCGCTCCTGACGATGGCTTTGCCTTCGTCCCGACCTTGGTCAAGCCGCAGGGCTGCGGCAGCATCACACTACGGTCATCCAGTCCGCAAGATCTTCCCAAGATTGAGCCCAATTACCTGCAGTGCGACAGCGATCTGGAGGCGCTGCTCATGGCTGCCAAGGCTTCACGAAAGCTGGCACACGCCAAGGCCTTTGATCCGCTTCGAGGCGATGAGGTGGCGCCTGGAGTGGGCTGTCAGACGGATGATGAGTGGAAGCAATATATAAGACTGGCTGCCGCAGCCTTGTTCCATCCCGTCGGCAGCTGCAAAATGGGCCGTGACCGCATGGCCGTAGTAGACCCAAGGTTGCGCGTGCATGGCGTACAGGGATTGCGAGTTGTTGACGCTTCTATCATGCCTATCATTACTTCGGGGAACACTCATGCTCCAACCGTGATGATCGCCGAAAAAGCTGCGCAGATGATTAAAGACGATCAATGAGGTTTTCATGGCTCTAGAGATAGCTGTAGAAAACACCGGTCAGGCCTTGCTGGAACTCTTGCGCAGCATGGGCGTGAAGTATTTCATCGGTGTTGCAGGCTCCGATTTCACCATGATCATCGATGGGTTTGCCCGGTTCGCGGTCGAGGGCAAGACTGAAATCAAACCGATTCAAGCCCCTCATGAAACCTGCGCGGTCAACATGGCTCATGGGTACTATCTGGCCACTGGCAAGCCGCCGGTCGTAATGGTTCACAGCACGGTTGGCACTGCCAATGCTCTGTGCGGACTGATTAATGCCGCGAAAGCAAACGTCCCTCTCATTTTGCTGGCAGGCCGTCCGCCCATCAATGAAACTGGGAATTCCGGGACCAGGGACATCTCGATCCATTGGGCGCAGGAGGCATTCGATCAAGGCGAAATCGTGCGTCAGTTTGTTAAGTGGGATTATGAACTGCGCAATTTTGATCAGTTAGAAACTATTGTCCGCCGGGCATTTTCGATTGCCATGACCGAGCCGCGCGGGCCGGTATATCTAACGTTGCCGCGCGATGTAATGACGGAAGAGATCGAGCGTGATTTTCTCATCCGCGGGGAGACAGATTTGACTTTTGCCGCGAGCAGGTCTTTTCCTGACAGAGAAATTGTGCGCGAGGCGGCCAGGATCATCTCCCTTGCAAAGCAGCCTCTGATCATCACCCGCAGTTTTGGCAGGAACCAGCCGGCCGTCGCCGAACTGGTTCGATTGGCGGAAATGTTTGCGCTTCCGGTGGTGGAGTTTGAAATGCCGGATTGCGTGAACTTTCCTGGCAACCATGCGTTGCACCAGGGATTCGATCCCTCCGCGCTCGTCCCATCAGCGGATGTAATTGTTGTCATAGACTGTGCCATGCCCTGGTCGCCTAAGTTCGCAACCGCCTCCAGCAAGGCCCAGGTCATTCACATTGGCTACGATCCCCTGCAATCCCGCATTCCCATGTGGGGATTTCCCGTGACACTCGCGATCACCGGTGATTCTGCTGTTACCGTAAAGATGCTGGCCGACGAACTGGGAAAAGCCGCGAAAGACCAGGTTAAGGAGATTCAGCAGCGGTTTAACGCATTGAAGAAAAATCACAGGAGTCCGCCGCGCGCCCGGGATATAAAGAATGATCCTCTGGCAGCGGTTGCGGCTCATCTCAACGAATTCAAGACTGATCAGATGATCTTCGTTCAGGAATACGATCTTGGATTGAAACGGTCGTTCATCGAGTTCGACTCCCCCGGAACCTACTGGGGGTTCTCTCCATCCGGCGGGCTTGGATTCGGTATGGGCGGAGCTCTGGGAGTAAAGCTGGCCCACCCTGAAAAAACGGTGGTGGCTGTTGTAGGAGACGGCACTTACCTGTTGGGCGCGCCCACTCCCTGTCACATGGTTTCCGCGTCTTATGATCTTCCTATCTTATGGGTTATCTGTAACAACCGGGGATGGGGCGCTCTGGCTTTGTTCACCATGCTTACTGAAAAAGGCGGGTGGTGGCAGAAAGCCGGATTCCCGCTCGTGAATTTCGACGTGAATCCAAAGTATGAACTTATCGCTGAATCATGTGGTGGCTGGGGGTGTGCGGTCTCCGAGCTCGACAAATTGCCAGGAGCCCTAAGGCAGGCGTTGAGCGTGGTGCAGAAAGAAGGACGGCAAGCGCTTTTGAATGTGGATTGCAGGCTGCCTGGCTCAGTATAAAACGCAAATCTCCTGGTTCCTCTGTGTCTAATTCTTTGGCAGGCGTCAGGATTATCCATGTTTCCAGGATCCCCTCGTCCGCGGAGATGAAATGTATCTCATACCCGATGTTAAAGCAGAACCTCTCACGGTCACCAATTACATCACCCTCCCTGATCTGGTTCGTTTGCCGGATAACTACGTCAAAGTGATGCGCCAGGATCCCAGTGTCCCGCACTATTACATGGCACCCGGTTATTACGACGAGAATGGCAACAAACTTGGAGAACTGAAAGACAAGGTATCGAACGCGAGAGTTGTCGTTGAATTTGCCGGTGTCACGTTTGTGTGGGGCGCCTTTGAAGAACTCTTGGAGGCGGGCCAGCGCGGCGACATGATTTTCCACAACGTCCCGGGCACTGCGCCCATTACGCCATTTTTCAGTGAATGGAGCCCCGATGAATCCGCTCCTCGCATTAGCCCCACGCTGTTTGGTTTGTTAGCGGCCCAGCGCGGACGGAACGAAGCTAGGGTTGTGGGACAGAACCTCGGGAATGCCGATTTGCCTGCGGCTGCCGGTTTCATCATTTCTATTCAGGTGGATATGCCTGGGATCGTTGTTGCGCCCGAGAACGTCACAAAGGAACGGCACGGAAGGAGGAGTAATCGTGGAGAAAACCGTAGGTGAGCAAAGCCGTGTCATCGAATATCTGCGGCTTCCCGATGTCATTGATCCCGGCCGGTATGATTTCTCCGGTCAGAAGAATCCGGAGGGAAGGCTCTTCCTGGGCATAGGTTCTGGTATTGTTCACATGTGGGCAGTCTTCGAGGGCGGCCTGAAACCGGGACAAATCGGTGAAATGAACTACACCAACGTCCCCGGGTCTTATGCAGTTACCGGAAATTTTTCTCAGTGGTTGCCGGGTGCTCCCGGACCGTCCCCGCATGCTGTTCAAAGAAAACAACTAGGGGACCCTCTGGGCCGGTTAACCCCTCCTCTTCTTGAGCAGGGGACCTTTGATATCACCATCAACGTATATGAACAAGGTGAAGATAAGGACCCAACTATCGTGCAGGGTGCAGAGACCAATACTTCCATGCCGACCATGAATATTGGTCATTATTGGTGGACCAGCCACTACAGCGCCATTTTTCATGGCGGGCCTTTTGAGCAGCATGGAATCGTAAATTATGATCTGCAGACAAATCATTACGACGGCATGTGGGTCAAAACTGTGCAGTCGAATGTTGCCAATCTCCAGGGCGACTATGATGGCGAGTCCAGGACGCTCGTGATCGAAGGCGACGTGCGAAATTGTTTTGGTGTTACCGATCCCAAGACAGGCCAGGTTTACATCACTCGAGAGCGGCGCATTCTCTCCTATCCCGACGCCAATACCAAGGTGTTGACGGTGATGCAGCGGGAAATTGATTCCAACGGCAACATGGGGAAATGGGTCAAGCGCGACCATTCGGTTGCCAAACGCAGGTTACCAAACGCCAATGCTGGCAACGTTCCTTGTCTCGGCTCCGCAGTTTTTTCGCTGGTGGGATTACAGCGATCGCCGGGGGCTGCGCGGGTCATCGGCCAAAACAATAGTACCGCGCACCTGCCCGCCGCGGCTGGCCTGGTGATGCTTGGACCGCAATGGCTCGGCGTTTTTGGCGATGCCCTGCGCCTTTAAAGAAGGAGAACTATCGTGGACGTAAATACTCATATCAAAGCTGACCCGCCCGCTCTGGTTGACTATATTCGGCTTCCTGATGAAATCGTAACTGGGCGCTTCGGCAATGCTGGCAAACCCAGTGACGATCCTGTGAGTTTGTACATAACTGTGAAAGATACTTCCTTCATGTGGGGAGTGTTCAGCTATAAGTTGGAAGCGGGCCAGCGCGGTGAGATGATTTTTACCAACGTACCCGGTACTTTCCTTGTGGGTATATGTTTTAACGAATGGGACACGGATTCGAATGAGCCCAAACTGAGCGAAGGTTTGTTGACTCTTGTGTCTGCACAACGTGGAGAAGGTGTTTTTCGGGTGATTGGCAAAAATGCCAGTGATCACGCGGTATATGCTGCAGTGGGGATTACAGTTGCAGACGACGCGTCCTACCAGCCCGTATTGCCAAAAGCAAAGCAGGTGACTTGGTAGTATGAGCGCCCCTGGCATGATGCGACTCATGTCGCTACCATGAACGAAACGAGCCCAGCTTGCCGACTGCCCTTTATTCCGACGAAAAGAAGCGGTTAGAGCTACGAGTCTCCGGTCCTGGCCATAAACGCAGCCGCCGTCGACGGCTCAAGCTTTTGGCGGCGATGGCGCTTGCCGCAACCAGCCTCATGGTTTTGTTTTCGCTACTTTATCCCGGATTTGTGCTTGGTTCTTGGCGCCAGTTTCGCTATTCCTCGGCTCAAGAGAACCGCAACTTGTGGTTTTGCATATCGTACTGGCTTGAGTCCATGCAGAAGCTGACCTTTGATCCCGAAAAGAAGGTCTGGAACTTTGACAAGACGCCCCAGCAGGACATGAGCGAATTTGAGAAAGGAAAACTGGCCTTTCATCAGGGAGATTTTTCCCGAGCAACATTGTTGATTGCAAAGGATGTAAGAAATTCTGGGGAATCAGAAGCCAAACTCTTCTGGCTAGCGATGAGCTACATGCGGCTGGGCGAAGCTGAGAATTGCCTGGACAGGTTAAAGAGCGGACCTGCCCCGCCCAACCATAGCCAATCTCAGCACGCGCCCATGGTTTGTACACTCCCTCTCATCGCATTCCACCAAAAGCCTGAATACTCGCGGGAAGCTGGCCGTCTGTTTCAAAGGCTTCTGGACAAGTACGACAATTCAAATTACCTCTATCGCTGGCTTTTAAACCTGAGTTACATGACCATCCACGAGTTTCCTGAAGGCGTACCCGCCCGGTACCGCATTCAAAGCGATTTCATTGATGCTTTCTATGGATCCAGGAAGCAGCAGATGGAGGCCCGTTATCCGTATCTTTCCTTCGAAGAAGGCGCTCAACAGCGGGGGATCAGTTCACTGAATACCGGCCGCGGCGTGGCCGTAGAAGATTTCAAACACGATGGATTTCTTGACATTGTGACCTGCAGCACCTTTGAAGGTATGCATTTCTATAAGAATCAGGCCGGAAAGACCTTTCAGGATCAGACCCGAGGCTCAGGACTTGAGGGAGTGAAGCAATGTTTTGCGGTCGTTCCTGTGGATTATGACAATGACGGCTGGGTCGACCTCTTTGTCAGCCGGCCCTTCTCACACTACTCGCTCCTGAAAAATAATGGCGACGGAACCTTTCGTGACGTGACCGTCGAGGTAGGTCTGTGGGACCCGAAGGACAACGATAAGATCGCCGCTACCTGGATTCCTGCATGGGCAGACGTAAATAATGATGGAAAGCTCGATCTCTTTTTGTCTGAGTGGGCGTTTCGCATGCCGCTGGTTTCTGGAATCATGAAAAAACCGCGCGTTGATTCGGCCCTGTTCATCAACGAGAACGGTCACTTCGTAAACCGCACGAAAGAGTATGGCTTGGAGGGTTATGTCCACGATTACTACTATGTTGGAGCGGCTTTGGGAGACTACGATGGAGACGGCTTTCCAGACTTGCTCCTGACCAGCCCTCTTCGCAAAAGCACTCTGCTGCTTCGCAACGTGGATGGCCGGCATTTTGTCGACAGCCATTTGATGACCCATGCTTCCTCCGGTTTCACAGCGGCCTTTCTGGATGTGAACCACGATGGCCGTCTCGATATCTTCATCGGAGGGTTTGGCGATGCAAAGAGCAATACAGAACAGGTGGTTTTTGGCCAGCACACCAATGAGTTTCTTTCCGGTCACAGCTCTCTCTTGATTCAACAGTCAAATGGCAGCTTTGAAGAGCACCGGCAAATCTTTGACATGCCCGTCAGCACCATGGGGGCTTCATGGGGTGACCTGACCAATAGCGGCTGTTACGACTTCTATTTCGGCACCGGTGATCCGGAGCCGTGGTTCATATTGCCGCACCTGATGTATATGGGAAAACCCAAGGGAACCGGTTGTTCACTGGAATTCGAAAATGTCTCCATGCTTCAGGGTTTTGGAAACCTGCAAAAGGGTCACGGGATCGTTTTCTTCGATTTCAATAATGATGGCAAGCAGGATGTATTTTCATCCCTCGGGGGAATGTGGCCAGGTGATGCCTGGGCCAGCCAGCTCTTTATTAATCATTCTCAAACTTCAAATACCTGGACAAAAATCCGCTTGCGGGGCCGTAAGAGCAATTACTTCGGCATCGGGGCAATGATCCGGGTCCAGGCTGAAAACGCTAAAGGCGAGCCGGTCGTCCGGTATTACTATATGGACCAGAAGACTGGCTTCGGAGGAGGACCATTCCTTGCTCACATTGGTCTGGCGGACGCCGTTCGAATCCAGCAGGTCGAGGTCACATGGCCAGCAAGCAAATGTAAGGCTTCCTATGATGTTCGTCTCGAACAACTCAATGAGCTGGACGAAGCGCAGTGCTTCGCCCATACAGCCTCAGCCTCGAGGCACTGATCTTTGAAACACTGATTCTTCCAGGCAATAATCCATGAAGGTCCTCAAAAAGTGGTTGGGCCGTTAAGATCTTGCCATTGGCGCAGGGTTCATGCCGACCCTTCCCTCCACCGGCATCCACGCTACTTCCCCGCTGGGAAGAACGCATCCTTCTGTCTGGCAGTCGTGAGCGATCGCATCCTGGTAGCCTCTCTGGATAAGGGCCTCTATGGTTGGACGATCAAACCGCAGCAGGCCCAACAAGCCTCCAAGATCGTCCTTTGGATGATAGCGGTGGATGGTCACCTGGCGATAGCGCTCTAGAAGTGCTGCCGCTGTGCCGGCATCTTCAGAAGACCTTTTCTCGGCTGCCCTGGCAGTTTGCCCAAGGAAGCGGATCGCCTTCTTTAGATCGTCCGTTGAGCCACTGGACTCTGCGGTGATATTCAGTAACTCTACGCCGCGATTGATTCGGGCCGCGTTCTCGATATCTGTATTGAGGGTCTCTGCATTTTGCACTGCCCAGATGCGGTCCATTGTGTCGAAGGTATTTGTGAGCCGTTGGATTGGAACGTTGGACAAATTCGGGTCCATGTAGATCACATGGAGAGTGGCCGCCCCAGCATCAAGCGCCGGACGTAATGGCGTATTCATGAGCACTCCACCATCTACGTAGAACTTTCCTGCAATCTCGACTGGCGGAAATACTCCGGGGATGGCTGTCGAAGCTTGCAGATACATCGAGGCGTCAGGACTCGCGAAGTCGTTGTTGGAAAAGATCATTACGCTGCCGCTGCTCCAGTTGGTCACCGCAATCCTCAGAACCCTTGGCGAGCTGCAAATATTCTGCAACGCAATCGTTCGCGGAATCAGGTCACCGAGGTTCTCCACCAAGAGTGAGCTTAGATCGATCATTCTGACCAGCCGCTCCTGAATAGTGCCGGAGGAATTGGCAAAGATCCTGAGTCTCTCCGCAAAGTTCATCGTGAGAAATGCAAAATCATCGCCCGCATCGCGAATCATCTCTGCCGGGTCCTGGAAAAAACAGACTGGATTGAAAAGCGTGAACGGATCAAGACGATAGCGCGCCACCCCGTTGCTGCAGCCCGCGGCATCGCCAGCCAATTGCGTGCGCCAGGTTTCGGCTAAGTTGAATGCGTCCTGCGCTGCGTTCGATCCACCCTGCGCCGCGAGAAAGGCGGCATTGTATCCGCCAGACGATGTGCCGCTTAGAATTTGAGGATCGACCGGCACTCGGTTGGTAGCGGGGGATAGCCCGGCAAACAATGCCTGCATTACCCCAACCTCGTAGGCGGCATAAGCGCCTCCGCCTGAAAGCACGACTGCATGGGGACTACGGTTGGGTATTGTCATGGCTTTGTCCCTTGCCGGATCCAATCAGGCAGGTTCGCTGAATCCAGCCAGTCGGGAATTTGTCGCCAAGTGAGCAATGAGCCGACAATCATTTCGTAGTGCTGCATAAAGTGCTGGACCAGCATTTCCTTATCGAGTTGCTTTTTGGAAATACAGAGCTGCCGGGCAGCCTCACCGCCAGTCAATAGATTTGCTAACTCAACATAGGTAAGGATGGGATCGAACGTACCGAAGGAAGGCGCAAAATTCTGTAAGACCAGCTTCAACGGTCCGAAGGCCCGCGAAGCCAAGCCCATCGATGCCAGATCAGCGACCGCGAACCCCAACTGTACCGGATCCAGGGGAACATTGAGCAGCCGCTCGGGGCGATTCACCACAAACACCAGCCTGACTGAAGTTTGTCCATCCGGCAGCATTTGAAAATGGATCGTCTGGAAGCCCGCATTGAAGTATCCAGGCCCATAAGCAAGCATTGAATCTTTCCGGTCTAT
>DASZFK010000555.1:0-5710 GCA_035939855.1 Candidatus Angelobacter sp.
TTCCTTGCCAGTCACCGCTAATGTCCTGCGCCCATAAACTGCTCGGAATCAGTATTGCTAAAACCCCTGCCCACAGCAGCATTTTCCTCATGGCTTGATTTCCTCCTTGGAGTCTTGCAGTTTTCTCTCCACCGCCGCTAGTAATAAAAGAGCTTATTCATACAATACACGCTCGCCAGTCAGCTTCTGACTTCCGGACCGCAGAACCTTGACCCACGAAGACCAGCCGAACTGAAGACTATGGCGTCCTCTGAGGCGGCTGGTACATCTGGATCAGATTGCCGCAGGTATCGGAGAAAATCGCAAGTTTGACTGGCCCCTGCTGTTTCGGGTCCATCGTGAACTTGACGCCGCTCTTCTTCAATCGCTTTGCCTCGGCTTCGATATCATCCACCTCAAACGCGGCTAGAGGGATTCCTTGCTTAAACATCGCCTGTTGAAAAGCCTTTGCCGAAGGGTTCGCATTGGGCTCGAGCACCAACTCCACATCGGGATAACCATCCGGTGAAACCACGGTGAGCCAGCGGAACTCCCCAACAGGAATATCCTTTGACTTCTTGAAACCCAGGACGCCGGTGTAGAACGCGAGGGCAGTTGCCTGATTCTCGACCATGATGCTGCTCAGTTTGATTTTCATGTCTCAGACCCTATCAGGGTCGTCCACCGGCTGTCTTCTCGAAAATTGCTCTTTAGTCCGAAATTTCAGCCATGAGCGAAAGGCAGCCAGGGACCAAGCCAGAGGGCAGCTGCTGTTCCGGGAGTGATGCGAGGTAACGTCGTCGAAATTCCGAGGGCGACATGCCAACACGACGCGAAAAAAGAGCGCTGAAGCTGCCGACGCTGGAGAAGCCGATTGCCATGCAGACGTTGGTGATCGATAAATCAGTCAGAACCAGCAGATGCTTGGCTTTTTCGATCTGCGCCCGCGAGCGGTACTGGTGCGGGGTTTCGCCAAACATTGCCTTGAACAACCGAATGAAATGAAAATGCGTGAGACCGGAAGCCCGAGCCACCGCAATCACGGAAAGGGGCTCGTCTTCCCAATCTCGCAATAAATCACGCGCGCGGCAGAGTCGGCTCAGAAGTTCAGCGTGAATCATCAGGACGACGATTATATTTCATCTTGAGGAAGCAACAGGCTAGAGCCTAGCTTCATAGACTATGTTGAAAGGCGTTTCTGTGGCTCGCCGAAAGCGAGTAAAACCAGCGGAGGTGACCACTTCTCGAATGCGTGTCTCGCCCGCCTGTGCGCCGAGGCAGAGTCCAACTTCTTGAGACCGCGAGGACGGCGTGCACAGCAGTGTCGAGAACCCGTAATACACCCTGCCTACAGGATTCAGGTTATTCTTCAAGTCATCGTTGGCAAAGGGTTCGACGATCATCCAAGTGCCGTCTTTGGCCAGAGACCGACGGACGTGCGTGGCAGCTCCAACCGGATCGCCCATATCGTGCAAGCAGTCGAAAACAGCCACGAAGTCGTAGTCGTTTCCGGGGTACTCTTTTGCCTTTGACACCTCGAAAGTTACGCGGTCGGCGACGCCTGCATACTTGGCGGAATTACGAGCCCCTTCGATCGATTTGTCGTGGTAGTCGAATCCGAAGAAATTAGAGTTAGGAAACGCTTTCGCCATCAACAATGTTGAAGCACCTTTCCCGCAGCCCACGTCGGCCACTCGCGCTCCCGCTTCCAGTTTCTCTTTTACACCCTCGAGGGCGGGAATCCATGAGCTTACGAGATTGGCGGCATACCCTGGACGAAAGAACTTCTCGCAGCCATGGAAGACGCTGTCAGCGTGTTCATGCCAACCCATTCCAGCGCCGGTACGAAAAGACTCGGCAATGCGTGGGACCGCCGCCAATGAACCCAAGGCAAGTTCAAATGCGCCTGGCAGGTATGCAGGACTGTCTTCATTTGCGAGCGTAAAAGCTTGTTCTTCACTCAGGCTGAACTTTTTGGTCTTCTCGTCATACGTGACATAGCCGCCCGCGGCTTGCGAGGAAAGCCACTCTCGCAGGTAGCGCTCATCCGTCTTGGTCTTGACTGCGAGTTCGGCGGAAGTCACAGCCCCGGCAGCGAGCGCCTTGTACAAACCGAGTTTTTCTCCGATTACCACCATTCCGGCGTGTACCGCGGCACCCAGATCGCCGACGAACTGCCCTAGAAAGGCATTCAGTTTATCCATGTCCAATGCAGGACGTGAGGTGCCCATAATCGCACTCCTCTCCAAAATGCCGGGTACTTGCTAAACTTCACGAAATTCTGCATCCCGAAGGATGTGGTAGTCAAGCGGAGTTCGCATTATAAGGCGTTTCGTGGTGAGTTTGGTGCTTTGCTGCTATCCTTCAAAAACGATGATCAAACTCATGCGTGTGTTGGGTTTCATTTTTGTCTGCTCAGCCTGTTCTTTTGCTTCCGGCATTGCTGAAAAGACCGCTGGCATGGAAAAAGCCCCCGGCTACTTCACCTACTATTGGGATGCTAAAGCAGGCAAGATATGGCTGGAGATCGACCGCTGGGACACCGAATTTCTTTATGTGAACTCGCTGCCTGCCGGTTTGGGATCGAACGACATCGGTCTCGACCGTGGGAAATTGGGCAACGAGCATATCGTGAAGTTCACGCGCAGTGGACCCAAGGTGCTGCTGGTCCAGCCGAATTATTCGTTTCGCGCTTCGAGTGCCGACAGCAACGAGCGCCTGGCCGTGGAGCAATCGTTTGCGCAATCGGTGATCTGGGGATTCGATGTAGTTGCTGAAGAGGGCACTCGGGTGCTCGTCGACGCCTCAGGATTCTTTCTTCACGACGCCCATAGTGTGGTGGCTGCCATGAAACGCGCCGGAGCCAATGGCGGAACCTTCAAGCTTGATCCTGCACGCTCGGCTTTTTTTCTGCCCCGCACTCGCAACTTTCCAAAAAACACCGAAGTGGAAGTCACGCTGACCTTTCAAAGCGACGAGCCAGGAATGTGGGTGCGCCGCGTGTCGCCCACACCGGAAGCGGTCACAGTGCGCGAACATCACTCGTTTGTTGAATTACCAGGACCAGGATTCCATCAGAGGGCGCTCGATCCGCGCTCGGGTTTCTTCGGCATCAACTACATGGATTACTCAACACCCATTGGCGAACCGATTGTCCATCGCTTTGCGGAGCGCCACCGCCTGCAGAAAAAAGACCCTGCTGCTGCGCTGAGCGAGCCGGTCCAGCCGATCGTCTATTACCTGGATCGTGGCGCGCCCGAGCCAATTCGCTCGGCTTTGCTCGAAGGCGCGCGCTGGTGGAACCAGGCGTTCACTGCGGCTGGATACAAAGACGCATTTCGCGTAGAGATGATGCCCGAAGGCGCCGACCCGATGGACATCCGCTACAACGTGATTCAGTGGATTCACCGGTCAACGCGCGGCTGGTCCTACGGCAGCACAGTCACCGATCCGCGCACCGGCGAGATCATCAAGGGCCAAGTGTCGTTAGGATCATTGAGGGTGCGCCAGGATTACCTGATCGCCGAGGGCCTGGTCGCCGACTACGAGGCTGGCAAGCCGGTACCCAAGGCAATGTTGGCGATGTCCCTGGCCCGCTTGCGGCAGCTCGCCGCTCACGAAGTCGGTCACACGCTCGGCCTGCTGCACAACTTTCTCGCCAGCACCCAGAACCGATCTTCGGTGATGGATTACCCGCATCCGCTGGTTAAGCTGGCAGCAAACGGCGAAATCGATTTGTCCGACGCTTATGCAGTCGGAATCGGGGAATGGGACAAAGTTGCAATTACCTGGGGATATTCCGATTTCCCCACCGGCACCGACGAGCAAAAAGCCCTGGATACCATCATTGCCCAGGCACGCCAGCGAGGACTGCTGTTCCTGACTGACCAAGATGCTCGTCCGCTGGGAAGCGCACATCCTTCCACACACCTGTGGGACAACGGAACCAATGCTATTGATGAACTCAACAATGTCATCAAGATTCGCGCCAAAGCGCTGGCCCGCTTCGGCGAAAAGAACATCGCAATAGGCCAGCCGATGGCGACGCTTGAAGAAGTTCTGGTGCCTGTGTATTTATTCCATCGATATCAGGCCGAGGCAGTGTCAAAAGTTTTGGGCGGCCTCAACTATAGCTATGCGCTGCACGGCGATGGTCAAAGGCCGACGGAGATAGTCGCGCCCGCCGAGCAACGCCGGGCGCTCGATGCCCTGCTGCGCACTCTTCGGCCTGATTTTCTGCGGTTGCCGGAGAGCATCATCCGCCTGATTCCGCCGCACCCGGCCGGTTATGAAAGAACCCGAGAACTCTTCCGGCTGCATACCGGAATGACCTTCGATCCGCTGGCTGCTGCGGAAACGGCTGCGCATCAGACCGTCAGCGCAATGCTCCATCCGGAACGGGCCGCGCGCTTAGTGGAGTATCACGCGCGCGATCCTAAAAATCATGGACTTGACGAAGTGCTGAATCGACTGCTCGCCGCGACCTGGGAGGCCCCACGAGAGCCCAACGCTTACGATGCGGCCATTCAGGAAGTAGTGAACGAGGTTGCTCTTTATCACATCATGGCGCTGGCAGCCAACGATAAGGCTTCTGCTGGCGCACGCGCCGCAGCCTGGAGTGCCCTGGAAAAACTGAAGGCGACTTTAAGAGTTCGCAGAGACGGTCAATCTTTAGAAGCCTTCGCTCGCATCCGCAAATTTCAGGAAGACCCGCGCCCAACCAGTCTGCCTGCTCCATTGGAACCCCCTGATGGTCAGCCAATCGGTTTAGAGGAGATGGATTGCGGGTTCGGGGAAAGCGCAGGTTTCTAGATCATATGCGGTCGAGCACCACAATCATTTTTTCTTTGCTCGCTTTTCAGCGCGCAGGTCCTTGATGAGTCGAGCAATGTCACTTTGGGTATAACCTGCAGGATTATTTCTCTGAAACTCTTGTTGCGACTCACGTAGAATTTTTCTCAACCTTTGTGATTGGTAGGTTCTTCGGCCATCTTTGGACCTAATCCTTGGCCTGCAATTCACGAATCCTGATTGCCTGAAGCCTCCCATCCTGAGTTCCAACGTAGAGCATGCCGGAGTCTCCGCCTATCGTGGTGATGGGCGATTTCAGATCCTTGACGACTGTACTCCATTGTGATTTGCCGTCTTGAAGTCTCAGGGCCGCCACTTTGCCGGTCGCATCGGAAATAATGACTTGATTCTGCAGCAGGAGCGGCTTGTGGGCTCTCAATTCAGCGTCAGTTTTTACCGTCCAGAGTATTCCATCTTTACCGAAGCGTCTTATCGTGTGATCCGACAACTGGATAATGAATGAATCTTTGGCCTCAGAAAGCACAGAGGAAGCTGACGCGGGTAACTTAGCTATCCTGGTGATCTGGCCGCTGTTGCGGCTGAGCCTGAAAAAATATTTGTCACTGTATGCAGCGTTGCCACTGCCCACGACATAGAGTCCACTGTTGATTGAGGCTAATTGCAGATCGCGAGATGGCCCAAGTTGAGAGCTCCATAACCATGCGCCGTCGCGAGACCGGACAGCACTCACAGCACCGCCTGGTGTCGCGGCAAACACCGTATGGTCAATCAAGACCGGCGAAGGCATGTAGTGGTCAGGATCAGGGTCAGCGATTTTCTTTCTCCATAGAGGCTTGCCCGATTGCAAATCCAAAGCATAAAGTTCGCCATTTGCCCCATAGGCGATCAAGCGGAATTCATCGAGCAGCAGGTCGGCGCT
>DASZFK010000556.1:0-12769 GCA_035939855.1 Candidatus Angelobacter sp.
GGAACAACCGGAATCTAATAAGGTCAAAGCTCGCTTGCGCCGATCTTCCAGTAGATCGGCGCTTCCTCGGAGTCTGGACATAGCTCACGAGCGGAGACCAGAGCCCTTCCATTATAACATTATTTATGCAGAGGTCAATAGGGGTAGCCATCCTGATGGGGCTGCCGCATCCGCTTTGGACCATCTGCTGGCTGGTGCAAAGACCATAACGGCTGGCCGGGGCCTGTTTCTTGAGCAGACGTGGCGTTTGCATCCGAAGATCTGCGCCTTTACCTCTGAACTTTTCTATGAAGAAAGATTGGCCTCCCATCCTGGGCTTGAACAACAGCAGATCAGAGGCCATGATTGGTTAGTTGGGAACGGATTATGGTTTGTGCCTGTGGACCACGAAGGCAACCAGAACGTCTGCCCGGAAGAGGCGGAGCAGGTGTCAGCACTAGTTGAATCCTTGCTCAAGCCGCACGTGATGTGGGTTGATAAAGATGGAAACCAACGGCGTTTACGGCTGAGCGACATCCTGATTGTCACTCCCTATAATGCGCAAGTGTCCGAGATCGCGAATCGGCTGCCCGGAGCGTGCGTCGGTACAGTAGATAAATTTCAGGGACAGGAAGCCCCGGTGGTCATCTACTCAATGACCACCTCTTCGTCGGAGGAAGCGCCTCATGGAATGGAATTTCTCTATAGTTTGAATCGCCTGAATGTGGCGACGTCGCGTGCGCGGGCCTTGTGTCTGCTGGTTGGAAGCCGCCACCTGCTCGGACCCGATTGCCACAGTCCCCGCCAGATGCAACTGGCGAATGCCCTATGCCGTTATATGGAGATGGCCAAGGTAAAGGAATTCGCAGCAGTATTCACAAGGCCAGCGACTGTCGTTAAACTAAGCACCACCGCGTAGGGATTGAGAGCACGGCTACGTCTCGTAGTACATTACTAGTTGGCATTCAGCTTGAGCTGGGGACAAGGACGCGAAAGGCCAGAAAATGTTGGGGAATCAAACAAGCAACACGCAAGCCCCGGAAGGCACATGTTTTGCTAAAAGCCAGCTACTACAGCTAAAAGCTTTAACTACACTAGAAACCAAGAGCTAGGAGCTAACGTGTTCCTCATCGACGACTTACTGCTTGCCCCATTCAAGGGCTGGAACTTCATCATGCGTACCTTGCTCAAGGTCGCCGAAGAGCAATGGACGGACGATGCTCCCTTGAAAGAGGAACTCCTCGCTTTACAGGTCAAGCTTGAAGAAGGTGAAATCACGGAAGAGCAATACCTTGAAGCCGAAGCCGCGATTCTGAAGGGAATCCGCGAAATTCAGCGCCGCAAGATCGAACTGGCAGGCGGCGACCCCAATGAACTGGAAGGCGGCCTCTCCGGCAAAGTCCAGGAAGGCTCAGGCGCCTCATTGACGTGGGACCCAGATGAAGAGATTTAAAATTTGAAATTTATAATTTGTAATTTTCCAAACGCTAGAAGCCAGCAGCTTAGTAGCTAAGTTACAAATTATAAATTTCAAATTACAAATTCCCCATGGACCCGGTAGAACTCGAAATCTTCAAAAACATCTTCCATTCCATCGCCGAAGAGATGGGAGCTGCCCTGCGGCGCACGGCGTTTTCTCCCAACATCAAAGAGCGGCGTGATTATTCATGCGCGGTTTTCGATGGCTATGGCGAAGTCGTGGCTATGGGCGACCACATGCCGGTCCATCTTGGATCGATGCCAATGTCGGTGCGTGCTGCGGTCGACAAGCTGCAACTGCATCCTGGCGATGTCGCCATCCTTAACGATCCCTTCTGCGGCGGGACGCATCTGCCGGACATCACTCTGGTTGCTCCGGTCTTTCTCAACAATAAAAAATCAAATCGTCCGGCCTTCTATGTCGCCTCTCGTGCCCATCATGCCGATGTTGGGGGAACATACCCAGGATCGATGGGGATCTGCCGCGAGATCTACCAGGAAGGGATACGCATTCCTCCGATCAAGCTGATTGAAGCTGGCCGACTTCAGGAAGATGTCTTTCGTTTGTTGTTGAACAATGTGCGGACACCGGAAGAGCGTGAAGGCGACCTGAACGCGCAGATCGCCGCTTGCCATACCGGAGCCGTGCGCTTGCGGGAAATCGTAGAGCGCTACGGTCTTCCAAGAGTGCAGCGTGTAATGAATGAATTGCAGGATTATGCCGAAAAGATCATGCGGGCATTTCTCAGCAAAGTCCCGCAGGGACGCTACGAAGCTGAGGACTTTCTCGACGACGATGGCGCCGGTTCTGGTCCAGTGCGCATTGCTGTGGCCCTCGATTTTCATCCATCTTCCCGAAACAAACCGCTGGTGACAGTTGACTTCACTGGCAGCTCACCGCAGGTCGCGGGCAGCATCAATGCGGTTGAGGCCATTACCTATTCCGCTTGCTTCTACGTTTTTCGCTGTCTGCTGGCCGAAGATGTACCAGCCACTGCCGGCCTCATGCGTCCAGTATGCCTTATCGCTCCCGAAGGTACGGTGGTGAACTCGCGCCCTCCGGCGGCAGTCGCCGGTGGAAACGTTGAGACCTCCCAGCGGACGGTCGATGTGCTATTGCGGGCTCTGGCTAAGGCTGTCCCGGAACGCGTGCCTGCCGGATCGTCCGGGACTATGAACAACTTGACCATCGGCGGCATCGATCATCGTAGCAATGCGCCCTTTGCCTACTACGAAACCATAGCCGGGGGGATGGGTGCGCGGCCTGATCGCGATGGGGTAAGCGGCGTGCACACCCACATGACCAACTCACTCAACACCCCAGCCGAAGCCCTGGAGTACGCTTATCCGCTTCGCGTCACCAAGTATTCCTTGCGCAAAGACAGCGGAGGCCAGGGCAAGTTCCGCGGCGGAGACGGAATCGTTCGTGAGATTGAACTGCTTGCCGACGGCGATGTGACCCTACTGGCCGACCGTCGCTCACGTGGGCCCTACGGACTATACGGAGGCACAGATGGAGCCGCAGGCCGCACAAATATCGTCCGCACCAACGGCGACCTCACTTCCCTTCCCGGAAAAACCAGCGTCCGCCTGAAACAGGGTGAACGAATCAGAATCGAATCTTCCGGTGGCGGAGGCTGGGGAAGAATCGGGTGATCTGAATTTGATCGAAGTCAGCGTCGCGTTTTTTGCGACCCAACAGAAAGCGATATTTGCAAGCAACCAAATACAGAAGAAGGCAGCATTCCCTCCCAATCTCCCGATTCCCTTCCCTCACCGCGGTCTTCCCCGAGCTTACTATTTCCCTTACTACTTTCTCTCAGTCTCTTGACGCTCTGTCGCAATATTTCGATAATTTGATTATTTCGCTTAGCCACCGTTGGGCACGGAAGGTATCTCATGCGCCTCCGCTTCCATCCGCTGCAATAGTGTCTTTTCCTGCTGGCCAAACTTCGCCCCAAGGATGCCGTGGTACACGCCGATCAGACAATATAAGTAACCCGAAAGGCCGGCATATTGAACAGGCAGGAGCAGTGCGGTTGTTCCAACGACCAGCCCCAGGATGGCCGTCCCGGCGTGAGAGATGATCGCATGCCGGGTGAGCAATGATTCGTAGTCGTTCAACTCCAATTCTTTGCGCTTGGTATAGGCGTAGCGGTAAAGCAATGCAAACACTGCAAAGACTGCAGTGAAACCCAAACTGTAGATCACCATCAGCAGGGGAACTTGAGATCCGTCGATCACTTCCTGGAGGTGTTGCTGCGTCTCGATTCTTAAGAGCGATCCAATGAAGATGGAAAACACGAATTTGAGCGGATAGACGTAAAAGAGCACCACAAATAGAAGAACCGAGTTCAAGAAGACTGTATAAGCAGTCTGCAAGCCGTAGCGGCGCGAATAGATGTAGTGGTGATACCAGCTCCAAATCAATATGGCGAAAGTGGCAGCAAAGGCTGGAAAGCCCTTGATGGCTCTTATCAAGTCCTCGAAGTTCTTAGAAGTGTCTACAGAGACGATCAACAGGGTAACGGCAAGAGCAAAGACCGCGTCGGTAAATCCTTCGAGTCGAGAAATATCGCCCGCTCGCCAGCGGAAATGCTTTTCTCCGGGAATCACTTTGGCGGCAATCATCGAAAGGCTCATTGTGCCATAGCATCCATGACCGCAGGCGAGGGCGCTTCGGTTCCGAATTCACCTTCCCAGCGAGCAATCACAGCGGTGGCGAGGCAGTTGCCAACCACGTTGATGCTGGTTCGCGCCATGTCCATGAGCTGGTCTACTCCCCAGATGATATAGACCGGCCAATCCGGCAGGTTAAAAAATTGCACGGTCGCAAACAGGATCACGATAGCGGCCCGCGGAACTCCTGCCGCTCCCTTGCTGCTGAGCATGAGGGTAAAGACCATCAGGAACTGTTGGCCAAAACTGAGGTGGACTCCAGCAGCCTGGGCCACAAAAATAGCAGCCAGCGAGACATAAAGAGTAGTCCCATCGAGATTGAAGCTGTAACCAGTGGGCATGACAAAGGCAACGATCTGCCGGGGCACGCCAAAAGCCTCCATGGCCTCCATAGCCCGGGGAAGGGCCGCTTCGGAACTCGCGGTGGCAAAGGCAATCGACGCCGGCTCGGTAACCGCCTGCAGAAAACGCTTGACGGGCAAGCGAGCTAAGAGCGCCACTGGGAGCAAAACGCAAAGGATGAAGACTATGAGCGCGGCATAGAGCGTAGCCACCAGGGCAAGCAGATTCACGATTACGCCAAAACCCATCTTTCCGACCGTGTGGGCAATGGCCCCGGCCACACCAATGGGCGCGAAAAGCATGACAATGTTCGTGAACTTGAACATGGTTTCGGAGAGGCTTTGGCAAAAGTTCAGCACCGGCAGGCGTTTGGCATCTCCAACCATGGCGAGGGCAATGCCGAAGATGATGCTGAAGACGACTACCTGGAGCACGTGCCCCTCTGCGACTGCCTTGGCAATATTTTCCGGGAAAACATCCTGAATCACTTCACTCGCTGTTTTTTCAGATGGCGGGGTTTGCTGTTGGGCCACCGCACTCTGCTTGGTTACGCCGACGCCAGCTTTCGACAAGTTGATAGCGCCCAAACCAATAAACAGAGCAATGGTGGTGACGACTTCAAAATAGATCAGGGCCTTGATGCCCATTCTGCCAACTTGCCTGAGGTTGGAATGCCCGGCGATCCCCACCACCAGGGTGGAAAAGATCAGTGGCGCGATGATGGTCTTGATCAGCCGCAGGAAGATCGTGCTTAGAATTTGCAAACTGTCCGCGACTTTGGGCCAATCGTGGCCAATTTCTGCGCCCACCAGGATGCCGGCGAGGATCCAAACCGTCAACGAGCGGCGGCTGTACGAATAGGTGCAAAAAGCCAGCAGCGCCACCCAGCGGAAAACAAGAAGCAACAGAGGTGAAAACGGCGCTCCAGCGTAATGCGCTGCTGCCCACAGCAACGAGGCCAGCCCGGCGAGAAGCAGGAACGCGAGAAGCAAGCGGAATTGCATCGAGGAATGTTTCATCAGCGCAGCCAGTCCTCCAACTCGATTGAGCTTTGCGTTTTTTCGTCACGGTATTTCACAATGAGCGGCGTATAGAGGGAGAGACCCCATTCCGCGGCCTTACCCTTCTGAATGGCCCGTGATCCCGGTACAACGACGGCATCCTCTGGAATAACGAGCGGCTGATCGGCGGTGGCGCGATAAACCTGTTCGCGGACGATATCGTAAACCGGAGTAGCGCGGGTCAGGACCACGCCGGCTCCCAGAACGGCCCGCGCGCGAACCTGAGTGCCCTCATAGACGCCGCAATTGCCGCCCACTAAGACGTCGTCTTCGATCACCACAGGCGAGGCATTGATCGGCTCCAGGACTCCGCCGATCTGGGCCGCGGCGCTCAAGTGAACGCGCTTCCCGATCTGCGCGCATGAGCCTACCAGGGCATGTGAATCGATCATCGTGCCTTCATCCACATAGGCGCCTACGTTCACGTACATCGGCGGCATGCAGATTACCCCCGGAGCTATGTACGCGCCCGTACGAATCGAAGAGCCGCCGGGAACCACTCGCACCCGGTCATCAACTTTGAAGTGCCGCGCCGGATAGGTGCCCTTGTCCACAAAAGAAAGAGGACCGTCCCCGCCGGTTTCCACCAGTTCCCCCAATCTAAATCCCAGCAAGATGCCTTGCTTTACCCAGGCATTGACCTGCCACTGGCCATTGATTTTTTGGGCCGATCGCAGCTCACCGCGGGTCAGGGCATCGCGAAATTCTTGAAAAACAGCTTTGGCCCGGGCCATATCCTCTCCAGCGAGGGAACCCGAGCCATAATATTGTTCGATGGCTGTTTGCAGTTTTTGCATCGTTGCGGAGTATACCTTCCAGGAACTTTTGCCAGCAAACCCACGATTATGGCAATGGGAAATGACAGGCGAAGACGTTGCTGCGGAATTCGCATCCTACCTACGTGGAAGAATTGGGTAAGTGGGTAATTTGGTAATTGGGTAATCGAATCCAAATTACCCAATTACCAAGTTACCCAATCCCCCAATTTTCAAATGTTCCGCCTTCTCTACATCGCCTATCCCTTGCTCACGGTTTCCCAAGAAAGCGCCGGAGGAGCCGAGCAGATGCTGTGGACTTTGGAACGGGAGATGGCTGCGCGAGGCTTCACCACAACAGTGGCTGCCTCTGAAGGATCCTGCGTCAGCGGCAAGCTTTTTTCGACAGGCGCGCCATGTGCTCAACCGGATGATTTCGAACGTCGCAACCACGAGCATCAGGAAAGGACCATTGAATTCGTACAGGCTGGTCAATTCGATCTGGTGCACGATCAATCAGGCAGCTTCTGGCCGCGCGCCCGAGAAATCGATATTCCGGTGCTGGCCACTCTGCATTTGCCCCGCCACTTCTATCCATCGCATTATTTTGTGAATCTGCCTGCAAATGTGAGTTTCAATTGCGTCTCAGAATCACAGGCCAGTGAATTCTCTGATCTGAACCCCAAGCCGGCCGTTGTCCACAATGGGATTCTGCAGGAGCATTTCCAGCCCAATCTTGGAACAAGAAATGGTTTATTGTGGCTGGGGCGGATCTGCGAAGAGAAAGGACCTCACGTGGCGTTGGACATCGCGGCACGCGCGGGACTCAAGATCACGATCGCGGGACAAGTTTATCCGTTCACTTATCACCAGCAGTATTTCGAACGAGAGATCGCTCCACGATTAGCAAGAATGCCAGGTGCAAGGTGGATTTGTTCTCCTTCGTCGAGCCAGAAGCGTCAGTTGTTGCGTGAAGCAAGAGCGGTGCTGATTGCCAGCCTT
Source organism: Candidatus Angelobacter sp. (assembly GCA_035939855.1). Lineage (GTDB taxonomy): Bacteria > Acidobacteriota > Terriglobia > Terriglobales > Acidobacteriaceae > Angelobacter. Next base: position 7,298 of record DASZFK010000556.1, read on the forward strand.
GTCAACGAAACCAGTTCCCTGGTGGCCATGGAGGCTGCTGCCTCCGGCACCCCGGTGGTTGCATTTCGCCGCGGCGCGCTTGCAGAGATTGTTCAAGAAGGAAAGACGGGCTTTCTGGTAGATGGAATGGATGATGCAATTGAGGCGGTGAGCAAGGTTGAACAGATCAAGCCTGAAGCATGTATTCGCCACGCTCAAGAGCACTTCAGCAGCAAGGCGATGGCTGACGCTTACGCAAGGCTCTACACGCAACTCCTGCGATCAAAAGCTGAGACTTCTCCGGAGCTTGACTGTGATTTGATTTTGAATGCAGGCGGCAAATAATGTTCAGGGCTCAGAAATGCCGGAGTAAATTAGAAAAGTAAAACTTTACTGATTAATCTATTGGCGAATGGACAATACGTCTTCGCAACTATATACTCGCCATTTTCCCATCGAATTTAATGCGAGAGAAGGCGGATGGTTAAAATTTTGAAACTCCTGTCCTTGTTGCTAGGGGTTTTAGCAGCTTTAATCGCAACAATTAAAGGGCTCTCTGAGCTTTATGATCTTTACAAAACGTCCAATTCAACTTTTGTGGTCACTATCGACAAGAACGTTGACTATTACAGTCCCTCGATGTTTAACTGGGCGCACGAATCAAGAGAATATTTGGAGCTTAAGAAGCCAGACGCTGAAGGTCCAGTAATCGAGAGACTCCGTTCAGAAAATACAAAAGCTTTTCAAAGCATTCTGTCAGTGTTTGATTACAAGTCTAATGATCTGTTTAACTCACGTTGGCAAACACACGGCAGCCCCGGGCATTACGGCTCTATTACAGTTATTGTCCAGAATAAGACAAACACGAATTTCGATAGACCGGTGCTTAATATCTCTGGCCTCGAGAGTTTTGATTATTGGACATACGAAGATGACTTCTTGAGTTCCAAGCAGAGATCCGAATTTGACAAAACGGTTCAGGATTTTGGACTTGAAAATAAGCAGCTTGTGATCCAGCTTCCTCCATTCTCGAACGGTGGAAAATTTCAGTTCACTGTTTGGGGCAAGGAAGCGCCGTGGACGGATGCTGATCTCAAGGGTGTAGGCCAAGTAAAAAAAATCTATTTGGTTAAGGTTGAAGACTCAGCAGCGATGGTTTATGCAAGGCATCCATTAATTGTTGTGATGTTACTTCTGCTCACAGCGGTTTTTGCATTTGCCGTAAGCGGAATCCTGAAGACAAAAGCCGAGCTGCGGCAGTCCAGCCCGGCGTCATAAGTAGCCAATTGGAATGACCGATCATCTGGGAACTGGCTTTATAGAAAAAGCCGAGCTGGTTGGCTCGGCTTTTTTCTAACCCTGTGAATGATGCGGTTACATCACCAGAGCTAACGTTTCAAGTTCTTTGTGGAGAGACTCGACATTGCAATGCATTCCTTCGATTCGGCCCGCGGCGTCCAAAGCGGATTCAGGAGATATACCGTAGCCGCGTCCTACGAGAAACATCTTGAGAAGCTCTGCAGTCTGGAACGAATCCAGGCCACCCTGCAAAAGCTCATTTCTGAGAGCCGTCACCTCTGCTACCGAAAATTTGTCACCCATAGGTCACCTCCGACCCATAACGCTTTATGCTACTGCTCAATTAGACACATGTTGGGGGCACTTTGTTGCAGGAAAAAGTTCGCCGGTACAAACCCAGGTAACAGGACGAAAGTAATCCTGCAATCGTCGATGTCCCACGATTTCGAAATTTGCTTTCCTTGAGGCAACATAACTTCACGATTCTTAATTCACAATCTTGCTTAGATGAAGGTCGAAGTTCTGTTTTGGCAGAAGCGACGTAAGTTCAAAAGCCTTGAATCTGTCTCCCGTCATTTCCGTCTGCCGGTAAAGCCCAGGCTCGCTCTCTACTACTTCATGCCGCGTCTGCCAGTTGTCGAGGAATTGCTCCGCGGCTTTGCTGGTGACCTCGATGCGTTCCCCCGGCATACTCAGCGCTTCCGCCGCGTAAGACTGCAACAACTTCGGCCAGTACTTGCTCAATAACCCGGTGCTGGCAAATATATCGGCCCAAATGATGTGGCCTTTAACAGCTACAACCACTCCGACTGCGTTTTGTTCCCGCAACTGCTTGATCACGCTCTCGTAAGCCCTCTGCATGGGCTGGACAATCTCATCGACTTGCTTCTGAATGACGCCGTTCTCACGCGTCTTTGCATAAGAGGTGGTTTGATCCAATTGCTCGAGTTCGACCGTGGCAGCCGCGTTCGCTGATGAGCTGGGCGCCGCGCGCGCAATGTAACCCCGGCTGTTGGCCGCCATGTTTGCTTTGCTGTTGGCCACCTCATCCCACACCTTCTGCTGATTGTTTTCGGCCATCACCTGCTTTCGGACGCTGGGTTGCGCCATCACATAGTTATGTGTGTCAAACTTGGTTGCACTTTCTACCCACCGGCCGTGCTCCACACAGAAGACGGAAAGGTCTACCGGATCGCTCTCTGCCGGTACAATCCTGTCCTTTCCCACTACCCGGTCCTGTTTACCGCCGGTCACCACCTCGCCGGCCAGCAGGATCAGCGGATGTTTCGAGTTGTTGACCAGTACAAGCCGGTTGACCACTCCTGAAGAACCCTGCGGTATCACAGCGTTGGGCCGCCGGATGAGTGGATGAATCTTGCCTACTTCTGTAACAACGACGTCGCCGGAGCGAATCCCTTCGTCCAAAGTCAGGAAATCGCTGGCATCATTCACCTTAGACGCCACGATCGGAAAAATTGTTAGGTCTCCATGCGAAATAGGCGGCAGTATTTTGTAATTGCTGCCGTTAAATTCGGTACCCGCCTCCACCCGCTGAGGCCGGAGAGTGAGCAACAAAGTGGCCATTATCGCCACCGATAACCCAAGAATTAAGCCTTTTTTCATGCTTCAGGCCTCCCCCTGTCGCCTCTAAGAACGTAAAAGAGCAGACTTCTTGCACTGAAAATTGATACTATCCGCATAGGCATGAATTTCGGGTCCAAGCCAGCCGAGGCTGTATTGCCAGCCGTCCGCGAGTTATACGAGAAAAGCGGAGCTGTACGCTTTGGTCTGACGATCGAGTGTTTTGAGGCAATCCTCGAACAGGTGGCTGCCAAATATTCTCCTGAGGCTAATTCCCAGCAAAAGCAGCAACTTTGGCGCGAGCTGCGAATCGAAGAACTAGCGCTGGCCAGGGCCTGCTCCGCCGGGAATGAAGCGGCTTGGGTGGAGTTCTTAAACAAGTACCGCGAAAAACTTTATGACATTGCCAGGGGGGTAGCCAAAGAAGATTCCAATGCCCGGGATCTGGCGGATTCGCTGTATGCCGATCTCTATGGCACCACCGAGAAAGAAGGCCGCCGGGTTTCAAGATTGAACTTCTACATGGGCCGTGGTTCGCTCGAAGGCTGGCTGCGCACGGTGATCGCCCAGGAATTCGTGAATCGTTATCGCAAGACAAAACGCTTGGTAAGTCTTGAAGAGGAAACCGAAGAAGGAGTACAGTTCTCCTCGGCCAATTCTACACCCATCCAGATGGCCGACCATCGTCTGGGGGAGGCCACGGATGAGGCTCTGGATCAACTGGGTGCTGAAGACCGCCTGGTTTTGGCGGCCTATTATTTAGACGACCGTACCCTGACGGAAATCGGTAAAATTGTAGGGGTTCATGAGTCCACGATCAGCCGCAGGCTTGAGAAGCTCCTGAAAACGTTGCGAAAGCAGGTCATGCTAGGCTTGCAGTCGAGGGGTATGAACCGGGGGCAGGCTGAAGAAGCCCTGGAAGCTGATGTACGCTATTTAGCTGTGGATGTCAGAAGAAGATTGCAAGAAAATCGTTCTGCTGCGTTCCAAGAAGATAAGGGTTCAGATTAGAAATGCCAGAGCTTTCCAATACGGTCCGCCAGAGGCTGGGAGCACGGCCAGTGCCGGCTACGCATCCCGATCCCGACACTCTCACTGCCTATGTCGAGCAGTCGCTCCCCTTGGGAGAGCGGAATCAGGTTGTGGAACACCTCGCGGCCTGCTCGTTTTGCCGCGAGGTCGTCGCCCTCAGCTTGCCCGGTGTGCCCGAGCAAGTGATCGTGCAACCAGTCGCGACTCCATCCCGCTTCTGGAAATTTGGCTTCCGCTGGGCAGGCGCTCTCGCTGTAGTTGCTATTGCCATTACCATCGGTCTGGTCATTAAGGGACCGGCAAATAAGGAATTAACCCGGAAATCTGCTCCCCAGATCGCGCCCGCTTTGGCTAAAGAAGCCAGCGCCTCCAAGGCAACCGATCAGACGGCAGCAGATCAGTCTCCTACCCAGGAAGCTTCAACAAGAGGGCAGTCAGTCTCGCAGGCGAATGCCGGCTCGTCGGGCAGACCCGTTAACGGTCTTCCTAGAGCAGGTTCAGGTGAAACTCAGTCCTTACCTCCAGCCGGCCGGGACCGCATAGCTGGGAAAGACACACAGGATGCCGACGCGAAAGCCGCCTTGGTTTTGAATTCAGGACCGATCCCAGTTGGAATATTGGCATCGAGGAACCAGCCACAACCTATTCCCGCGCAGCCCAGGGCGTTTGTAAATAACAACCTTTTCGAGGACCGGGCGAATACTTTCAATTCCCAGTACAGCTATCACGATGCGCGCAACGAGCAAGCCCGGCAGGATGCTGAACGGTTAAAAAAGCAAACCACGCTGGATTCACCTCGACAGGTTGCCGAGCAGGATGCTCCGCGTAAGGGTTTCTTGAGAAAAGCAGTACCCATTGTCCCCATCGCGACCAGCGTGTTCACTGCGGTCAAAACAGTAGTTGGGGGGGCGTCGGTTGCTTCCGATGCTGCTGCAGGTGAAAGAAAGACTTTAGTCTCTGCTCCTCCCCCTCCTTCTCCTGCCGCTGGACGGCCACCAATCAATCCCAGCGTGGTGAGCAAACAAGCCTCTACAATTCCCCATGAAGCGCCTGATACGCGCCGTGCCCGAGAGGCAAGTCCCACTCCCGATCAATTGCACTGGCGGGTCCAAGACGGAAAATTGGTGAACTCGGCCGATCTGAATCAATGGCATGAGGCTTATACCCCTCAAGGCGACGAAATCCAGTTCAAAGTAGTCCAGGCCCAGGGTCATGAAATATGGGCAGGAGGGACCAATACCACGCTCGTCCATTCCTGGAATGGCGGAGTGGATTGGCAGAAGTTGAACCTGGGTAGCTCGGCTTCCGGCGACATCGAGAAGATTTCTCTGTCAGGCGGAGACGTGCAAGTGAAAACTTCCAACGGCCAAAGCCTGATCAGCCGCGACGGCGGTAAGACGTGGACCCCATTGAATGGGGATGGCAATCCGCCACAGCCGAAATAAACCAAATGTCAGGCCGAAACCAGCGATCCGATCTTCTCTCCCGTGACTACACGCTTAATATTCCCACGCACATTTAAATTGAAGACGATGATGGGCAGGTTATTCTCGCGGCAAAGTGAGATGGCGGTTGCGTCCA
>DASZFK010000557.1:0-4433 GCA_035939855.1 Candidatus Angelobacter sp.
TCATCTGCGGCGGGGCTTTTGTCGGATTAGAAAAAATTGTGGCCCGCAGGATTGGCAAGAAATCCATGGGCTTCCGCACCAGCGAACAAAAAGAGCGAGAGTTCACTGAAGCCAGCAAGCGCGATACCGAGTTGCTCCAGAAATCTGAGCCGCAGGACCTGGTGCGTTTTGGCTTGATTCCAGAGTTTGTAGGCCGCCTTCCGGTGGTGGGCATCCTCAACGATCTTGATGAATCGGCCCTGATGGAGATTCTTACCCGTCCTCGCAATGCCATCACCAAGCAGTATCAGCGCATGTTTGAGTTCGAGAACGTGAAACTCCGGTTCTCTGACGGATCTTTGCAAGCCATCGCGCGGGAAGCGCTGCATCGCAAAGTGGGGGCTCGTGGGCTGCGCATGATCCTGGAAGAACTCATGCTGGACCTGATGTACCACCTTCCCAGCCAGAAGCGTGTCAAGGAATTCGAAGTCACCAAAGAAATGGTTGACCGCCGCGACATCTCGTTGCCGACCATGGAAAAAGCCGGTTGATTTGGGTACGAAAGTACCTTCGCCCCTCCGAACAGATTTCCAGATGGTAAAATGCTGATTCTATTGGCAGAGTGAAATCAAACTTAAATACTCTCCGCAAAAATGCTTGCCATGCATGATATTCTTAACATCAGAAGCTGCTGAACAGAATCCCTGACCGGCAGCAAAAAGGGAATCCCTGTGACTCAAAGTAGAGAAAAGTTCGAAACTCGCAAACTCCCCATGATGCCCATACGCGATGTGGTCATCTTTCCCCACATGATGACCCCGTTTGTAGTAGGCCGCGAGTCGAGCGTCCGGGCCTTGGAAGAGGCGTTGGCGTCTGACCGGAAGATCTTTCTTGCCACCCAGCACGATGCCAGCGTCGACGAGCCTAAGCCGCACGAGATTTACCCGGTGGGCACGATCGCGAATATCGTGCAGAACCTCAAGCTCCCGGACGGCAACATCAAGGTCCTGGTTGAGGGCGTAGAACGCGGCAAGGTCTTGAACCTTGTGAACAATGATGGATACTTTGAAGCCACGGTCCGTACTGTTAAATATTTTCCAGAAATGACGCCGGTAATCGAGGCGGCCATCCAACGGGTCAACACCCTTTTTGACCAATACGTAAAGCTTTGCCAATCCCTCAATCTCGATCCCATCATTAACACCTCGGCCATGAACGATCCGGCCAAGCTCAGCGACAAGATTGCCGAAAACCTACAGCTCTCCATTGAGGAAAAGCAGGAACTGCTAGACATCTTCGACCCGGTTGAGCGTCTGACCCGCATTGCAGATGTTCTGGACATCGAGATTGAAAAACTGAACATGGACCGCACCATCCAGACACGCGTGAAACGCCAGATGGAGCGGGCCCAAAAAGAGTATTACCTCAACGAAAAGATCAAAGCCATTCAGAAAGAGTTGGGGCGCGGCGAGAAGAGCGAGTTCGACGAACTGAAAAAGAAAATTGATGCCGCCGGCATGTCCAAAGAAGTACACGAGAAGGCCATCCAGGAGCTTAAAAAGCTGGAAGCCATGCCGCCCATGTCGGCTGAGTCCACGGTCTCCCGCAATTATCTCGATTGGTTGCTGGCTGTTCCGTGGAAAAAGAAATCCAAAGAGATCCGCAATATCGAGCACGCCGAAAAGATACTGAATGAAGATCATTATGGCCTGGAGAAGATCAAGGAGCGCATCCTGGAATTCCTGGCAGTGCGGCAGTTGGTGAAGAACCCCAAAGGGTCGATTCTGTGCTTCGTTGGACCTCCTGGAGTCGGCAAAACATCGCTCGGCATGTCAGTCGCCAAGGCTACCGGACGGAAATTCGTCCGCTTGTCGCTGGGCGGCGTCCGCGATGAGGCCGAAATACGCGGCCATCGCCGTACCTACATTGGCGCACTTCCGGGACAAATCATCCAGATGATGAAAAAAGCAGGCACGAAAAATCCGGTCATGATGCTGGACGAAATCGACAAGATGGCATCTGATTTCCGTGGTGATCCGGCTGCCGCTCTTCTGGAAGTGCTCGATCCCGAACAAAACTATATGTTCCAGGATCACTATCTCGATGTTGAATACGATCTTTCCCAGGTTTTCTTCATCGCCACCGCGAACGTGCTCCACAGCATCCCGCCTGCCTTGCAGGATCGCATGGAAGTGCTGCGGCTGCATGGCTACACGGAGTTGGAAAAGGTAGAGATCGCCAAACAATTCCTGGTGCGCAAGCAGCGCGAGGCCACGGGTCTTACCGAAGCTCAGATTCAATTTACCGAAGACGCTATCAAGGAACTTATTCGGTCCTATACACGCGAAGCCGGGGTCCGCAACCTGGAGCGGGAGATTGGAAACATCTGCCGCAAGGTGGCCCGCAAGGTAATCAAAGAAGGCTCGGCCTACACCGTGACCCTTACCGCAGCAAATGTGGGTGATTTCCTCGGCGTCATCAAGTTCCGCGACACGCTGGCCAACGAGAAGAGCGAAGTAGGGTTGGTCACCGGTCTGGCTTGGACAGAGGTCGGCGGTTCCATCTTGAGCACCGAAGTCGCCATCGTGGATGGGAAAGGCAAGCTGACCCTGACAGGCAAGCTGGGTGATGTAATGCAAGAATCGGCTCAAGCCGCAATGTCGTATGTCCGTTCCCGTGCCGGCCGTTTAGGAGTCGCGCGCGATTTCTATCGCAACGTTGACATCCACATCCACGTTCCCGAGGGCGCCATCCCAAAAGACGGACCATCTGCCGGCATCACTATGGCCACTGCCATTGCCAGCGCACTGAGTAAGATTACTGTCCGCCGAGACATCGCCATGACCGGCGAAATTACCCTAAGAGGCAAGGTCCTCGCCATCGGCGGCCTGAAAGAGAAATTGCTGGCTGCGTTGCGCGCTGGAATCACGGAAGCCATCATCCCCAAGGAAAACGATAAAGACCTGCCGGAGCTTCCTGAAAATATCCGCAGCCAGATGAAGATTCACTTGGTGGAAAACATGGACCAAGTGCTGAAAATCGCACTCGAACAGCCTCTCCCTGATTTGCCGGTAGAGGCGGTCGAATCGCTGCCCGTGCCTCCGACGGTGGAGAGTCCGATTTCGAGACAATATCTGTAAGCCTACTGCATATTTCAAAGAGGCCGCTGGAATGCGGGCTTTTCTTTGACATGAAATCCCAATACAGCCGAGGGCGGCTGTGCCACTAAATCTAACACCACTTTGTCTGCCAAGCCTATCATCGCTAAATTCCTGGTCTCGTCTGCCGACCCAGCCCACTTCCCGGCCCCCGACCCGCCGGAATTTGCTTTCCTGGGGCGGTCGAATGTAGGCAAGTCGAGCCTGATCAATTCTCTACTCGGGCAAAAACTTGCGCATGTCAGCTCCACTCCCGGCCGAACCCGGACGATCAACTTCATCGGTATTTATGCCAAGCTTACACAGCCAACGCCCGAATTGATTCTGGTGGACCTGCCCGGATACGGATATGCCAAACTTTCCCGCGCCATTTCTGCGGAATGGCCAAAATTCATCGAGCCTTACCTGAAACATCGGGAAACCCTGCAACTCGCATTCTGCCTGGTTGATGCCAATGTTCCTCCACAGCCCAGCGATACGCAACTCATGGACTTCCTTCGTGGGGTTGGCCGTCGTTTTCTAGTAGTCGCAACCAAAACCGACAAACTCTCAGGCAACAAGCTACGCCCGGCTTTGAGTACTCTGGCTCGCGCGCATGGCGTTGAAAACATTCTTCCCTACTCAGCTACGACTGGCGCCGGCAAAAGCGAACTGTGGCGGGCCATTCGGGAGCGCGCAGCGGAATAATGGCAATAAAAGATCCCTTTGCAAGGAAAATGGTCCAGAGCGGGCTGGCGTTTGCCGGAGTGCTCCTGTTTATGATTGCCACTTTCACTCTGATCTATCTTCATATCCGTCCGGGATGTGCCGAGGAAATCATCAGCGAGGCTACCAGTCCCAATGGACAATGGGTGGTTGCCGTCATGCAGCGCAGGTGCGGCGAAGAATCGCCTGTTGTAACCCACATAAATCTTCGGCCAGCAGGTCGTTCCACAAAGTATGGATTCTTTTCCGGAAAGGCTGAGGATAGTGAAATCTTTTCTGTTGAGCAGGAGGTACAAGCTGTTCACTTTGCTCTCGTGTGGGATCTTCCTAACCGTTTGATCATTCGATGTCGTGATTGCGCCCATGCAAGTCTGAGGCAGACGCGATGGAATGATCTAACGATCCAATATGAAAGTAGGCAGTAGGATCACAGGTTAACGGAGCCGCAGTCCCCACTGAGGCATTGAGATACTGAAGAACCCTCAAAACTTCTTTAGCTACGAATTAACACGAATCAACACGAATAAAAACAGGAATTGGAATCAGAGGGTGTAAAAGGGACTGTGTAAACGGCCATCGGGATAGGAGAAT
>DASZFK010000558.1:0-7270 GCA_035939855.1 Candidatus Angelobacter sp.
AATGTCACCGCAGATGCGGTCTCCGCTCCCCAGAGGCCAACCTGAAATTTCATGGGGAGATTTTTGTCTTTTTAGCCTTGTATTTTCAACGCCTATCCATCTCGACTCCTGCTAATTTGGACGGCAGTGCTGTAGAACAAACTGGCTTGATGTGGAAGCGTTTCCTCATTACATAGGTAATGTTTTCCACTCACACACTTTCCGCTATCGTGAACTCCAACCACTAGAAATATAAGAGCACCAGTCCAGGTTAGGAGTTCCAGAACGGCCGTTCCGGCCAGTTGAGTCGAATGGTGCAACTCATCGTCACCCCCATTAAGGTTACGTTCCCCTAGTAATAAGGAGAATAGGAATGTTATCTCTTGTTTCATGCGCGTTGTTTGCACTTGGATTGTGGACACAACAGCCGTCCACTCCATCCACTGGTAAAGACCTTGCGATTTCTTTTTCCACGCAATCGGTTGATGCCCGGGAGGCATTGCAGCGTGGCGTGGTGGAATGGGAAAACCATCGCATGGCAGACGCGGTGAGCGACTTTCGCAAAGCGACGCAGGCCGATGAGAATTTTGCCGTAGCGCACCTGTTCCTTTCCGCGCTCACGCCAAAGCCGGAAGAGCAGAGCAGCGAATTGCAGAAGGCCCTGGCCTTAAGCAGCTCGGCGAGCGAGGCCGAACAGATGTTGATTCGATGGCTGGCAAGTACCAGCCAAAACCAGATACTGCCCGCGATCGTCTCGATGAATGAGCTGCTGGCGCGCTATCCTCAAGACGAGCATTTGCTCTATCGCGCCGCCATCTGGTTTCGAGGTCAGCGCCAGACAAACCGCGCGATAGCGTCCTATGAACGGCTGCTGCAGATTGACCCGAAATTCGCGGACGCGCTGAACCAGTTGGGATATGTTTACGCCTTCGAGGGCAACTTCGATAAAGCAATCGCCACCATGAAAAAGTATGTCGCGGCACTTCCCAAGGAGCCCAATCCCGAAGATTCCTACGCGGAGATTCTGCGCATGGCAGGCCACTATAAGGACGCGCTTGCCCATTATCACCGCGCACTCGCGATCGACCATTCATTCTGGAGCTCGCAGGAGGGCATTGCGGGAACCTATTCTCTGATGGGGGACCAGGCCCGGGCACGGGCGGAATATGAGACCGCGATCCAACACGCTCCTTCGCAGTCTGCGGCGATCCAGTGGACGATGAATTCAGCGGTGACCTGGATACGGCAAAATGATTTTACAAAGGCAAATGCGGTGCTGCACGATATCGCGCAGCGCGCCCATGAGAACAATCTGGCCGAACTGGAATCGTCGGCCTTTCGGCAGATGGCGTTGTTTGAAAAAGACCCGGCCGCGCGCCAGGAATTGCTGACTCGGGCCGAGTCTGCGCTCCATCACGATCATCCGCTTTCCAAGCTGGCCAGTGAGCAGCAAACCGCCCAGATCATGCGCGCGCGCATCTATGCTTTTCTTGAGGAGAAAGACCTCGGGGCGGCAAACCGCATCCTTGACGAACTCCACAGCACTTCAGAGGACACTCATAACGGGTTTATCCGGGTGGTATTCCACGGCGCTAACGGCGCAGTCCTGACCATGGAGGGCAAATATGAAGATGCAATTGGCGAGCTTCTGGAAGACGACCGTAACCTGTTCTCCATGAAGTACCTGGCCATGGCATATCAGAAGAGCGGCGCTACGCAAGAAGCAAGCCGCTGGGCTGCCCGGCTGGCCGGTACGAAAAATCCTACTTTGGAGCAAGCTCTGCTGACGGCTGCTCCTTCGCCAGTTCAGCCTGCCAAGAGAATAGCCAGCAAATGACGGTGCGACCAATTACTTGCCGACTTCTGGAATTCCTTCCTCAAGGCGGGCCGCTTGCGTCATCAAATAATTCTGTTCTGGAATACTTGTCGTTCGTGCAGCGGCAATCCGGTAGTGCTTGATGGCGCTTGCGTAGTCGCCGAGCATTTCCAGCAAATGGGCACGAACCGCGTCGAGACGATAGTGGTCGACCAGACGGCTGTCGGCATCGAGTGGCTTAAGCAACTCCAGGCCTTTTGATGGGCCGTGTACCATGGCAGCGGCGATGGCATGATTGAGCGTCACCATGGGGCCGGGAGAGACGCGTTTCAACAGTTCGTACAGAGCGAGGATCTGCGGCCAGTCGGTATCCTTGGCGTGCACGGCTTCGTCATGGACTGCCGCGATGGCCGCCTGCAATTGATACAAGCCTACCGCTCCTTTCGAAAGCGCGGCGGTCAGAAGCTCAGTTCCTTCGGAGATTTCGGCACGGTCCCAGAGAGCACGATCTTGCTTGTCCAAAGGGATCAACTCCTCGTTGGGCCCAGTCCGCGCTGCCCGGCGCGCGTCCGTCAACAGCATCAGAGCCAACAGGCCTGCTACTTCTGCATCTTCCGGCAGGAGGTTTTTCATGCAGCGAGTCAAGCGGATTGCCTCCTGAGCCAAATCAACCCGCTGCAAGTGTGCTCCTATACTGCTGGCGTAGCCCTCATTGAAAATCAGATAGAGCGTATAGAGAACTGCAGGCAGCCGCTCGGCACGCTCCCTGGGGGAAGGGAGACCGAAGGGCACGCCGGATGCCTTGATGTTCTGCTTGGCGCGGCTGATGCGCTGCGCCATGGTCGATTCAGGAACCAGGAAGACATTGGCAATTTCGGCTGTGGTTAGCCCACCGACTGCCCGCAACGTCAGGGCAATCGCCGAGGACGAAGTCAGCGCCGGGTGGCAACACATAAACAGCAGAATGAGGGTGTCATCAGTATCCATATCAGACTCGAGATCGACTGAGGGCGCCATGACATCGGCTTCCATGGCTATTAGTGTTTCTCTTTCCCGGCGGGCAATTGCGCTGCGCAGTCGGTCAGTCATCCGTCGAGAAGCGACTTGAATCAACCAGCCGCGTGGATTCTCAGGAATACCTTCTTCCGGCCATTGGGTGAAGGCCGCAATCATCGCTTCCTGCACCGCGTCCTCGGCCGATGCAAAGTCGTGAAAACGGCGGGTGACTGCGCCGAGCACCTGCGGCGCAAGCTCCCGCAACAGATGCTCGGAGGTCTCGTCCCATGGCTTGGTCATCTGGGCTCCCGTTACTGCATCTCCGGAGGCGGCCCGCTCATAACAGGCCGAACTTCAATCGGCATGTTCAAAGGCGCGCCACCCGGACCGGGCGCAGCCGACACCTTGGCGGCAATCGCATAAGCCCGCTCTGGGCTGTCGACATCGATAATCCAGAATCCGGCGAGAAACTCTTTGGACTCGGGAAAAACTCCGTCGGTGACTGGCAGGCCATCCTTGCCGGCCCGCACCAGCCTGGCCTGATCAGGAAATGACAGCCCCTCTGCCGAGACCAACTCTCCACGTTGGTGAAGCTCTTTGTTGAGACCCATCATAAAGGCAATGTGTGCCTGAAGGTCTTTCTTGGGCCACGCTGGCACGCCATGTCCAGCCTTCATCGTGTTCATCATCAAAATATATTTCATTTTTCTGGCTTCCTCTCCCGAACAACGACAAAAAGTAGTTAAAGTTTTTGATCCCGATTTTTGTTTGTTTATTCGTGTTAATTCGCGTGTACTCGTGGCTAAGAAAGGTTTGGGGGTTCTCAGTGTCTCAGTGCCTCCGTGGTGGGTTTTGGTTGTGCCACTGCTAGGCTGTGACTTGTGTCATTTAGGCTCGTGCGTCGCGAACTGCCGGACTTCAATCGGCATATTCGTAGGCACTCCTCCCGGTCCGGGCGCGGCAGAGATACGGGCTGCTACGGCATAAGCCCGTTCTGGCGTCGCAACGTCGACGATCCAGTAGCCCAACAAAAATTCCTTCGATTCGGGGAAGACACCGTCGGTGACCGGCAGGCCATTTTTCTCCCCACGCACAACCTTGGCTTCGCGCGGTTCGGCCAGGCCTTGCGTTGCCACAAACTCTCCTGAGGCAGTCAGATCATTGGCAATTCCTCTGAGGACTGCCATGTGCGCTTCAACATCCTTCTTCGACCAGGCGTGATATGTCTCAACGCCTCCCTTCGTACCCGACATCAGCAGAATGTATTTCATGTCTCTTGCTCCTTTGCTGTCCGATTCCAGTTCTAGCGCCTGCGATCTGCGCTTTCGTTAGGGTAGTCGGAGCCGTTCTGGCTTTCTCGACATCGCGCAGAAACAATTTTGACAAAAAAATCAGAGTTCGCCTGTCGATTTTGCGGACCCAGGATCGACATACCAGTGGAGGTCAGCAATGACAACCGAGGAAATGGTCGTAGACGTTAGCCAGGATTGGGTGCTGGCTTGCGATGTCCAGCAGAGGTTTATGCAGGGTTTGGGACGGACCAGCGGCCCCGTGGACTACAGCGCGCGCTGCCGCCAGGTTCGTGCCCTCGGAGGCGACTGCTACGATTTCGTGCCTCTCGCAGAAAATGGCTTGGCCCTGGTCGTCGGAGATGCGTCGGGGAAAGGTCTTGCCGCCGCGCTCATGATTGCCAATGTCCAGTCCTCTCTTCGGGCCGTGGCCTTATTTACAGGGAATGATCTGGAGGCATTGTTCAAGGTGGTGAATCACCTGGCATACACATCCTCGCTCGCGGACCGCTATGCCACCTTGTTCTATGGAGTATTCGACGGAGCCACACGCACCCTGCGGTATGTGAATGCTGGACATAATCCGCCCGTAGTCCTTCGGAAGGACGGATCCCTGCGTTGGCTCGAAATGGGTGGCGCACCGGTTGGCATGTTCCCGGATTCGACTTATGAGGAGAGCGTCATACATCTGGATCCCGGCGATTTGCTGATCGCCTACACTGACGGGGTCATTGAAGCCGCAAATCCATCTGGGCAGGAGTGGGGAGTTCAGGGCCTTCTGAAAGCGGCAGCCTCGGGGCGTCACAACGCGCCGGGAAATGCTGAAGATCTTGTCGAGCTGATATTCAATTCCATGGATGACTTCAACAAGGGCTGCCAAACAGATGATGCGACCTTGGCAGTCCTGCGCGTGGTCTGAGTCCTCAGTTACAATCGAGGCCATGAAGAACTTTCGTTCATTGCGCTGGTTGTTCTTTTTTGCTGGTGTAACAGTCACCGGTTTCCTGATTTCCTCACTTCATGCCGCGCCATCGGAACAACAGGCGGTGCTGGCGCCTGTAACGGCATTGTTTGACGGCATGGCGAAACGCGACGCCGAGGCGATTAAGAAACCATTGCTGAGCGGCGGCACCATGGTGCTGATGCGGGAGGGCAAGCCGACTCAGATGACGTTTGAAGCTTTTGCGGACCAGGTAGGAAAACCTGGAAAGTCGCAGATTGAGGAACGGATTCATGATCCGCTAGTGCGGATCGACCACGATCTGGCGGTAGTGTGGGCTCCATTCGAGTTCCTGGTGGATGGCAAGGTGAGCCACTGCGGAACCGACTTGTTCAATCTTGTTCGCACCGGTGATAAATGGCTGATTGCGAGTATCGCCGATACCGGGCGA
This sequence comes from Candidatus Angelobacter sp., assembly GCA_035939855.1. Classification (GTDB taxonomy): domain Bacteria; phylum Acidobacteriota; class Terriglobia; order Terriglobales; family Acidobacteriaceae; genus Angelobacter. The sequence continues at coordinate 5,472 of DASZFK010000558.1, forward strand.
AAAGATTGTTCTGCCAAGTAGAATAAATTCGTCATCCCGACGGTCTACCGGCGCGCCAGCGAGGGTAGATCGGAAGGACCTTGGCCCTGGATGCCATCAACCTCTATCGAATACGCGCCCGGCTACTGTGTGTTCCCGAAAGAACCTTTTTCGCGCCCTCAAGATTCATAGCTTGCGGAAAACGGTTTTCGCAATTGATTGGCGTCAGGGTGCCTTAAGAGCGTCTCGAAGGAGATTATCAAATATGTTCCATCGCCTTCTGCTTCTATTTTCTATACTGACACCTGCCGCCGTGTCATCAATGGCCCAGGAGCCAGTTAAACCGTCACTGGCGCCAAAAATAATGACGGCCACCCGCCAAGTCGTCCTCTTTACCGGGCTGGAAAAACAGCTCTTGACTGGAATCCAAAAGAAAGATCAGGCGTCGGTGAAAGGACTGCTGGCCGACGACTTCGAAATCTGGATGCCCAACGGCGATCCCATTGCCGCGGAAGACTGGCTTCCCGTTGTTTTAGGCAAGTTCAACCTGAAATCCTTTCGCATAAGCCAGATGGCGGTGCGCGATTTTGGGGACACCGCGGTGGTGAAATTCATGCGCAGCCAGAAGGCGAATTTCCAAGGCAAGGACGACAGCGGGGAATATTTCGTGATCGACGTGTGGAGAAAGTCAGGCGATTCCTGGCAACTTTCGGACCGCTATGTCTCCAGGGTCAGCTCCGTAGTATCCGCTCCGAGACCTTCAGGCAAGGAATGAAGGAATAAGAATAAGGAGACAATTACCCATTACCCAAATTACCCACTTTCTCATTTCTGAATAATTCCGGCTTAGAGCTTTTTCTTCAAGCTGGCCTCTATATACCTTCGGATTTGCCGGCGCGCGCGCGCCAGCCGCGACATCACGGTGCCGATTGGGATGTCGAGGGCTTCGGCCACCTCCCGATATTTCATCTCCTCGATATCGGCGAGGAGAACTACTTCCTGAAACAGCAGTGGAAGGCTGGCGATGGCAGCCTGAACCAGTTCAGCATCAGCCCGGCGCATCAGAAACAATTCCGGCGTGTCGCCGCTGGACGCTATTTCTTCAATCGGGTTTTCATCATCAGGGCCGGTTTGCCGGCGCTCCAGGCCCGTGCGGCTGGTCAAGAAAGTGTTGTGAAGGATGCGAAAAAGCCAGGCGCGAAAGTTTGTGCCCTGGTGAAACCCGCCAAAGCCCTTGAGCGCCTTGGCAAATGTTTCTTGCACCAGGTCTTTGGCCTCGTCGGAGTTGCCGCTCAACCAGCGCGCAAAATTGTAGAGAGGCTCCAACAAAGGCAAAGCCAGTTGTTCGAATTCGTCGTTCGCAGTTCGTCCCACGTCTCCTCTTAATGGAAACTCAAAAGCCCTGCATCCTATTCCCGAGATTTCGATCTTGCGGGTTCGCAAAAAAGCGCAGTACTCTCTTCTATCGTTTCTACTGTGATCGTGTAAAGGCTGCTGCGGCTCTGCCCTTCTCTGCGTTTTCTCTGCGCTCCCTGCGGTTGAGTTTGGTTTGCCTTTGCGCCCTTTGCGGTTAAATCACTCTGGCAGCACCTCTGGTCCTTCCAGGTTGCATGACCTTAGGGCAACGATTGTCCAGGTAATTCTCGCGGTTCGTCTCCGCCATTCGATTCCTCTGCTGGCACTCTTTTCTAATCCAAAGATGAGCCTGAAGGAACCAGGAACAATGGCAGAGGAATTCTCCTTTCAGGTTGAATTATCCCATCCTACAACAACGCTCCCATGTCCCCGCGTCGGAGCCGGAGCGTAGCGGAGGCGGAGGC
>DASZFK010000559.1:0-12487 GCA_035939855.1 Candidatus Angelobacter sp.
GATGTCACATCACCTGATGTTCAACGCGTTTTACATTTACAGCAAGACCTTGAGCAGTGTGCAGCTCGACAACAACACCACACAGGGCGGCGTCCAAAACTTTGCCAACATAGCTGAAGATCGCGGACGCTCCGACATCGACATGCGCCACCAGGTCGTCGTCTCCATGATCTGGCAGCCCGACTACTACACCGGTGGAAACCAGGTATTGCGCAACGTTTTCAACGGATGGTCGATCTCGCCCATTCTGAAAGTCCACAGCGGCTTCCCGTTCACGATTGCAAACGGCGCCGATGCCAATCTCGATGGCAACAACAACGACCGGGCACAACTGATCGGCGATCCCTTCAGCGGCACTTGTCCCAACGGCGCTCCAGTTGGTTCGACGCAGTGCTGGATCAACACAACCGCCTTTGCTCGAAACGTGCCAGTCAACGGCAGCCCTGTCGACGGCAATTCTCCGAGAAACTTCTTCAATCAACCCGGCTACAAAGACGTAGACCTGGCCATTTTCCGCACATTCAAAATCCGGGAAAGCGTAAACCTCCAGGTTCGCGGAGAAGCCATGAATGTGTTTAATATGATCAACTTGAATGCTCCGAACGCAACGGTTGGGACCGCCAACTTTGGCACGATAACCTCGGCTCAGGCCACGCGGCAGCTTCAACTTGGGTTGCGGGCTACTTTCTAAAACAGTTCGAGTGGATCCAGCAATGTTTGATTTGAACCTTCGCGATCGATCGAAGTGCCGATGGGATTTGGTTGCGCTCGGCGAGGTAATGCTTCGTCTCGATCCCGGAGACAACAGGATTGCCAACACCCGCGAATTTCGCGCGTGGGAAGGCGGTGGCGAGTACAACGTTGCCCGCGGTCTGAAACGCTGCTTCGGATTGAACACCGCGGTCGTCACAGCGCTGGCCGATAATCCTGTCGGAAGATTGGTCCAGGACCTGATCTATCAGGGAGGCGTAGATCAAACCTATCTGAAGTGGGTGGCATACGATGGCGTCGGACGGCGCGTCCGCAATGGCCTGAATTTCACCGAACGCGGCTTTGGCTTGCGGGCCGCTGTAGGCTGCTCCGACAGGGGACACACCGCAGTCTCGCAGCTAAAGCCGGGCGATATCGATTGGGAGCGCATCTTCGCCAAAGATGGCTGCCGCTGGCTCCACACCGGCGGAATCTTTACGGCTCTATCGGAGACTACTCCCCAGGTTGCCGAGGAAGCGATGCAGGCGGCCAAAAAACATGGCGTAATTGTTTCCTACGACTTGAACTATCGTTCGTCTCTCTGGAAGTCGCACGGCGGCCAGGAAAAAGCACAGGCTGTAAATTCCAAGCTCGTGCAATTTACCGATGTCGTCTTTGGCAACGAAGAAGATTTTTCGGCCGCCCTGGGCTTCGCGGTTAAAGGCATGGACGAAAACTTCTCCGCCCTCGATAGCTCATCGTTCAAAGAAATGATGAAAGAAGTGGTCAAGAAATATCCCAACTTGAAGGTGATTGCCAGCACGCTGCGATCGGTCACCTCGGCCACCCGCAACGATTGGGGTGCTATCTGTTATAGCCAAGGCAATTTCTACGAAGCCCCCCAGCGAAAAGATTTAGAAATACTCGACCGCGTCGGCGGCGGTGATTCATTTGCATCAGGCCTGATCTACGGAATTCTTTCAGGCCATGATCCAGCGTGGTCAGTAGAATGCGGCGCCGCCCACGGAGCACTTGTAATGACAACTCCCGGCGACACATCCATGGCAACCTTGGAAGAAGTGCAAAACGTAATGAAGGGTGTATCCGCGAGGATAGCGAGGTAGGGCAGTAGTTAGCTTTTAGCCATTAGCCTTTAGCCGTAGCCATTAGTAATTAGCTCTTTGCAGTCAGCTCATCAGCTAAAAACTTAGGGCTAACGGCTAAATGCTAACGGCTAATGGCTAAGAACTAAAGGCTAGAAACTGATGGCTGAACCAACAATGAACAACCGACTCTCGTACGAAGACAACATCTTCCGCAACACCAACGCTCATTCCGGGCGCAAGATCGTCATTACGCCTGAAAACAGCACTATGAAACATCTCTGTTACGCCCGGACCAAACTCGACGCGGCATCGCCAGAGGTGACTTTCAACACCGGCACTTGCGAAACCGCAATGATCTGCCTCAACGGACAAGCCGAGTTCGAGGTTGGGAACCAGAAATTCACGCTAAGCAAATACGATGCCGCCTATATCCCCAAAACATCGCAGATAAAATTGCGCGGCCAATCAGCCGATCTGGCGGAATTTTCGGCCGAGGTCGAAGGTGACTATCCTTTCCAAATCGTGAAATATGAGGATGTCCAGAAAGACAAATCGCTGCATTTTGTGACGGGAAGCGCAGCGGCCACCCGCGACCTGAACATCCTGGTCGGCAAAAACGTTCAGGCAGGACGCGTCCTGGCCGGTTTCACCATCTCCGAACCGGGAAATTGGACGAGTTGGCCTCCGCACGAGCACGCCAAGATGCTGGAGGAGATGTATGTCTACATTGAAATGCCGCCGCCCGGCTTTGGAGTGCAGTTCGTCTATACCGACACGCAAGAGCCTGATCTGGTGGCTGTGGTTCGCGAAGGAGACGCAGTGCTGATGCCACGCGGCTATCACCCAAATGTTTCCGCCCCGGGACACCGTATCGCCTTCCTCTGGGCCATGGCAGCCCACCGGGAAGTGGAAGACCGCCAGTTCGGCGTAGTCAACATTCAACCCGAATTCAGCGGATCGGCCTCAGGCCTCGAAGCAAGCAGGAAGTAATGGATTCGACAATCGCTCAACAATCCCGCGAAAAAACGGGCATCGGCGCCGGTGCCTTGGCAAACATGAGCCACTATCGCTGGATCATCTGCGCCCTGCTCTTTTTTGCTACCACCATCAACTACGTTGACCGCCAGGTCATCGGGCTGCTCAAACAGACTCTTCAAGGCCAGATCGGCTGGAATGAGATCGACTACAGCAACATCGTCTTTGCCTTTCAGCTTGCTTACGCAATCGGATTGCTTTTTGCCGGACGCATACTCGACCGGCTAGGCACCCGCCAAGGTTTTTCTCTGTCGGTTTTTTTCTGGAGCATTGCAGCCATGGCCCATGCGCTCGCCCACTCTGTCATGGGCTTCGGCATCGCGCGTGTAGCGCTTGGGGTGGGCGAATCCGGTAACTTTCCCGCATGTATCAAGACCGTAGCCGAATGGTTTCCGAAGAAAGAGCGCGCCCTGGCAACAGGAATTTTCAACTCTGGCACCAATATAGGCGCGTTGACCACGCCCTTCCTGGTCGCCTGGATTACACGTAGGTATGGATGGCGAGGAGCTTTTATTGCCACCGGAGCCGTTGGTTTCCTGTGGCTGGTTGTATGGCTGTTGATGTATCGCTCCCCTGAGAGCCATCCTCGCGTAAGCCGGGCGGAGTTGGATTACATTCGCAGCGATGCGCCCGAACCGGCGACCAAGATCCCCTGGCTTGATCTGATACCTCACCGGCAGACTTGGGCATTTGCTATCGGCAAATTCATGACCGACCCGATCTGGTGGTTCTATTTATTCTGGGTCCCCGATTTCTTCTATAAGGCCCACGGCATCACTCTCTTGAACGTGGGCGTTCCATTGCTCGTCATCTACCAGATGGCCACCGTGGGCAGCATTGCCGGGGGCTGGTTCTCATCAGCAATGATCAAGCGCGGATGGACCATCAATCGCAGCCGCAAGACAGCCATGCTGATCTGTGCACTGGCGGTCGTGCCGATCATATTTGCCGCCAAGGTATCGAGCCTCTGGGCAGCGGTTGGTCTGATCGGACTCGCAGCGGCAGGCCATCAAGGCTGGTCGGCCAACATATTCACCCTTGCGTCCGATACTTTCCCGCGGCGCGCCGTCGGCTCGGTCGTGGGACTCGGTGGAATGTTTGGTTCGCTGGGCGCGCTTTTCATCGCTAAAGTGACCGGGTACGTGTTGCAGTGGACTGGATCATATTTTCCCATGTTCATCATTGCGGGTTCGGCCTATTTGGCGGCGCTGGCCATCATCCATATATTGAATCCTGAATTGAAGCCTGCGCCGGTAGGAGAAGAAGCATGACCAAGCAGGAAGTCAGGCAGCATATTGCCACCATCGGAATCATTCCGGTGATTCGAGCTTCAACAGCAGAAAAAGCCTTCTTTGCCGTGGACGCTCTGCGCAAAGGCGGAATCTCCGTCGTCGAGGTTACTCTCACCGTGCCTGGCGCGGAGCGTGTGATTGAAGCCCTGCAAAAACAGTTCCATAGCGAGTTGCTGGTCGGCGCGGGCACGGTGCTCAATCCCGAAAGCGCGAAGCGCTGCCTTGAGGCTGGCGCTCAATTCATCGTCGCGCCTGGATTGAACACCTCCACCATCACCTTCGTAAACTCGCAAAATGTCCTGATGATCGCCGGCGGCCTTACGCCAACGGAGATCCTGGCCGCTTGGGAGAGCGGTTCTGACATCGTAAAAGTTTTTCCCTGCAACGCCGTGGGTGGGGCCAGCTATATCAAGTCGCTGAAAGGCCCTTTTCCGCAAATTCCTCTGATTCCCACCGGCGGAGTGAACCTGCAGACCGCGGCAGATTTCCTCCGCGCAGGCTGTGAGGCGCTAGGTGTGGGCAGCGAGTTGGTTCCGGCCTCTGCTCTGGATTCCGGCAAGCCGGAGATGATCGCCTCGCTGGCCAGGCAGTTCATGCAAATCGTGGAGGAGGTCCGTAGTCCACAAGCGGCAGCTTCTATCCGATGATTCCCAACTTCAGGCACAACTCGATTTTGATTTTGCTCTTCTGTCTTTCGCTTTGCCAGGCGGCACGAGCCGCCTCGCATCTGCGCGGAATCAAAGTCGCTGTTACCAATCCCTCTGACCAGGAACGGCGAGCCGAGCCTATCGTGATTTCCATTCCTGAACTGCGCAAGATCGCTCCAGACCTGCGCGCAGGCTCACTGATCGTTACTGTCACCCACGCCACAGATCTGCAACAGGATGCTGCGACGATTCAGGCAATTGAGATTCCGTCGCAGGTCGATGACCTCGACAGTGACGGCAAGGCCGATGAGCTGGCCTTCCAACTCGACCTGAAGCCTCATGAGACTTGCATTGTCACCATCACCTACGGCGAACCTGGGCGGATTTTCAGAATTCGCAGGGAGTATCCAGCACAAACCGATGCGCTCTTCACCAAGAAGATCGAAGGTCTCGGTTGGGAGTCGGAGAGGAATGCCTGGCGTCTCTATTTCGATCCTCGCAACGCAATTGATCTATATGGCAAGCGCCGCTCCCTTTTGATGCTCAAGCGCTTCGCCACTCCAGAGTTTGACTATCACGCCGAGTCGGACGATGGCCGGGACATTTATCAGGTCGGCGATGCCATGGGAATCGGCGCCGTCGGGGCCTGGCGCGATGGCAAGCTCATTAAAGTCTCGGATGTGCGGGCGCGCAATTACCGCATCATCTCGACAGGGCCGGTTCGTGCGATTGCCGAGCTTACGTATGAAGGCTGGAACGCCGGGGGTACCCCGATTACCTTGCGAAGCCGTATTACACAATGGGCTGGAGATCGCGGCTTCTATCACACGATCACCGCTGACGCCGGCCCAGGCTTTACCTTTGCCACCGGCATTCCACTCAAAAAAGAAGCGCCTGCTCTGTATGGCCACGGAGACCGCGCCTGGGTGGCAAGCTGGGGCGAGCAAGTCCTGATGCCGGGCGCAAAAGCAACCGACCCGGTCAAAGGAACCAATCTTGGCATTGGCGTGGTCATGCTTACTCCTGCGGCTGCATCCCCTATAGACGATCCTGGCAACCACTTGCTCACGTTCTCGACGCAGCCCAACACTGCCTCTTGGTACACCCTCGCCGCCTGGGACCAGGAGGGAAGCAACGATCGTTTCATGATGGGCAACGTTCAGGAACCAGATCAGCGGGCCTCGCTGGTCACTCCGCATCCTGGGATTCAAAGCAAAGCACAGTTCATAACGCTCATGCGAAGTCTCGCCGATATATTCAGCGCTCCGGTACAAGTGAAGGTATTGTCTTCCACTCCAGCGCCACAGCCAGCCCCGCTGGACACGTTGAAGTCGTCGAAACCCAAGACCTACGCCGAGGCCATTGCCTTGCTGAAGCAGGAGATCGACCGGACGGCCGCCAAGTGGGAGCCGATCATCAGCGCCTCGAAGCCCGGCGACTTGAGCGCAAACAAGGGCCTGGGATTCTTTACCGACGGCGACAACCAGACCGGAGAGTGGAAAAAACATGATGGCTTTTTCTGGACCGGCAGCTTCTGGGTGGGCGAACTATGGCAAATGTATGCGGCCACTCACGAAGAAAAATATCGCCACTGGGCAGAGCTATGGGATTCACGTCTTGTGGGTCTCGAATCGCAACAAAACCACGACACCGGCTTTCTTTATTACTATTCATCCGTATTGGGCTTCCAGCAAACCGGCTCTCCCGAACTCAAAGAGAGCGCCCTGCGCGGTGCTCAACGGCTTTCTCAGTTGTTCAACCCGGCAACGCATTTGATTCCCGCCTGGGGCATCAATGGAGACGACTCGATTGTCGATACCATGATGAACCTGCAACTGCTCTGGTGGGCCAGCGAGCAGACCCGTGATCCAAAATGGCGCGAGATCGGGTTGGATCACGCCCGAAAAACCGCCGAATGGTTCGTTCGTCCTGATGGTTCCGTGATTCAATCCGTCCATTACAACCCCGGTGATGGACGCCAGCATTTAGACCTGCATGGCGGAGCAGTCCGCAACTCAAGCCTCGATCTCCCCAACGAGAGCCAGCCAGGCGAGGTGATCTTTACTCATACGCATCAGGGACTTGGATCGGGAACGACTTGGTCGCGTGGCGCAGCCTGGGCGCTCTACGGTTTCAGCCGCGCCTACGCTGCCACTCACAATCCTGAATTCCTTTTGACAGCGGAGAAGATCGCAGACTATATCCTGCGAGAAATGCCTGATGACGGTGTCCCCTGGTACGACTTCGACGACGAAGGCGTGCATTATCGCAACCGCGACAGCTCCGCGGCAGCCATCACCGCCGGCGGGCTGCTCATCCTCGCGCAACAGGAAACCAACAAGAACAAAGCGGCAAGCTATCGCCAGGAAAGCAGGCGCATTACGCAGTCTGTAATCGACCGTTACCTGACACCTGTAGAGAACGGTGATTCGTCGCCGCCCGGAATTCTTCGGCATGGCTGCGGCACTAGGCCTTCCGATGGGATGTTGATTTACGGACAATATTATTTGCTTGAAACGCTGCTGGCCCTACAGGAGGATGAAAAGAAATGAAGTTACTGGTTCACCCCACTAGCCAAAAATCCCCCATCTACAGCCAGCACATGACCGGTAACAAACCCTGCACTCTCCGAAGCGAGAAACACTGCCGCGCCCACCAATTCATGAAGCTGTCCAAACCTTCCCATGGGCGTGCGCAAACGAAATTCCCGGCCTCGTTCGGTGCCATCCAGCAACTGAGCATTGAGTTCTGTACGAAACACCCCGGGAGCGATGGCATTCACGCACACTCCGTGCCGGGCCCATTCAATTGCCAACGATTTGGTCAACGCCGCAACGGCGGCCTTGCTGGCCGTGTATGCAGCTACTTCGAGCAAGGCGACGAACGATGAAAGAGAGGCGATGTTGATAATACGGCCATATTTTTGCGCGATCATGGGAGGCGCGAACACCTGGCAGGCCAACAGCGTCCCGGTCAGGTTGGTCTCCATAATGCTGTTCCACTCTTCCAGGCCGAGTTGCAACGTAGGCGTGCGCTTGGTGCGGCCTGCGCAATTCACCAGGATCTCCACGCTGCCAAAAGCGGCGATGGTCGCATCGCGCAGCTTTGCCAGGCTGCTGGAGTCGGTCACGTCGCAAGTCATCGCCAGCGATCCTCGGTTGCGGCGGCGAACCTCATCCACCGCTTCAGCAACCAAGCTCTCGCGTCTGCCGGTCGGAACGACATTCGCCCCAGCGTCCGCCAATCCCTTTGTCAGTTCCAAGCCAATGCCAGATGTGCCGCCGATCACGACCGCCGTCTTTCCTGTCAAGTCCAGTTGTGGATGTCCCATAGCACCCTTTCGAAAAATGAGGAATGAGCTTTGAGAATAAATGATGCGCAGGTAATTATTTGCAGTCCTGGACGAAACTTTGTCACGCTGAAAATCACGACTGAAGACGGAGTCACCGGTCTGGGCGACGCGACCGTTAACGGCCGGGAGTTGGCCGTAGCCAGCTATCTCACCGACCATGTTCTGCCGCTTCTCATAGGACGAGATGCGTGCAAGATAGAAGACACCTGGCAGCATCTATACAAAGGAGCTTATTGGCGTCGCGGTCCAGTCACCATGGCCGCCATCGGAGCCGTCGATACTGCATTGTGGGATATCAAGGCCAAGAGTCTCAATGTTCCTCTTTATCACCTGCTCGGTGGCGCTTCCCGCGACCGTGTGTTGGTTTATGGCCATGCCAGCGGCAGTGATCTGAATGAAACCGTTGAAGCGGTCGGTAAATATATTCAGCTTGGATACAAGGCGATCCGCGCGCAATCCGGTGTTCCCGGAATGAAAAGCACCTATGGCGTCGGACGCGGAGACATGTACTACGAGCCGGCGGAGAAAAATACTCCTCCCGAAAATCTCTGGTCGACTGAACATTACCTCAATTTTGCCCCACAGCTTTTCGCCAAGCTACGCCATGAGTACGGCTCGGAAATTCACCTATTGCACGACGTCCATCATCGGCTCACTCCCATCGAAGCTGCGCGTCTGGGGAAGGCGCTTGAACCGCATCATCTCTTCTGGCTCGAAGATCCAACCCCAGCCGAATTGCAGGAACGATTCCGGCTCATCCGTCGCCACACTACGACTCCGCTCGCCGTAGGAGAGGTCTTCAACACCATCTTCGATTGCCACACTCTGATTCAAGAGCAACTCATCGACTACATCCGCGCCACGGTTGTTCATGCCGGCGGAATCTCCCATCTCAAAAAAATTGCGTCCCTGGCCGAACTCTACCAGGTGCGCACCGGTTGTCATGGTGCCACAGACCTCAGCCCGGTATGCATGGCCGCCGCTCTGCACTTCGATCTGAGCGTGCATAACTTCGGGATTCAGGAATACATGCGCCATTCTCCTGATACTGACAAGGTCTTTCCTCACGGTTACTACTTCGAGGATGGTTTCATGCATCCGGGTGACAAGCCCGGCCTGGGAGTCGACATCGACGAAAAACTGGCAGCGCGGTTCCCCTATCAACGGGCCTATCTGCCGATCAATCGCAAACTGGATGGAACCATGCATGACTGGTAAATCGCTCATGACTCGCAAATTGCTCACGACCTGTACCGTTTTCTTAGCGCCGTTTTTCTTTGTGTTGCCGGCAGCGAAAGCACAACCGAAAGCGGATCAACTCCCCCGCGTCTTCCTGCTCGACCCCGAAATGCTGGCGGAACAAAAGCTCCATCCCAATGCAGAACTTGTAAAGGCCGTGCGTGATGCGGCAGATCGTGCCCTGAAGACCGGTCCGTTTTCCGTGATGGACAAGGAAATCGTCCCGCCGAGTGGCGACAAGCATGACTACATGAGCCAGGGCCCATATTGGTGGCCCAACCCAAATACTAAAAACGGACTTCCTTATATACGTCGCGACGGCGAGCGGAATCCTGAGATCGCAAAGATTTCCGACCATGACCATCGTGGAGCCATGGAGCGCGCTTCATCGATCCTGGCGCTGGCCTTCTACCTGACGGGTAATGAAGCTTATGCCGATCGCGCGGCCCTGCTGTTGCGGACATGGTTTCTCGACCCCGCAACCCGCATGAATCCCAACCTCAACTTTGGCCAGGGCATCCCGGGAATCAACACAGGCCGAGGCACAGGGATCATTGAAACCTCCAACCTGGTCGATGTCGTAGACACGGTCGGTCTCCTCGCAAACTCTCGGGCCTGGACGACCAAAGATCAGCAAGGCATCGAGAAATGGTTCACCGATTATCTTTCCTGGCTGCAAAACAGCCCCAACGGCCGCGATGAAGCCGCAGCTAAAAACAATCATGGCAGCTTCTACGACGTACAAGTGGCAGACTTCGCGCTCTTTGTGGGCCAGCGTGATCTGGCACGAACCATACTGAAGCAATCCCAGCAGAAACGTGTCGCAACACAGATCAATCCTGACGGCAGCCAGCCTCTCGAACAGGCGCGCACCCGCTCTTTCAGCTACAGCGTTTTCAACCTGCGCGCCTTAATGGAACTCGCAGAACTCGGCAGGCATGTAGACCTGGATTTTTGGCATTTCCACACTGAAGATGGCCGCAGCATCCAGCGTGCTCTGCTCTTCCTGCTGCCTTATGCAGTTGGAAATAAGAAATGGGAACGCCAGCAGATTAGCGAACTCAATCCGCAAGAAATATCGCCACTACTGCTGAAAGCGGCTATCAGGTTGCATGATCCAGACTACGCAAAAGCCGCTGACCAAATTGGCATTCCACAGCAGGATTTCACTGCGCTCATGTTGCAAGCAAAACTACAAACTGAAAGCTCAAAGGCAACAAAGGCGCGAGTTGGAAACCATGCCAAGAACTAGGACGGAAACGAATCGTTCTAATTCTTTGGCGCGAAGGTCGAAACCTGGGCGAGGCGGTGAACCCCGGAACGTCGCAAAGCAAAGGTCGTGATCCACATCCACGCGCCTGCTATATACGCGAGAAGCAATATCTTGCCTGCTGCAGAGGCGATATGGAGGACCCCTGAACCGGCTTTCGCGGGTGAAATTACGGTTGACTCAGGATGAGCCATCATCTGAAAAAACAGAAAATACGTGGCTGCAACAATGACTACAACGGCTACAGCACAGGCAGCGGCTGACTTGAAGTGAGTACGCATCGGAGCACCTCATTGTTTTTAGACTCCTGGCTTGGGCAGTAGTTCCCTTGGTTTTAGATAACTGCACCCGCCACGCGCGTGCCGATGGAGTTACGGGTGGAAACCGTTCAAATTCAATAGCTTCGCCTTAAGAATTTTGGCATTTTGTGGCGGCGTAGCGGCTGTGGCGGTTCTTTTCAATTACCAAATTCTCAGCGAGAGCCAGTGGAGTGCATCAAAACGAGAATAAAAACTCTCGTTACCGAGTGCATGACGGCCTAGTGTTTGCTTGAAGACCCTTGATCTTGGCTCTTCATCTGTTCGGCCGAATTCTGCAGCTCTTGAACAACCTTCGAATCTACCTGATACAACTGCGGCTCGCCGTCACGCTTGGCAATATAATTCTCGCCGCTCTTTGCCAGAAGCACTTTCTCAGCGTGACCGCCACCCTCGGGTGTTACAGTGATTTCAATAGTTGGCGCGCCAAAACCCGAATCTACAAACTTGGCCGCCTGTAAGTCGCGCACATGGTCGATAAACGAGCTGGCGCCTGAAAGCTCCATTTTCTTACCGGCAGGTCCCCACCATTCAACGCCGCTGCGCGTGAGGAAGTAAGACTTTGTCCCATTATGGAACTCGATCTTGGCAGGATCGGTGAAACCAAGATCGAATAGCTTCTTGTTGCGAAATTCTTCCGGGTTCTTGCTGAATATCTGGGCGACATCGCTCGAGACTTTGTAAGGAGCACCGGTTACGCTTGGCTTTGCATAGTAATCATCGCCCACTTTGCGGAGTTCGATTTCCTGAGTTCCAGCATCGGAGATGACTTTTACATTTCCCGTGATCGCCCCTTTCGCAAACGATGAGCTTATCTTCGACGCATCTTCATCCCCTCCGGCAAAGTCAATCTTGGCATCGAGCAGCTTACGAACAAGCTCGTCAACCTGGCTCTGCTCAGCCCGTGAAGGCGCGGGCTTGGTGATCTGCCAACGATTCTCGTTTCGTTGAAAAACAATATGCGAGCTCTTGGTGGTGAGATCCAGTTTTTTGATTTTGCCGGCCTCTACCGTGAGAAGCCTCTTGTCACGGAGATCGTTGAGTCCTTTGTCGAGGCTCGATTTGGTAAAGCCGGCGATGGTAAAAACCTGGGGTTGCCCGGCCACCGCGGCATAAGTCCCATTATGGCTGGGAGTGTCATCGCCGATGAGCAGTCGTTGCGATTGATTGTTCTTCGTGGTTACCACTAATTCGACCGCAGGCTGCGCAAGACCATAAGGCTGAAGATCGCCGGCTTTTTCTTCGATCACCCGGTCGGCCGTGAGAGGAGAAAGAGCAGAGACCATGCTCGAAACTGCGTTCGAATCGGCGCCCAATTCTTTAGGCGCGGTAATGCGCCAGTTGCCCGAGCTTTCTTTGGCAAGCGATACTCCGTCGCCGCCTTTCTTTTTGATCTCCAGCTTAAGTATGTCGTCCTGGCTCAACGCCAGAATCTTCGGGGAAGGAGTGGAGGCAGGCTCAGGAGTCTTCGCCGATGAGCTATGGTTCGACCAATACAGCGCGCCAGTCAGTGCAGCCAGAATCAAGAGGGCCAGGAAT
>DASZFK010000560.1:0-7711 GCA_035939855.1 Candidatus Angelobacter sp.
CCATTCGTCTATATCAATCTGCTGGCCTCGCTCGGCTTTGGCGCCCTTCTCGGTGTAGTCGTCGACTCGCGCCTGAAATCGCATAAGTGCCGAAACGTTTTCATAACCGGACTGGCGGCCTTCGTTGTTGTGCTGGCTGCATATTACGCAAGCTGGGCGGTATGGCTTCATGCAGTAACACAGATCCCGATCGTTGCACTTCTCGATCACCCCATTGGCTTATGGAAGGTGATCCTGGCCGTGAACGAAGTCGGGACATGGAGTTTGCGCAGTGACGTTATTAACGGCGTTTTTCTATGGATTGTCTGGGTTAGTGAAGCCGCTTGCATTATAGGCCTTGCAGTCTATGTGGCGGTTCAGTCCATTCGAGACAGCACCTACTGCGAAAGCTGCGACCGCTTTGCCACGCCGGCGAAGGGAGTCTGCTTTGTGGGGGCCGATCCAGCTTCTCGAATCGAGGATAAAGCGGCACTCAAAAGCTATCGCCAGGGACTCAAGTTGCAGGCTACCGAACTCACACAGCATTTGGAACTTAAAGATTTTGCTTATGTTGAGAAGCTGGGAAGCGAGAGGACCCAGGAGATGGCCTGGTATTCGTTTGACCTCGCTAGCTGTCCCCAATGCAACATCACCAATACATTGTCTGTTACCCAGTTTCAACGAACGCTGGAAGCGAAGAAGGGAAAAGAAAAGACCACGAATCGAAAAGTGTTACATCAACTGCTGCTCACCTCGACCGAAGCCGATTCGATCAGAAAACTCAAGGAGAAGCTTAGCCCCGTTGCCCAAGCTGCTGTGGAACGCGGTGCGGAGAGCTGAGAGGAATATCTGCCACGACCAGGCACGGCTCAAGCTGGCTGGCTGATTGATGCACTTTACCATTCGGGCCGACAATCCCGGTCGACCCATAGGACACTAAGTTCTCAAACCGCCCTGCCACATCAGCTCGAATTACATATACGTTGTTCTCCATCGCCCGAGTGACATCGACGGCCCTTGCTTCAGCGACCAACTCCGGTCCTGCTTTCCCTGGAGGAAGACCATTGTTTGTGGGTACAAACAAAGCTACCGCACCTTGAGCGGCCATCATTCGCGCCGGCTCGGCATAATTAGAGTCGCGGCAAATGAGGACGCCAAAGGTGCGATCACCAACCACGAAAACGGGCATCTGCTCGCCCGCAGCATAAACGGAACTATGGATCGCTGGGTGTAGTTTGCGATAGATCCCGACAACCGCTCCCTGGCAAAAAATTGCTGCTGAGTTGTAAAACCGGCCGTTGCGATCCATCTCTGTGAATCCCAGAATCGTTGTCACCGTATCGCTCGCAAGAGGAGCCAATACATTTTCGAGTTGACCACTTTCTGCATTGATGGCGATCTCTCGTGGCCGGCTCACGTAGTCAGCGAGTCCACCCAGCACGCCTTCCGGACAGCATAAGATTTCAACGCCTTGCAATTCACAGATTCTGACCTGCTCACGAATCAGGTCCAGCACAGATCTTTCGCGTGTGGCTTGCAGAGGAGCTTGATAGGCGGCAACTTTCACTGCGGCGATCTCACCGTGGCTCCCCACGCTTCAGGCGCGACATCGGCAATCGACTGTGAAAACGTCCAGCGGTGCCCGCCAGGATCTTCCACTGTGTACAGTCTCTCTCCAAACGGCATGTCAGTGAGGGGCTGCACAATTTGGGCGCCGAGACTCTTCGCACGCTCATGATGCGCCTCCACATCTTCCACATTGACAAGCACGTATTGGCTGACCTCGCCGGGTCGTGGAGGCTGGAAGTGACTCCCTGCACTCCCAATCATGATGTCTCCTTCGCTAAATGAGAGCTGGGCGTGCGTAACTCTTCCGTCGCGTCCCAGCGCCCGTAGCCGTTCCACGAATCCGAATGTGTTGCATAGCCAATCAATTACCTTGCCAACATCTTCGTAAACCAGAACAGGCACGATCGTGGCGCCGGGCGCGGAGCGATTGACGATGCTTCCCGGCTTCTGTCGCTCTTTCGTATCCATCTTCACCTCCAATTCAACTTCGCTCAGCTACTCCTCCACAAACCTGTAACTAGCATGGCTGTCGTAGTCGATATCATGTTTCTTTTTAAGCTCCTGAATGTAGTGGAGCGTCGTTTTCGTGTGCGGGCCCACACCTTCGTTGGTGTGCAGCAGTATCTCTTCCAGGCAGCTATTCACGCTCATGCGTTTGTGCTTCGCCAGATCCTGAAGCAAGGCTGCCAGGCGTTTTTCGAGCCGCACCGGTACATCTACGCGCTCGATCATAATAGGCGGACCAACGTTGAACAGGTGATGTCCAAACGACAGATAGTATCCATGCAGATCACGGACTACGTAATCGCGGATTCCGTACTCCCGATCTCCGATCTCGTGCACGACCTCGACGCCATTGGAACGATGGAATTCGTATAACTGGTCAGCATCACCGACCAGAAAATACACCGAGCAGCCTTTGGGATCGGGCGTGCCTTTTTGCAGGAACATCTGCATTCGGCCCAGGTTCACGCCTGCAAAGGTCGGAGGGTCGCCCCAGGTAAAAGCCAGTTTGAAGCCAAGTTTCTTCGTGTAGAACTCAATGGCGGCATTAATATCGCTCACCGCAAACCCGGTGTGCGTTTGTTCGCATTCGATGAATGGAAGAGCTGGGTTTGTCATTCCTCCAGCTTACCGTTGATACGAACGTTTTTCATCTCCAGGCCTTTCACGTTCTCGATTACGTTGGGCTTGGCCACGCCCTCGAGGTCGCAATCGGCCAGGCGAACGTTTTCGATGGGAGCATTTTTGAATCCGCGCAGATAGAGGGCATACTGTGCCCTCTTCATTGTGACGTTACGAAGATCGACATTGCGAACGACCGGAACAAATTTGCCGGCCTCTCCTTCTTCGTAAAAGTCGTCAATGGTGAGGCCTGCCATCGCAACCTCTCCCACTTCAATGTTCCGTACATGGATGCTTTCCAGTAGGCCGCCGCGCATGGCATTGTTTTTGATTCGCACCGCGCTATCCAGATGCGGACTGTCCATGCGGCAGTTTTCGGCAAACACATTGCGCACGCCGCCGGAAATCTCGCTGCCAATGGTGACGCCGCCGTGACCGTCTTTCATGTGGCAGCCCTGGATCACGATATTTTGGGACGGCATGTTCACACGCCGGCCATCCGCATTTCTTCCTGCTTTAATGGCAATGCAGTCATCGCCGGTATTGAAATTGCAGTCCTGGATCAAAACATCGGTACAGGATTCCGGATCGCATCCATCGGTATTCGGGGCCGCATCGTGATTTGAGCCTGCGCCTGTAATGGTCATCCTGCGCACTGTAACGTTAGTGCATAGCACCGGATGAAGCTGCCACATGGGGGAATTCCGCAAAGTAACACCTTCGATAAGCACATTTTTGCAGCGATATGGTTGAATAAATTGCGGTCGTAGGTAGTGTCCCTCTCCGAACACCCTTTCGCTTACCGGAACTCCCCTTTCCGCCATATCAAACAGCGCGTTCCGGTCTTTCTCCTGGCTTGGATCGCCCTTCTTCCAGCCGCATTTCTGGCGTCCTTTCCATGGCCACCAGTGTTCGCAGTCCGCATCGCCATCGATGGCGCCTCCACCAGTGATTCCGATGTTTTCCTGTTCAAAGGCATAGATGAAAGGCGAATAGTTCATCAACTCCATGCCCTCCCACCGGGTAAATACCAGGGGATACTTTCGGGTATCGCGGAGGAAGCGCACGGTCGCGCCAGACACAATATGAAGGTTCGTATTGCTCTTGAGGTGAATGGCCCCGGTGGCGAACTCGCCCGGAGGAACAACCACACGTCCGCCACCGGCGGCCTGGCAGGCTGCAATCGCCTTTTGGATCGCTTGCGTGCAATCCAATTTGCCGTCGCCGACTGCGCCGAACTTTGTAATGTCGAAATCCCGATTTGGGAAAACCGGAGGCTTAATACGGCTGAGTATCTCTGGAACCGCATCCCAGGGATCAGCCGGGCTTTTTTCCTTACTCCAAAGCCCGGTGGGACGGACAAGCAAGGCGCCTCCGCCAACTACGGACATCTTCAAAAACTCGCGGCGATTTTTCATTGGTTTCTTAGAAGACATATTTTGCCGCGAGTTGCAGGACACGAGGTGTGCCGAGCGTGGTTGTAATCTGGCCAAACTGGCTGCTGCTCGGATTGCTGTTGACCGGATTGGCAAAGTTCGGATGGTTCAACAGGTTGAACGCTTCGAATCGCAACATAAGGTCCTGCTTTTCGCGAACTCTGAATTGACGAGCCAAGCCGGCATTGAAAGTAAGAAATCCCGGGCCTTCCAGCGTATTCCTGCCCGCAGTGCCAAATGTTCCCGTAGCATTGGTCACGAAGGCGTTGGTGTTGAACCAACAGAGTGGCGTGCCGACTGCCACGCCGTTCGGGCAGGTTCCGCTATTCGGATCGCCCACGATGTCCGCACGATCCTGCCTGATGCCGGTGAGAGAAGCATCCGAGCCGCCTAAGGCTGAAAAATGGTTGCCGGTGCGATAGCCGATGATCGTAGAAAGCTGCCAATTCCCCAGGAAGGCATCGGTGATCCTATTGCCGAATTTGGGACTACT
Organism: Candidatus Angelobacter sp.; assembly: GCA_035939855.1. Taxonomy (GTDB): domain Bacteria; phylum Acidobacteriota; class Terriglobia; order Terriglobales; family Acidobacteriaceae; genus Angelobacter. The sequence goes on from DASZFK010000560.1 coordinate 4,603, forward strand.
GGCCACCAAAGAAGAGTTGAAAATGTGGCGTATGTCAAAAGAGCAGTTGCCGTGATCGGCTGCAAAATTGTTTGGATTTGTGATCAACCGGCTGCTCGACAACTCACCCGCAAACTCGCCCGAACTGATGCAATGCGACCAAGTGTAGTTCGCCAGCAAGGTAAAGTGCTGGCTGAAACGATGGTTCGCCGTGAGGAGAAGCCCGTTGTAAGAAGCATTGCCTTCATCGGTCCCAGTCGAGATGCTCGAGAAAAACGCGCCGTTGGTGGGATTCTGCAATGCCAACACGCGCCGGACCTGTTCGTTTGCGGTCGTGGAACATGGAGAAGTGCCTTTGCCGTGCACGGGCGTCACGGTGCTGGAACTGGCGCAATCGTTGCCGGGAATGAAGACCGGGGCATTTGCATCGTAGCCCAGCCACAAATGGTTGGTGCGGTTGCCGAGATAGCTCGCGGATACCAGCCAGTTCGGCCCAAACTGGCGATCAATCGAAAGATTCCATTGCTGTACGTAAGTAGGCCGCAGATTGAGAGGCACGTTGATGTAGACGCCGTTAGCTGGGAAGAACGCATTACTCCCACCAGCGGTTGGGAAGGGCAGCGGGAACGGAGGAACGGTCAAACCTTGGTAAGGGTTGGTTAGGCCTCCAACTGGGCGCGAGATCGAGATACCGCTGCCAAACGGGCTATTGTCGGCGAAGCGGTCGAAATAGAATTCCTCCGGGTTGTCATAAAACAGACCATAGCCGCCACGAATTGTCTCTTTACCCTTGCCCCGCGGATCCCAGTTGAAGCCACCGCGTGGAGAGAAATTTGTTGCATGGTCGTGGACGTAGGAGCAGGGCGTCTGTGGATCTCCACAGAAGAATAATCCGGGAGGCGCATTCGGAAACACCGTGCTCCGGGTACCGGCAGCGAAGGCCGCCGGATCGAAATGGCTGCCACGGTGGTAGCGGTCCTGTGCCGGGAAGTACGGTTCCCAACGCAATCCGAAATTCAAAGTCAGATTTGGCAGGACCCGATAGTTGTCCTGGGCATAAAGGCCGTAGTAGCTCTGTCTCCAGTTTTCTTGCTCGTTGTTTCCCTGACTGAAGGTCTGAACCGCTCCCAATAGAAAATCGGCCAGCGAGTCTCCGCTCGAACCCGCGGTTGACTGCCCGCTAAAGGCAAATTGTCCATTGCTTTGGAAAGTCGATAGTTCATTGAGTTGGCTGTGAATCCAATTCACGCCAAACGCGATCTGGTGCTTCCCTCGCACCCAATCGAAGTCGTCTGCCACCTGAAATGAATTGTTGTTGAAGTGGCCGGGGGTTGCCGTGCCGCTCTCAATGTTGAAGTAGTTGCTGATGCTCACTACCAGGGCGCTCGGCACGGGGCTGGGGACATTGATGCCGAGCGCGCCCGGAGTGGGAATGTTGCCGGCCGGACCGCGAAAGATCGCCATACGGTTCGCGGTGAGGTGGACGGAATTGAGCATCGAATTGTTCAAAGTAAAGGTATCGCCGATCACAGCCGACTGATTGCGGGCAAACTGGCCGGCCTTGCCTGTCGCCAGCAAATTGGTGCCGTCAAAGATGGGCGGGTCGCGGAAATCGGTGATGAAGTAGCGCCCGAACACCGTATTGCGCGGGCTCTGGAGCCAATCGAGCCGGGTGATGCCCTGATCTTCGTCGCCGGTGTTGAAGAGAGTAAGGCTGGTTCTGCCGCACGGATCGCTGGAGACCGGAATAAACTGCAGGATGTTCAAGGCTTGCTGGTTGAAGCGTCCGGTAGGAATTTTGTTGCCGGCAAATGTCTTGGCGGAATTGGCTGGGTCTTTCAAGGTGCGCGCCTTGCTCAGGCAGGCCGTGGACTCCAGAACGCTGAAATCACCAGCAAGGGCCGCAGCCGTGGGCACGGCAATCGTGGTTGGCGCCTGCGCCTGAAAATTGCGCGTAGCCTGGTAGCCGGCAAAGAACTGCAGTTTGTCGTGGACAATGGGCCCGCCGAACGTCCCGCCAAACTGGTTCCGCCGAAGCGCATTGTCATTGGGATTTACGCCCGACGTACTGCGGACAAACGGGGAAATCCAGTGGTGTGCATTCACGGCATCGTTGCGCAGAAACTCAAAGGCCGTTCCATGAAAGCTGTTGCTGCCTGATTTGGTAACCACATTGACGACCGAGCCGGGATGCTCTCCATAACGTGCCGTCAGCGTGCTGGTTTGCACGCTGAATTCCTGAATGGCATCAGGAAACGGAAAGGGCATATTCAAGTTCGAAAATTTATCGACATGGTCGCCACCGTCCAACAGATAGTTATTGGCATTTTGTTGCCCACCTGCTACGGATATGGTGGCGGTTACCGAGCTGGTGACGTTGCCGTTGCCATAGTTTTTGCTGCTCAGCAGATCGTTGCCAGGAATCGAAGGATTGGCGGCTCCTCCCGAGAGCAAGATCAAATCGGTAGCTTGGCGTCCATCCAGGGGAAGGTCAACGACGCGCTGCTGGTCGATCACCTGCGAGACCGAAGTTTCATTGGTCTGTACCATCACCGCATCCGCGTTCACTTCCTGCACGGTTGTAACCGTACCTACCCGGAGTCGCACGTCGATCCTGGGATCCTGGCTTACCTGCAACGTAATCCCCGTCTGCAGGTAATTCTGGAAGCCTGACGCAATTACTTCCAGTTGATACGGACCAACCGGCAGGCTGGGGAAGGCAAAGTGACCCTCAGAGTTGGTCACCGTCGTCCTGATGAGGCCGGAGGAAAGCTGAGTGACCTTGACTTGTGCGCCGACGATTGCTGCTTCGCTGGGATCGGTAACATTCCCGTGCATCTGTGCATAATTGACGGACTGCCCAATAGCAGCGACCGCCATGAGCCCGAGATAAAAAGATAGAATGAGAATCCCACAAAACCCGCGATTATTCATGACTTCTCCTCCCAAGCGGGCTCGCCAAAGGGGCTGGATTATCAAACGGGGACAATATTTAAGATCATCTACACTCTGGCTTGTGACTTGGCCCGCACGCGTACGGATGCCAACGCCTGGAATCGTTGACCCCCCGGCAAGGTAAGCCTCACGGGAGCTTAAGTCAATTTTAAAGATTTTAATGGTCTGTTAAGTT
>DASZFK010000561.1:0-6194 GCA_035939855.1 Candidatus Angelobacter sp.
TTAGCTATTAGCCGTTAGCCTTGTATAGTGGTCCGAATAATGCATAAGCGTTGTAATCTCGACTTTCTGGTATACGATCACCCGATCACCCGATCACCCGATCACCCGATGGTCTGATCACCCGATCACCAGATCTCCCGATGACCCGATGGTCTGATCTACCGATCACCCGATTTCTGCTAGACTCTCAGCCAATGCTCTTCAAGACCCAAAGCGCCGCCGTCTATGGGATTGACGCCAATATTATTGAAGTCGAGGTGGATATCGGCACGCGCCAAATCGACGCCAATAAAGAGAATTTTCACACCGTTGGTTTGCCAGACGCCGCTGTCCGGGAGAGCAAGGAGCGAGTCCGCGCGGCGCTTAAGAACTGCGGCTATGATGTTCCTAACTCGCACATCACGATCAACCTGGCTCCGGCGGACATAAAGAAAGAAGGCTCAGGCTTTGATCTTCCCATGGCCATGGGCATCGTTGGCGCTTACGGCGGACTGGTCAAGAAAGAGCTGCAGGATTTCGTCATGGTCGGCGAACTCTCGCTCGATGGCGGGCTGCGTGGAGTTCGCGGCGCCCTGCCGATCGCCATCGCTGCACGCGCCAAGAAGATTCCCAATCTGATTGTTCCTGAAGTCAATGCGCGCGAAGCGGCAGTGGTTGGTGGAGTGAATGTCTATCCGGTCAAATCGCTGATTGATGTCGTCAACCTGCTGAACACCGGCAATGGCGTTTTGCCGATTCAGGTTGATACCACGCGCATGTTGTCTACCGATGAATCCTATTCGGCAGACTTCAAAGATGTTCGCGGGCAATTCACTGCCAAGCGCGCGCTGGAGATCGCCTCCGCCGGCGGCCACAACATCCTGATGATCGGTCCTCCAGGATCGGGCAAGACTATGCTGGCCAAGCGCATTCCCAGCATCCTGCCGCCGCTGACCTTTGAAGAAGCCCTCGAGACCACCAAGATCCACAGCGTAGCTGGTGTGCTCGACGCTGCTGCCGGACTGGTGAGCACCCGCCCATTCCGCTCACCGCACCACACGATTTCTGACGCCGGGCTGATCGGCGGCGGAGCCATTCCCCGGCCAGGAGAAGTTTCGCTCGCCAACAATGGCGTGCTTTTTCTTGATGAGTTGCCGGAGTTCCCGCGCAGCGTTCTGGAAGTAATGCGCCAGCCTCTTGAAGACTCAACAGTGAGCATTGCGCGGGCCGCCATGTCGCTCACATTTCCCGCGCGTTTCATGCTGGCCGCGGCAATGAATCCGTGCCCATGCGGATATTTCGGGGACCGCACTCGTGAATGCCATTGCACGCCCGCCATGATCCAGCGCTACGTTTCAAAGATTTCCGGCCCTTTGCTCGATCGCATTGACATTCACATTGATGTGCCAGCCGTGAATTACAAAGAGCTGCGCGGCCCGGACGGCAACGCCGAGAGTTCAGCGCAGATCAGGGACCGGGTTATCCGTGCCCGCCAAATCCAACTCGATCGTTTTGCCAAAACCGGCGAAAAAATCTACTCCAATTCCCAAATGGGTACTCGCCACATCAGGACCCACTGCGAACTGGGAAGCGAAAGCGAACGCCTGCTGGAGCGCGCCATGCAACAACAAGGCCTGAGCGCCCGAGCCCACGACCGCATCCTCAAGGTAGCCCGCACCATCGCCGATCTGGAAGGCACTCTTCATCTCGAAAGCAAGCATATTGCGGAAGCGATTCAATATAGAACGCTGGATCGGACGTATTGGACGTAGTCGGGAGCTGCTGTCTGGCTACTGGCTGCTAGCTTTACTTATGGTTGTGTCATAACTCCCCAAAAAGTCTTGCAAGAACGTGGCTGGATTGCGTTCTACTGTGGAGGTTGCAAGAGCAATCGATTCAGAAAGGAACTTATGACTAAGAGAGTTTGGTGTGCATTTGCGATTGCGTTATGTGTGGGAATTTGGCCTTCGGGATTGTCGCGAATGTGGGCCCAGGAAGCCGGTGAGCAAAGTGCGGCTCGACAGAGCGCGCCGCAGAAGAACACCGGTGAAAAACAGACCAAAGACACGATGGAAGTAAACGATGCAGGCCTCGCTCCCGACAAGCGGAAGGAAATGGCGCGAGTCATCAAAGTCTTTTATCTTCCCGCGATATCATCGCCTACCGATTTACAAGACGTGGTAAACGCGTTGCGTACGATTCTGGAAATCCAGCGAGTCCAGCAGATTCCTTCCAGCAATTCCATTATCGTGCGGGGAACGGCAGAGCAGGTGGAGTTGGCGGAAAAGATCATTGACGATATTACCCAGGACAGGAAAAAAGCCGGAGGAGAATACCACCTGGAATTCAAAATCAACGAGCTCGGCGATGAAAAGAAAATCGATTCCCGGAGCTACAGCCTGGTTGCCGAAACCCGTCAGATAAGCAGGCTTCGCATCGGCTCAAGGATTCCGTTTCACGGCAACGATAAGGAGAAGCCATATCTCGATCTGGGTAAAAATATTGACTGCGCCATCCGGACCGAAAACGAGCACGCCATCGGTTTGCGGCTTACCGCGGAAGTTTCAGGCTTGGCTGAGCATGGCACGGCAGAACCGGAGCGGTCCGAATCGGTAATCCAGCAATCTAAAATCGAAACCAGCAGTATCCTCGAACTGGGGAAGCCGCTCATGGTCAGCAGCTTTTATGATCCTTCCAGCAAGCACAATGTCCAGATTGAAGTCACAGCCACCCGTTCACGGTAGTGGTCAGCTTCCACGAAAATAAATATTTTGCGCTTGACATAACCGTAACTGGCTGGCAATATGGAGGCGAATGAAAAGGGAAACCGCTCGAAGACCTCCATACTCTCTGATGCACAACAGGAGTCTCGTCTATTGCGACCGGTCGTTGCCGATGTTTGGGGAGGAATCAAATATCCTCCCCAGATTCCTCCCCATGAAATCTCCTTGATTGGCGCGGGTTTGGTGAGGATGGGAGGAATGGGAGGAATTTTTGGAAGGCAGAACCACTCCCGCAGATTCAATGCTTTAGCCCCTGCCGCCTGAAGTGAATCGGTTCCTGTTCAGGATAAAATGCTTGTACTTATGAACAGGACATCCTATGCAATCCCCGCGATCTGGTTGCTTTTGCTTACGGCGACCATTTCCGGTATCGCCCAACAGAATGCTCCCGAGACACCACGCAAGCTAACCTCCGCCGACTATGCTCGCGCAGAGAAGTTTATGGGCTACAACGTCCTTCCGTTGGTGACTCATACCATGGGGCGTCCAAACTGGCTGCCGGATGACCGCTTTTGGTATCGCACCACGACTGCCGATGGAACTGTGTTCGTGCTTTTTGATCCTGTGAAGAAATCCGGGCAGCCTGCTTTTGACCATGTACGGCTGGCGTCTGCGCTCTCCGGCGCAAGCGGCCAGCCGGTTGACGCAGCCCATCTGCCTTTCGTTGATTTTGAATTTTCTTCGGATGGCCGCGCGATTCTTCTCCAGGCGCGCGGCAAGCGCTGGAGATGCGATCTGGGATCGTACCAATGTTCAGCCGAAGCAGGCGGGGACCAGGCAAGAACCGGTGGCCGAAGCAATTTGCGCGCGCTGGAGGTGCTCTCTCCAGACAAGAAGCGAGCCGCATTCATCCGCGACTTCAATCTCTGGGTCCGCGATGTTGCCACTGGAAAAGAAACACAGCTTACCACCGATGGAGTAAAGGACTTTGGCTACGCCACCGACAACGCCGGTTGGATTCACAGCGATCGTCCGATCCTGCTTTGGTCGCCGGACTCGAAAAAGATCGCGACCTTTCAACAGGACCAGCGCGGCGTTGGCGAGATGTACCTGGTGGAAACCAAAGTTGGCCATCCTACGCTGCAGGCGTGGAAATATCCTCTTCCAGGCGATGATGTCGTTACTACGATCCAGCGGGTAATCATCGAAGTCGATGGACCGCGCGTAGTGCGCCTGAAGATGCCTCCCGATCAGCATCGCTCTTCGCTGTGCGATCACGTTGCCTGCCGGGGAACCGAATGGGCCGATGTCGAATGGAGTCCTGATGCGACTCACCTTGCGTTTCTCTCCACCTCGCGCGACCACAAGCACGAAACGCTTCGCGTCGCCGATGCAGCGACCGGAGCAATCCGCGATGTGCTCGAAGAAACGGTTGCGACCCATTACGAACCTGGGAATGGACGCGTCAACTGGCATGTTCTTCCTGCCTCCAACGAGGTGATCTGGTTTTCCGAACGCGATAATTGGGGACATCTTTATCTTTACGATCTTGCGACCGGAAAGCTCAAACACCAGATCACGACCGGCGAGTGGAATGTAGCCCAGTTGTTGCACATGGACGAAAAAAACCGCGTGCTCTACTTTACGGGCGTTGGACACGAGAAAGGCCGCGATCCTTACTTCAGTCATCTCTACCGGATCGGCTTTGACGGCAAAAACCTCACTTTGCTCACGCCCGAAGATGCCAATCACGACGTTACATTCTCGCCCTCCGGACGTTTCATGGTGGATACCTATTCCAAGCCCGATGCTCCTCCTGTGACAGAGTTGCGCGGTTTGGATGGGAAAAACCTGGCCACCATCGAGAAAGCCGATATTTCCAAGTTGTTGTCGACAGGATGGAAGCCGCCTATCCTATTCACAGTGAAAGGACGCGATGGCGTAACCGATCTCGATGGATTGATGTTTAAGCCTACCAACTTCGATCCCAACAAGAAATATCCTATTGTGAACCATATCTATCCAGGGCCGCAGCAGGGAAGCGTCGGAAACTGGTCGTTTGCTGCTGTGCGTGGCGACCTGCAGGCCCTCGCAGAGCTTGGGTTCATCGTGATTGAGATCGAAGGTATGGGAAACCCGTGGCGCTCCAAGAAATATCACGACGCCTACTATGGAAACATGGGGGATAACACCTTGCCCGACCAGGTCGCGGGCATGACGCAGTTGGCCCAACGCTATTCCTGGATCGATCTTGACCATGCGGGAATTTATGGCCACTCGGGCGGCGGGTATGCTGCGGCAGATGCGATGTTTCGGTATCCCGATTTCTTCAAGGTCGGTATATCGGAAGCCGGAAATCACGACAACCGTGAGTATGAAGATGATTGGGGAGAGAGATATCAAGGACTTCTCCAGCGCAAGCCCGATGGTTCCACTAACTACGACGACCAGGCAAACCAGAACATTGCAAAGAACCTGAAAGGCCACCTGCTGCTCGCACACGGCACCACCGACGACAATGTGCCCCCGTACAATACCTTGCTGGTGGTCGACGAGTTGATCAAAGCCAACAAGGATTTTGATCTGCTCTTGCTGCCCAACCGGGCACACGGATTCGGCGACGAGCCTTACATGGTGCGCCGCCGCTGGGACTACTTTGTCCGCTATCTGATGGGTGCAGAACCTCCGCAAGGATACGAACTGCATTCACGGCCTCGGGGAATGTAGAAAACCCACCACCCTTCGCTTCGCTCGAGGGGCAGGCTTCGGCACGGAGAAGACCAAAAAACCTTTTAGCCGCGAATCAACGCGAATGAACACGAATCAAGATCCAAGCTGGAAAGAGAATGAGAGAATCCCAAAGGCGAAGCAAGTCCAGATAAATAGAATTAAGTTTTGATCTTTATCTTTTTGATTCCGTTTGTTTTTTATTCGTGTGAATTCGCGTGTATTCGTGGCTAAAAGGGTTTTTGATTTTCTCCGTGGTGTTTTTTTGTTCTTAGCACCCTTTCAGATGGTTGGTTATAATTTCCGCCATGATTCGAATGAAACACTGCCTCTTCGTAGTCCTGATCTTTGCCGGCGTGCTTTGTGCCCAGAATGCTCAACCTCCTGCCCAGCAGCAACAACAGCAGCAGCCCGAATTCATCCGGAAAGGGCAGCAGCTCATGCGCGAAGGCAAGCTGGATGAAGCCCTGGCCCTGTTTCAGGACACTTTGAAGACCTCGCCCGACTCTGTTCCGGCGAACAACGCTGCCGGCGTGGTGCTCGACCTGATGGGGAAGGGCCAAGAGGCGCGCAAGTATTTTTCCAAGGCCATCGAGGTTGCGTCGACGCCGCAAAGCAAACTAGGGGCCGAAAGAGCGATGGCGATGTCTTATGCTTTTGAAGGGGACTGCAAGAAGACCCTCGAATACGAGCAAAAGGTCTTCGATTACTACGTAGGACAGAAGGATTTCTTTCAACAGGGCGAAGTTGCCGACGAAGGAGCGC
>DASZFK010000562.1:0-6950 GCA_035939855.1 Candidatus Angelobacter sp.
TGCATATTTAATCTCAGCCTCTAACCGTGCGAAGTCCTGGAGAGCATGACCGTGTTCCTGATACATGGCGAAATCGATCAAAAAGATCGGGTCCTGTAATTCTGGAAAGAACAATACATTATTGGCATTCAGGTCGCCATGGGCTGGCGAAAGTATCATGGATACATGATGGTTCATTTTCGAACCATCACCGCTTCCAGTATGGTTGACAAATCCCTTTACAAAATCTGCCAATTGAGGCCAGTTTGAGAGTAAACTCTCACCTGCTTTCGGGCCGTCAATAAATTGCCGAATCCGATACTTTACGTCCCCCCTCAGTGTATAAGGTGGCAAGCTTTCGTATGCGTTGTCCTCGGCATCGACGGTAGTCCATGGCTGCTGATCAAGTCTTATGGTGTATTTGGTATTCGCGCACCAGTGTCGCTTAAGCCAATCCAAGACAATACTCAAGATACGAGTGCGGTATGCTTCGAGTGTCGGCATATCATCTGAGCTGAGGCATGCCATTCTCCGGGCCGGGCCGGTCAAGACCTCTTCTAAATCAACTGATTCACCGAACGAACTGCCTCCTAGAAAACGGAAACAGATTGCATACCAACCTCCGCATCGCACAACATGGCCATCCCTCTGCGACTCCGGCTTGGGCTCTAAGATCTCCGCCGTATATCGCCGATAATCCGGGGTTCCGCCGACTACCGTTGGGTGCTTCTTGGCCTCCTCCTTAAGCTTCCATTTGTCTTCGGTAAACTTAATGAGATATTGAGCATCCTGCCCTAGAGATAACGGTTGCACCCGAAAAACTAGGGCACCCGAGCCTCCCGAGCGTAATCTTTGTACCATCAGACTGATTGAAAAGAATCCGCCCAAAAGGCGGCGCAGAACTTCCTCCCCATCATTACGCTTCCAATGTTTTGCGAGTTCGTCCACCTGAACTTTCAATTGCATGTCATTGGCCAAGGTTACGTCTGGCAATTTCAGGTCTCCGAAGATGGCGCCGAGGCGTTCACGAAAGAGTCTTTCTGCTTCTTCACAGCTAGGATAGGGGAGGGAAACTTCACATATGTCGGAATTCAAGTTCAGTCGTGAATATGGATTATTACCGTCATAGACCAAGCCAATCCAGCAATGATTATCTCTATCCGCCCCGCGTTCAGCGCCATGGCATCGCTCGAAATATGCTCTCATCGCATTAGCTGAATAGGGCAGATGTTCAGTGAGCAGAACCAACTTGATCTCAGCGCCCTTGGGGCTACTGATCTTTTTCAAGATCTCGCCAATACTCTTGGCTGGCTCTACGTTCAGGTTGAAGGAGCTTTCGATGATTTTACAAATACATTCAAAATGTTCATCGTCGGAATCACCGATAATCACATGTTTCATTATTTTCCCGGTCCTTGGTGATTACATGTTGTTGCAAATGTCTTCTGGTGCTCTTCAAAGATATTGTCAGGAAATGAATGCGCCCAAAATCGAACTAACAAACAAATATCATGTATCGAAAAGACAGATTCCAACTAAAGTCTCAAAATAGGAAACCCAGGAACGGAGTGATTAGCAGCGGGATTATATTTCAATGCTATCCTCGACTCCAGACAAAAATGAAGCTAGACCCAATGTTGTGGTTGACCTTTGGGCTCACTCTGCGTCCGATCTGAAGTAATCATCTTCAAGCTCCATTTTTCTAAGCTCGGAGTTCAACCAGTACTCGGTCCGTAAAACTCAACCTCCGGCCGATTTGGCCACACCAATATCTAGCGAGAATCACGCCGCAAATCCGCCAAACTCACCTCAGCGGCTTTATGTCATTGGAAATAAAGGCCTTCCGGAGCCTCGGCAACTTAGATAGCAAGAACCAATAGTGAGCCTCAAAACCGCGGAAGAGCCAAGAATTGCGATGGCTATAGCTCTAAGATATAGAAATAATTTCCCGCTTGACATATTGGTATTAATTACGCGATGCTCACTAGCGAATAAAAAGAGAATTAAACTCCAACGAGCACCTCACGCCCATCCCAATCCCCGCTGGCCACACCCAATTAGCAGATGATGCAGCCGACGGCGCCGCCCTGCTGGATAACGTCGGTCAATTCATCGCCCGTTACCTGCAATGCTCCGAGCATCAGCGCGAGGTCATGGCTCTCTGGGTCTTGCACACTCACTGCTTACCCGCGCGGCCCGGGTCACTCCTTACATATCTATCCAGTCCGCCGAAAAGCAATCGGGCAAGTCTCTGTGCCTGCAACTGCTCAGCAACGAGTCAATCAAGAAACACCTCGCGGTAACGGGCAAGGCTCCAGCAGAACCCAAAATCATCAATAAAGACACAGGTTGTAACACTGTAACGGATTCTGCCGTGATTCCAGAAACTCTTCCAAATCCTCATGGCCAAAGTGATAAATCGCTGGAAGAACTGCCTGGCGTCTATCGAATCCAGCCACAAAAGTTTTCAGAAAAATAGCATTTCAGGCGCCGGACTGCAGAGTGCTATTAACGTAGCGGGTCACTTTAGACACCGATATGTGGGGCTATGTAGGGCAGCTGTAGGGCAGCCAAACTTGCATTTCGTCCGAATTGTCTGGATAATAATTTTTCTTCTGTGAACTTCATTAGCTTCAGCTTCGCGCCTATGTGTTGTTGTCCCTGTCCCATGTGCACGGGATGGCAGGACACGAGCTTGATCAAACCTTAAGTCAAAACCAGAAGCTCATTACCCGCCAACCGATATACCACGGTTGGTTTTTTGTTTTTTGGACCAAAACTAAGGAGGTTTTATGAAAGCATCAAACTCGCTTTGGAAAGAGAGGCTGGCAGAAAAAATGCCCGCCAGTCTTGCTCAGGAGGTTGATGTATTTGAAACCGAGATCGTGCTGCGGCGGCAAGGTAAGCTTGACGAGCGGCTTTTTGCCGAGACTCGCTTGCGCCGGGGAGTTTATGGTCAACGCTACGACAACGGCCAAAGACATGATGGCGAAAAAATTCAGAGAATGAATTACCCTTCGGGCGATCTGACCAAAGGTCCGATGACGATGTGGGATGCGCCGGGGATGCAACGAATCAAGATCCCCGGTGGAGGACTCAATCCCGAGCAACTCGAACTCATGGCCGAGCTGGCGGAGGAATATTCAGACGGAATTGCCCATGTCACGACCCGGCAGGATTTTCAGCTCCACTACGTTCACATCGACGATACTCCCAGCTTGATGCGCCGGTTGGCGTCGGTGGGGATCACGACGCGGGAAGCCTGCGGGAATAGCGTCCGCAACGTGACTGCATGCCCATACACCGGTGTTTGCCCGGATGAAGTATTCGACGTGACTCCGTATTCTCATGCCCTATCCAAATTCCTGCTCGGACACCCGGACTGCCAAAACTTTGGAAGAAAATTCAAGCCGGCATTCAGCGGTTGCGCCCAACATGCTTGCGGACTGGCAGCCATGCACGACCTGGGTTTCGTCGCAGCAACGCGGCAGAATGGCAACCAGGAGCAACGTGGATTTCAGACGTACGTTGGCGGCGGCCTTGGCACTGTTCCTTATCAGGCAAAGGTGTTCGATGCCTTTGTTCCCGTCGAAGAGATACTGCCGTTGACCCAGTCGATCGCGCGCATCTTTGCCAAGTTGGGCGAGAAAAAGAACCGCAACCGGGCGCGCATCAAGTTCCTCATCCAGGATCTGGGAATTGAAAAATTCAGAGAGTTGGTCCGGGAAGAACGTAAGACTCTGGCTTCCGATCCCAGGTGGATAGATTATGTAAAAGATGCGGAGCAGTTTGAGGAAGCGGCGTTGCGGCCGGCAGGTGCATGGCCCACCACTACCAGAAAAGACTTCCAGGAGTGGTTGAAGACCAATGTCCGTCCTCAAAAGCAGGCTGGCTATGCGGCTGCTACCGTTACCCTGCCTTTGGGCGATATTACGTCCAATCAGCTTAGGTTCTTGGCAGATATTGTCCGCCGGTTCACGAGGGAAACGATTCGAACAACGGTCGAGCAGAATTTTGTTATCCGTTGGGTGGCTTATTCCGACTTGCTTGAACTCTACGAGGCATTAGCGGCTGTCGGCTTGGGTCAACCCGGCGCGGGAGCAATTGTTGACATTGTCTCGTGCCCAGGAACAGACACCTGTAAGTTGGGAATCTCCTCTTCTCGTGGATTGGCGGCTGAGCTACGCAAGCGGCTCATGGAAAAGAACTTTGAACTGGATGAAGCGGTCCAGGGCCTGCACATCAAGATCAGCGGCTGCTTCAACAGCTGCGGGCAGCACCACGTTGCGGACATGGGCTTTTACGGCGTGAGCCGGAAGATTGGCGGATATGCGATTCCCCATTTTCAGGTGGTTTTAGGAGGAGAGTGGGAGCATAACGCTGGGTCCTACGGACTCCCGATTGTCGCCGTGCCGTCTAAGAACATCCCCGACGTCGTGGTTCGCCTCACTGAGGCTTATGCCTCCGGACGAAATAATGGCGAGAGTTTCAAAGATTTCGTGAAGCGCATTGGCAAAGCCCAATTGAAACAAAAGCTTGACGATCTTACGCGCCCTGCGGCGAGCGATCGCTCATTTCGCAGCGACTGGGGCGACCCTCGTGAATATAGCCTTGGCGACATGGGAGTTGGCGAATGCGCCGGCGAGGTGGTTTCACCCGTTGAGTTTGATCTAGGCACAGCGGAACGAGAGGTATTCGAAGCTCAGCTCGCCCTTGAGCAGGGCGATGCGCAGCAGGCAGGAAGCAAAGCCCTGCAAGCGATGTTGCGAGCGGCCAGGGCGCTGGTCAAGATATACGTTCCCGATGTTTCCGACGATGCCGGCCAGATCGTATCTGAATTCCGATCCCGGTTCTACGATACACAGCTATTCTTCGATCCTTTTGCGGGTGGAAAATTTGCAAGTTACCTCTTCGATGCCCACCGAAAATCGGCAGAACCGTACACGCTGGAATCGGGAAGCTACCTCATCAACGAAGCCCAACTCTTCATCGACGCGGCGCACAGTTGCAACAACAGGCTAACGAGAATGGCAGTAGCCGCAAGCGTTGGAACGTAAGCGGAAAGGAAACCATGGAACTGCACCATATCAACGTAAAACTTCTGGTTCAAGACCCCGAGCAGGTTGACCTGGAGCCATTGGCGCCCATATTCCACAATTGGATCCAACGTCAAGCAAGTGACGAGCGGTTGCTCGACGTTGCAGATTACCGCCACGTCGTCGCCGGACCAGGTGTCATCCTGATCGGCCTGGAAGCCGACTATAGCCTTGACCAGACGGATAACCGCATCGGGCTTCGTTACAATCGCAAAGCGGTTTTTGAAGGCAGCAACCAGGATCGACTCAACCAGGCCGCTTCTGCAGCCCTCAGAGCATTGGCGCGCCTGGAAAACGAGACAAGCCTGGAAGGAAAGCTGCGGTTCAATGGCCAGGATGTAGAAATATCGATCAACGATCGCCTGCTGGCGCCAAACTCCGAGGAAACACGCAAAGAGCTCAAGCCGGATTTCGAACTCTTCACCAGCAGGCTGTTTGGAGGCGCAGAATATTCTCTCTCCTACAATACCGATCCCCGGCGGCTGTTCACGGCTTTCTTGCGGACCTCAAAGCCTATGCCAGTTACAAATTTGCTGGAAAACTTGTCTGCTGAGTCGCCATTGACTGGGTTCACGCAAAATTGAAGTCACTGGCCCAGATTTCTTCACAGTTTCTTGCTTGTGAGCCTCCAATACTGATAACCCAAAGCGGTTAACCGGCAAGACTTTGAATTCATTGCAGCGAAATACATAAATTCCGCCTCAACAGGGACCACCAGTCCGACACTCGCGAATTTTTGCAGATCCTTCATGATGGCAACATGATCAGGATTAGCTTCTTTCGCCGTGAACTCGTAGGAAGGATCGAGGGCATACTGATGTTGAGGCGTAGGAAAATAATCGCAGATTTTCCGCAGCGTCTCTAAAGGCACTCGTGGGGAGACCGAGCGAAGCGATGTGAAACGCGTCACGTTAGTCTTGAAGATCGGACGCTGATCCCAGGGACCAAGAGCCTGATCGACATAAGAATATATGTTGCCTGGTGTAATCGATCCACGAAGGTCTGCCGCGCCACCTTGTAAGGCATCCACAAGCAAGGAAGTAAAGATCCCCTTTCCATCCACTTCCAAGGCTGGTTCAGACCTCCGGCTGGCAGTCAAGACCGACAAGCCTTCACTCAATAAGGCCAGATTGTTCCCGGTAATTGAGGGAGTTCCCAGCGCTCCGGAATGGCAACAATCGAGAATGATCATTTTGTCTTTTGCTTGTGATTGATTGGCTAAATTCAAAATCTCGTCCATTGAGACACCCTCGTCGTACCTTCTGGCGTCCGGCGTCACGATGTAGCCGCCCGTGCTCTTTACGAGGCCATGCCCGGAAAAATAAAACAGAGAGATATCACAGGCGCCCTCGAAGAGTTGCTCGATGGCGCCACGGATGGCAGCCCTGTCGATGACTTTGGGTGTAGTTAACAATTTAATGGCGAAGTTAGGGCTGCCATCGCCGTGTGCTGCCAGGACACCGGCAATGTCCTTGGCATCGTTTACGCATCCACTAAGCGGGGCTCCTGGGTAGTCATCAATTCCAACTACAAGCGCTTTCCGCATATAAATTTGCATATAAAAATGCCTCACTTGCGCGGGTTTATGGAGCTAAATCGGAAACCAGGGTTCAGCTTTGCCGGAACCCTTCATACTTGTAGTGTCAAAAATGGGTCAAGCGTTTCAAAGATTTCTTGTGGGCCTCCGATCCCGCTCATTTCACCCGATACTCCAAATTTTTTATGAAGACCTTGAAACGATTTTCGGGAAATGTCACTACACATATAGGGAATTTGAACTGGAAGCCTTTTCGGTCTGCCAGCATTTCCTTTTTTCCAGGGATATTTTGAAACGTCTTTCTCTTAGGTTCATTGTGCTTTAGAGCACACACAAAT
>DASZFK010000563.1:0-4252 GCA_035939855.1 Candidatus Angelobacter sp.
AAGATCATGAACTGCCTACGATTGACGGCATCGCCTATATAAAGGGCGGGTCGACAAGCGAACCTGCGGAGAAAGTTGGCCTGGTCTCCATCTATGGCGAGGCATGGCGCACCGGCGGCACCAAGAGCAAGACCGGCGATGAAGTAGATGATTTGTTGGAAGCCCGCGCCGCCAAGATCGAAACCAATGGGACCGAGTTGTCGACCGATATCTCTATCCGCTGCCTCAAAGGAGATTTTGATTTTGTCCTGAATCTTTTTCAGGACTTTCTGCGCAACCCCGAATTCCGCCAGGAAAAAATTGATCTTGGGAAAGACCAGGAGAGAACGGGCATCGCCCGCCGTAACGACGATCTGGGCGGGATTGCTTCGCGCGAAGCTGCCAAGATCGGCTATGGCCCGGCCAGTCCTTATGCGCGCGAGCCTGAATACGCTACGGTCGCAGCCGTGACCCGCCAGGACTTGCTGGAGTGGCACGCAGCCCACGTTCATCCCAACAACATCATTCTTGTTTTGACCGGCGACTTTGATTCAGCCGCCATGGAAGCCAAGTTGCGCGGCGTTTTTGAAAGCTGGCCTAAAGGTCCGGATTTTACGCGGCCCACAATCGCAGTCACTCCGCCCAAGCCCGGAGTTTATTTTGCAGAGAAGGACGACGTAAACCAGGCCGAGATCAGGTTTATCGCTCCCGGCATTCGCCGCAACGATCCTGACTACTATGCCTTGCAGGTCATGAATCATATCTTGGGCGGCGGTTTTTCTTCCCGCTTGTTCGTCAACCTGCGTACCAAAGCTGGCTTGGCTTACGCCGTGGGAGGTGGGGTTTCCGCTCTCTTTGATCATCAGGGGTTGACGACGTTGATTATCGGCACCAAGAGCGGCACCACAGCCCAAGCTATTGAAGGCATGTACAAACAAATTGAAGGTATGCAGACCAACAAGGTCACCAGCGACGAGCTGCAAAGCGCTAAAGACGCCATCCTGAATTCTTTCGTCTTCGAGTATGACTCCAAAGAAAAAGTGGCCGAATACCGCGCTAACCTTGAATTCCATCATTACCCAGCGGATTTCCTGGAGCGCTACCAGAAAGGCGTGGAAAAAGTCACAATTGAAGACGTTGACCGTGTCGCCAGGAAATACCTGGGAAAAGATAAATTTGCCGTGCTGGTTGTAGGCAAGTCCGCTGATTTTGACAAGCCGCTGAGCACCTTTGGCCAGGTCACCAAAGTGGATATCACTACCCCGCATCCGGGGACATCGGTTGCCGGAGCCGCTCCTGTCGAAAGCAACCAGGAAGGCAAAGCGCTGGTGAACAAAGTCATCGAAGCCGCCGGAGGAGTGGCCAAGCTGCAAGCCATCAAGGCGATACGGCAAAAGTCCACCGTTACGCTGAAAGAGCAGGGGGTCTCAGTAGACGCGGAACAGACTGAAGTGGGCGATGACAAGGTCCATCTCAAGATGAATACTCCGGGCGGCGAAATGATTATCGTAGCGACAGCGCAGGCCGGCTTCATGTCCATGGCTGCGATGGGAGGAACTCGCGATCTGCCCTCATCGCAACGGGAAGACACATTGAAAGGCTTGCATCGTGAGGTGTGGTACATCGCTCAACACATTGACGATCCGAAATTCTCATTTGCCGCCCAAGGCAAGGAGAAAATCGGCGACGTGGAAGCCGCAGTGCTCGACATCAACGGCGCCGGCGATCAACTGCGCTGGTTTATCGATCCCCGTAACGGGCACGTCCTGCGCGCTCAATTCCAAGGCAACTCGCCAAGCGGCCCGGGAACTCAAGTGGTTGAATCCTCAGAATGGAAAACTGTTGATGGTGTGACTGTCCCCTTTCACGAGGAGATCAGCACCAACGGCCAACCCAGCTTTTCTATTGCTGTAAGCAGCGTTGAATTCAACCCGATCGTCGACGCTAAGATTTTCGATAAGCCGTAAGGCAGGAGATTTGGTAATTGGGTAAGTTGGCAATTGGGTAATTGTCGGCAGAGAAGCAGAGGGATTTGAAATCTGGAGATTCTTGTGTAACCAATGTTTCCTTATTTTTTACCTGTCGCGGCAAATCTTATGAAACGAAATGCCATATAAAAAGCGCTCAACATGAGCACGCCGGGAACCAGGACTCCTACGGCGCCTGCAAGCAGGCCTGCCTTGAAATCAATCATGATGTAATCGGAAGCCATCAGGCCAGCCAGGGCCAATGCCAAACCGAGGAAACCGGAAAATACTCGATGCACCATATCTTTTGCTGAGCGTTATTGCTGAGCTTAGCATGGCGTGCAGAGCGTGGCTATGCTTTAAGCGCCTAAGCTCACACTCACCCCTCCAGGAGTACCGAAGTAACCATTGCTGTTAACGCCTGTCATTACCAATTCTCACCATCAGCTCCCTGAAGTTACTTTCGTACGGAATACAGATACAGCATTGAATGTTAGAGTCGTCCCATAAATTGGCTTTGTCGCCCCCAACCTCCCTTAGCCGAAGCAAGCCCAGAGAAATCACAGACTGTCCAGGAGAAGGTTGAAATGAAATCAATCAATTGGTTGATGTGTGTCTTCCTATGCGTGCTCTCGATTGCAGGCGTGGCCTGTGGCCAGGGCGTTGGGACCTCCGGCGCGATCAGCGGCACGGTGGTCGATCCGACAGGGGCTGTCGTGGAAAAAGCGACGGTGCGAGCTGTTGAGACTGCGAAAGGAATCCAGCACAGTACCGTCACAGATCATAGCGGGCAGTATCGCTTTAGCGGATTGCCGCCCGCTGTCTATAGTGTCACGGTTGAGGCCCCTGGCTTTGCCACTGAAGTTCAGAACACGGTCGTTGTGACTCTCGGCGAAACTGCCTCTGCGGATTTCCACTTAACGGTAGCGGCCGTATCTTCACAGGTTGAGGTGGTCGAAGTGCAGGCCCAGCCGTCCGCGGTCGATACGCAACTCTCATCCCAGTCCAACACTTTGGGGCAGATGTACATCAACGAACTCCCAATTGATCGTCGTGACTATCTCACGTTCACCTTGCTGATGCCGGGCGTCAGCGAATCCTCGGTGATCGCAGATAGCCGGAGCCTGCGGGAAAAGCAGGTACCGCAATCCGGCCTTTCTTTTTATGGCAATAACGGAAGAGGTAACGACATAACTGTGGATGGCGGCACATTCAATGGCTATTCGGGTTTTGTGATTGCCAACGTAAGCCAGGATGCCGTGCAAGAATTTCAGATCAATCGCAGTAACTATGCCGCCAGCCTGGGAAGCGCAAGCGGGGCCTCCATCAATATCGTGACCAAGTCGGGCGGAAACAAGATGCATGGCGCCCTGTATGGCTTTTTCCGCAACGATGCCCTGGATGCGCGTGATCCGTTTGCCTTCAACCAGGCGCTTTCGCCTGGCCAGCCTTTTGCGCTCAACGCTCAGGCACAACCCGTGAAGAATGCCCTGAGCCGGCAACAGTTCGGCGGCACGATTGGCCTCCCGATTAGAAGAGACAAGACCTTCTTTTTTGCCGCTTATGAAGGCTTGCTTCAGGACCAGCAGGCCTCAGTCCCTCTTATGCTCAACAGCAACATATTTGGTCCAAGCGATGCGCAAGCGCCGATTCTTGGCGGACTGGCGGCCGAAGGAGCAACGCCCGTACCGTGCCGTACGGGACAGCCGGCGGTTGCTGCCAGTGTATGCGCGGGCATCCTGCAAAATATTTTGACCGCAAATCCAAGCTCGTCGCCACTCAAACAATTCATCGTAAACCAGTTTGAAACCAATGGCGGGTTGCTGCCGTTCCCGCGCCAGTCTCACCAGTTCTCCAGCCGTCTTGACCACATCTTCAACGACACCAACCAGGGTACTCTGCGCTACGTTTTTGCGCATCTCAGCCAGAGCGACCCCGCCATTGAGTCCTTGACCGGTTTTTCCCAGGCTTATTCCGAACTGACTTGGACCAACTCCTTGCAGGGTTCCTGGGTACACACCTTCAACGCCAACATGCTGAATGAGTTTCGGGCGCAATGGAACATCAACCAATACAATTTTATGCCCAATGATCCCGGTGGTCCGACGATCGCCGTTACAGGCTTCGGGAGCTTTGGACGCAACCTTACTCTGCCCAACATCTCGACGGAACGAGATTACGAATTTGCCGACAATTTCACCCACCTTTATGGAAAGCACATGTTTCAGATGGGCGTAAAAGAGCTGCTGCGCGGCAACCGCACTGCATCATCAACTTTTCTTGGCGGAGATTTCATCTTCGGCAAT
>DASZFK010000564.1:0-5346 GCA_035939855.1 Candidatus Angelobacter sp.
GACCGCCGCCACTCCGGTCATTGCGATCATTGCGCTCAAAAGACCGCTCCGGTCGATCGCGACGTTCCGCCACAGGCGCGGACGTATGGTTGTGGTCGGTGCGGTTTAGCGAAGGGCGAATCAGCTTCCGGTTGGCGAAACTCTCAGGCTCGATTGTCCGTTCGTCCGGCATGGAATCAACCGCATCTTTTGTAGCCATAGCACCACCTGTTTGACACGCTTTTTTACGCGGGCCACAACCCGGCGCGACTGTGATTGTGGATTGTGAAGGCGTGAACTTTCCACTACCGTAGCACAGGAGCGGCAGAAATGACAATCCTCAACTTGTCGCTGAATTGGGGATCTGGGCCTTCGACAAAAACGAGGCAGGGTAGTAGTTCGCTTAGTGATGTATGTTGTTGCCGCAGGTTTTGCTTCGCAGGAGACGGCGCTTTCGAGAGTGCGGGTGCGCCCCGATTTGGTGGTATTGTTTTCCACAATTCCGCAAACTTTTTCATCCTTATTCCTGCTCGGACTGGAACGAGTCATTTGTTATTGCACTCCCGGATGAGTCGTGGTTATCTTAAATTGGGCGACATTCTTGCTTGCAGGTTAGAGAAGTATATGAAGATATCCCTTAAGTCTTGGTTCCCCCGTCTGATCGCGGTACTGGTCGGGGTTTGTGTTGCAAATGGGGTGGCGGCAGGTGCCGGCAAGTCCCACTACGTGGTTACAAATGACGATGTGCCCCCGGCCCTTGCTACAAGCGCATCCTTCTTCACCATTGGCACGAATGGTCTGCTGAACGTGAAAGCCAAAGTGCTAACCGGCCGAGGAGGCATCGCCGGGGGATACTTTGCGGCTAACCGGGTGAGCGTGCTCAACAGTGGGAAGGCGCAGTGCGCCTACACTTCCCAGGCTCAGACCGGTGAGATCGAGGGAATCGCCATCAAGACCCTGGAAATTGGTGGTCATGCGGTCGGCTCCAGCAAGGACACCGGCACCTCCAACGGCGTCGGCTCGGCAATGAACGCCAAATACCTATATGCCAGCTTCACTGACTCAAGCACAATCGGAACTTTTCGAGTGCTGCCGGGCTGCAGCCTAAAGTTTGTTGGCGACATTTCTGTTAAGGGTCTGCAAGGCGGCGTGATCGACGGAATGGCAATCCACGGAAATATCATGGTTGTCACTTATGGAGACAACTCCATCGAATCTTTCAATATTTCAGGCGGGGAGCCGGTCTCGAACGGCGATGAACAGAATTCCACCGGTTCGCGCACTGGCAACACCTATCCCAGCGGTGTCGATATCACGCAAGATGGGCACTTTGCCATCTTCGGCGATACGTCCCCGTTAACGATAGTGGAAGTCTCGGATATTTCCTCCGGCAAGTTGGCCCCGACGGTTGTCTACCACTTGGGGAACGAGCTCAATTCCAGTAACGTACTGCTGAGTCCGGATGAAAGCCTCCTCTACATAAGCAACAATCAATCGGGCACGGTCACCGCTGCTTTTTTTGATAAGAGCACCGGCAAACTTTCAAAAGGGTGCGTCTCCCGGCCCCTCAAGGGCTTCGACGCCAATTGGTCCTATGTCGCGTCGTTGGCCTTGGATCAAACGACGGGAACTGGCGGAGTGGTGTATGTGGCCGAGTATGGTGTTCCATCCTCGATTGGCGAGATTAACGTAAAATCGGCAGGCGGAAAGTGCACACTGACGGAATCCTCCCACTCGCCGGTCTCTGACCCAAACAGTCCGGGGTTGTTGTCGATTGGAGCTTTCCCGCCTCGGCCGTTCTAACACCAGACTAGGAGTTGCGTATGCGCTCCGTGTCCGGACATTTGCTTGCAACTGCAGTATGGGGATTCCTTCTTGAAATCAGACGCGCCGGGGAAGCGCTAGTCGGGTGGCCATCTTTGAGGATCTGGAGAAAATCATGAGGAGATCCGCGAGATCATCGCGTGTGGCTGCGGCGCTCATAGGGCTTTGTATCGTAAGCGGGGTTGCAGTTGGCGCGAACAAACCGCATTATCTGATTACCAATGATGATGTGCCGCCGCCTTTTGCCACGAATGTCACTATCTACACGGTAGATGCCAACGGAATACTCAAGCTCAAAACAAAGGTGCCAACTGGCGGCATCGGAATCGGCGGCGGCTATTTTGCGGCGAACCGGGTGAACGTGCTTAACAGCGGCAATGCAGACTGCATCTACACATCCCAGGCCACCAGCGCAGACATTGTTGGGGTTGTCGTACGGACTCTCACAATTGGTGGCAGCGCGAGAGGCTCGCAGAACGATGAAGGCAAGTCCAACGGCATAGGGCTCGCTATGAACGCCCACTATCTCTATGCCAGTTTCACAGATTCCAACACCATTGGAACTTTTCAAGTGCTGCCGGGCTGCAAAATTAAGTTTCAGGCTGACATCACCGTTGGCGGTCTTCAAGGGGGCGTGATCGATGGCATGGCCGTCCATGGAAGCATCATGGTCGCAACCTACGGGGATGGCTCGATCGAATCCTTCAACATTTCAGCAGGCGTGCCAGTGTCGAATGGTGATGAACAGAATTCCACTGGCTCGCACGGCGGCAACACTTATCCCAGTGGTGTCGATATTACGCAGGATGGACATTACGCGATCTTCGGCGATACTGCCACATCCACCGTGGTCGAGGTCTCGGATATCTCTTCGGGGAAGTTAACGCCAACGGTTGTCTATCGCCTGGGAAACGGGATCAGTTCCAGCAACATCCTGTTAAGTCCAGACGAGACGGTGCTCTACATAAGCAACACCCAAGGAGATAAGATCACTGCCGCTTTTTTTGACAAGAGTACGGGCAAGCTTTCAAAAGGTTGCGTCTCGGGCAGCCTCAAGGGATATGTGACGGATTGGTCCTATCTGGGATCTTTGGCATTGGACGAAGCTACCGGGACCGGGGGAGCGGTGTACGTTGCCGAGTTTGGCCAGCCGTCCTCCATCGCGGAGATTAAAGTGACATCGGCGGGCGGGAAGTGCACGCTTAAGGAATTTTCGAACTCGCCTGTATTAGACCCAAACAGTCCGGGGTTGTTGTCGATTGGAGCTTTTCCGCCTCGGCCGTTCTAACACAAGGTCAGGCCCTTTTTAGCTGGTGGAGTTTCAGAGACATGAGGAGTTGAATATGCGATCTATGTTGATGAGATACGTGCTTGTGATTCTAGTGTGTGGATTTTCATTTTTGAGATTGGAGGCGCAGTGTCCCAATCGCCCCAACGCCGGTACCGTCGTCCAGGATGCCCTGAGCGTCAGTAGTGCGAATGGTGCTCTTAACGCCGAATTGACCATGAGGCACTCGGTCGATAACGCCGGCTATACGCACTATTGCTACAACTACGCGACCAGCAAAGGAGACGTTGAATCTCCGACGTTGCGTCTCAACCCGGGTGATCGGCTGCTGCTGGATGTGAAAGACCGCATCGAGGCCGATGACTCCGCAGGGATGATGGAAATGCCGGCTACGCCCGGCAAGGTTTGCGGCGATGGTGGAATGATGATGTTGTCTTCGACCAACGTTCACTTCCACGGTCTGAACGTTCCGCCAACCTGTCATCAGGACGACGTGCTCACGACTCTGCTTCAACCGAACGACCCTGCGTTCCACTTTAACATTCAGATCCCAAAGAACGAACCCCCCGGCCTTTATTGGTACCACCCCCACGTGCACGGCTTCACCGAGTTTCAGGTGAATGGCGGCGCAGCGGGGGCGCTGATTGTCGAGGGGATGGAAAAGTTTCACCCTGAGGTGGCTGGACTCAAAGAGCGCGTGTTCGTTATCCGGCAGCAGTACCTGGTTCCATGGGTGCCCGGGCCCTACCAACTCACCATCAACTATCAGGTCGCGGCTTCCCCTAGTTCCGCTTCCCCCATCATCGACATGAAGCCCAACGAAAAGCAGTTCTGGCGAGTGGCCAACGCTACCATCCAGGATTTCCTGCCGTTGCAGGTTTGGTTTAACGGTGTGCCGCAAAAACTGCAGTTGATCGCTCTCGACGGATATCCTCTGCCCCAATCTCGACCCGAAGAAACCATTCTGATACCTCCGGCCGGTCGCGCAGAGTTCATCGTGCAGGCTCCTCCGCAAAACAACGAGGCGATTTTCATCGCACTGGGGTATTCAACTGGCCCGACTGGCAACCCGGACCTCGAGCAACAACTGGCGCGGATTGCTGTCAGCGGCAATGAAGATGAAGCAGCAGAGGCGAAGCAAGAGATAAACGCTGCCGAGCCCGTTTCCCAGACCTCGATGAAGAGCATCAAGTTTGCGGAGTTGGACAAGCAGAAACCAACCACGCTGCGTAAACTTTACTTCTCGGAGGAATTTGGCGGTACCAATGGCCCCATCCAGTTCTATATCACCGTGGACGGACAAAAGCAGAAGGTGTTTGAAGCCAATGAAAAGCCCGTAATCACCACCCACGTTGGGGCAGTGGAAGACTGGATTGTGGAAAATCACGCTCTTGAGACCCATGCCTTCCACATCCACCAGATCCATTTCAAGGTCTTGGAAGTGGATGGAAAGCCCGTTACCGATCAGGACCTGCGCGACACGATTGAGGTTCCGTTCTGGGAGGGTCCGGGTCATCCCTACCACAGCTTCAAGGCTCGTTTCGATTTCCGCGATCCAACCATCGCAGGTACTTTTGTGTTTCACTGCCATATCCTGCTGCACGAGGATCTTGGCATGATGCACAAGATTCTAGTCCTGCCAAAATGACGCGTGGCACCGACCAAGGAGGGTTCATGCGAAATAGGATTCTGTTCGTGTTGGGTACCGCGCTGTTGTTTGTCGCCGGATACTTGGTTGGAAACAGGAGCGCGACTGTCGCTTACGCCGAAACCCCAAGCCGCGGGACTGTGCCGAAATCATACGGTCGTCTGGTTACGGCGATTGCAGACCAGATAGGAACTGGCCTGGTTTTTGAAGGCAGCGACGGCGTGATTCGCTTTGTCAGCATAACCGGCATGAAAGAGGGGGAGTTGGCGCGCTATGACCAAACCCCGACGCAGGGGGGAATCCCCAAGTCGTATGGTCGTCTGGTCACCGCAGTCGTGAACTCTGAAGGAACCGGACTGATCTTTGAGGATAGCGAGGGCGTGATTCGGTTCGTCACCATTGCCGGCAAGAAAGAAGGCGAACTAACCCGCAACTGACTGCGTTTGCGTCAGTCATTCTGAGCGAAGCTACGTCCGGCTCTCCTTCTTTGCCGACGCCCGCCTTGATCTGTGCTCGCAAGCCGATGTGTTGATGCAGGAGTCTCGCATCATCAACCGCTCAACCGGTTTTCCGCTCACGATGTGCGACTCAACGATTTCGTCGACGT
>DASZFK010000565.1:0-9841 GCA_035939855.1 Candidatus Angelobacter sp.
GACTGTTCCAAAACCGATCACCCGATCTCCCGATCACGCGCGATCACCCGATTGCATGTCCGTTGAGAAACTCGCCAGGAAGTTAGCTTTTCAATGGACCACGCCCTCGGTGTGGTTATGCGGCTGATTGCTGACGGCTAAGTGCTCCGCATCAAATTTTAATCCTTGCATGCCCCCATTTAAGCGTTAAAATCAGGCCAGCACTCATGGTTCTGCCTCCCCAAGTGCGTCGCCCTCACGCCTTGGCCAGAGTTATCTCTGCCATCATGATTTTGGCGTGCGTTACTGTAGCCCACGCGCTGAATCAGTCGCTACAGATCAAGGTACATGATGAAGCGGGTAAGCCGGTCTCTGGCGCAACCATCACCATAAAACTCAACGGTGTACAGGTGCAAGCCGCCAAGACCGCAAACGAGGGCAAAGTCAGCTTTTCAAACCTGCCGTTGGGCGAACTCAAATACACGGTCTCCAAGACCGGTTTTCAGCTACTTGAAGACCAGCCGCTGGCCGTCGCTGCCGATTCACCTGCCGCCAGCCTGGATATCACCTTGATTCCCAAAATTCAGGTACATCAGTCCGTGGATGTAAAGGCTGACGAGGCTCCTGTCAACAAAGGCTCTTCTCCTCCGCAAACCATGGAGCGCGAACAGGCCAAATCGCTGCCCCAAAGGCCCTCCACCATCCTCGACGCGCTGCCTACACTCCCAGGAGTTGTGCGCGCGCCCAATGGTGAGTTGGCCATTTCCGGTGCTTCAGAACAGCACAACGCCTTGCTCGTGAATTTTGTCGACACCACCGATCCCGCTACCGGACAGTTTGGCCTGACCATTCCCGTCGATAGCGCCGAATCCGTGAACGTAATGTCGTCGCCTTTTCTGACCCAATATGGAAACTTCAGCGGAGGGATTGTTTCGGCCCTCACCCGTTCGGGAGGCGACAAGTGGAACTACGAGTTGAACGATCCCATGCCCGAGTTTCGTATCCGCAGTCTGCACCTCCAGGGCCTGCGCTCGTTGACCCCTCATGCCACCCTAAGCGGTCCAATCCTCCGCCAACGACTTTATTTTTCTGAGGCGCTTCAATATCAGCTCGATAAGACGCCGGTGCGGACCCTGCCTTTTCCTTTTAACGAGACCACTTCCACCTCGGTCAACTCTTTTACCCAGCTCGATTACATTTTTCGTCCGACGCACACGCTCACCGCGACCTTGCATGTTGCCCCGCAGTCCACCAAGTTTGCCAATCTGGATTTTTTCAATCCGCAACCTGTCACCCCCAATTTCGATCTTCAGGCGGGCGGGGCGGCGTTGATCGATCGTCTCACCCTCGGCAGCGGCGTGCTGCAAAGCACCCTCGCTTGGCAGGACTTCCATGCCATGGTGGCGCCCCAATCCAAAGGACGGATGATCATCACCCCACTGGGCAACCAGGGCAACTATTTCAGCCGCCAATCGCGCCATTCCTTCCGGGCGGAGTGGCTGGAAAACTATGCGTTTGATCCAATTGAAGCCAAGGGGCTGCACAATATTCAGATCGGCACGACCGTGGCTCGCAGCGAAGATCGCGGCATCTTTCATTTCAGCACCATCGACCTGCGCGACGCGCAAGGAGCGATGCTTCGCCGGTTGGAATTCACCAGCGGCTCGCGTTTTCATGAACAGGACCTGGAATTAGCAACCTACGTCCAAGACCATTTGGTATTGAGCCGGAGGCTGGCGATCGATGGCGGCGTTCGCCTCGAACGGCAAACGATTACCAACGCCACACGGTTCGCGCCCCGCGCAGGCTTTGTCTGGAGCCCGCTGGGGGAGACCCACCGCACGGTTGTCCGCGGCGGAATCGGCGTCTTCTACGATCATGTTCCATTGAATGTTTTTGCCTTTGAGCATTATCCCCAGGAGATTGTCACTGATTTCAGCGGCCCGGAGCTGGCTTCGCCGGAACTGCAGCCCTTTGCTGCGCAAATCAACGCGGTCCCGCAAGCCAAGGTACGCCTATCCGCCGTCAACAATAAGTTTCATCCTTACAGCGTGACTTCCAGTGTGGAACTGGAGCAAGGAATCGGACCACTGGTGAGTTTGCGGGCTAAGTTCACGGAGCGCAATTCTGAAGGGCTGGTGGCCATTGATCCCAATCCTGTGCCCAACGGACAGACAAACTTTATCGCTTCTGCTGCGGGGTTTGCACACTACAGGGAGATGTCACTGACGGCCGGCATTGGCGCTGCGACCAAACGAAAGCTGTTCCTGGCCTACACGCACAGTCTTGATCGGGGCGACTTGAACGCTTCTTCCGGATACACCGGGAATTTTCCTTTCCCCATCCTCAATCCCGACCAGGTGGCGAACCTTTATACTGATGTGCCGCACCGAATGCTGGTTTGGGGTGAATCGCCTTTGCCATGGCGCATGCGCATCATTCCCCTGCTCGAGTACCGGACAGGCTTCCCCTTCGCCTTCACCAACGCGCTCCAGCAATATGTAGGCGCCCCAAACCAGAACCGCTTTCCCAACTTCTTCTCTTTCGATGCGCGCCTCTCCAAGGACTTCCGCGTTACATCGAAATACACGCTGCGACTGGCCACCAAGGGTTTGAACCTGACCAACCACTTCAACCCGCTAGCCGTGCATTCCAACACAGGCGACCCCCAATTCGGAACCTTCTTCGGAACCTACAAGCGCCGCTTCAAGTTGGATTTCGATGTGTTGTTTTAGGGAGTGGGTCAGTTTCCATGAAACTGATCTGCTACCAGTATCAGCGTCTAGCAGCTCGCTTGCGAGTTGCGGGCCTTTAGGCAGACGTTCATCGCGATAGCGATGAATAAATTACAAATCGCTCTAGCTGTGGGATGCGTTCGGAGTTTGGAGAACGCGGAAGTTTAATCAGGGGCAAAGCGGAGCCAGTAGCGTTGGCTAGTAGTTCCAAAAAATTAGAAATTAGAAATTGAAAATTAGAAATTCACCTAGCTTGCCTCTGCCTCCAGATGAGCATGCGCACTCGCGCGCTGTTCCCGGGGTGAAAGGACACGCATCTGCTTCCAGTCATACGCAAATTCTTTTCCGCAATCGAGGCACACAATATACGTACCTGAACACTGGGATTCTTGAGGACGCTGTGGGGCCACCTTGCGCGTTATGGGGAAGCTAACACGTTTGTGCCAGCAACCGAACAGCATATCGAATACTTTCACCTTCTCCTCCTAAAACTTTTTGCCCTTACCTTTAATAGTGAATGTAAACCCAATCTCGTTACATATGTTTTTGCACGAGCATAAGTGCTTTTGATTGCATCACTTCGAAGGCATCCCATTTCAGTTCAAGCGCCTTTGCACCAGCCTCAGTGCGCCGGCTCAGAAGCTCCGTATATATAGAAGACGCAATTTCAATCGAAAACCCTTTGTTCCCAGCCCTGCCAAAGCCCCGAGAGGCCATCCTTGGTCGCCCGGCATTCAGACACGGCTTTCTCGGGGACCAAAGACATAATGACAAAATTTGCCACTTTTTATACGCACGCGGAAGCCCTCGAAGGCCCGAATCGGGCCCCGATTTAAACAAAATTAGAAATCAGGAATTTGAACTTAAAAATTAGCACTACTACTCTGGTCCATATTCGAGCCATAGTACAGCTACTGTGGCTTGGACTAATAGTGATACTACTATTTGCGAAATAAATTTTGTAAACAATTGAAAAATAAGGAGATATAGTTCTCATTTTCTATTGACAGATTTTCCTCTCAATCCTATCTTCCGAATTGGGGGCGCGATTTGGAAGCTTAATCGTCACCAAAATGGGAAAAACCACCGTGGAGATCGGGCGAGACGGAAGCGAGGACGAGGAGATGGCATTCACCGACGGCTCATCACATCTTCCCCGCCGACTCCCCTGGTGTACCACCGATGAAGACTACGAAGCAGCGATGGCGGAACTGTCAGCCGAAATGTGCCGATGGCGGTAGCCGTGATTTGGTAAGTGGGTAATTTGGTAATTGGGTAAATTAACGCCTGCCCGTGAATCTTCCGGCAGATGCGAGAAAAATTCGGGGTCATTCGCGCGGACCATAACTTGAGCCGTTATCGCGGCGTCTGAGCCGCGAGGCGAAACCCTGAGCAGAGCGAAGGGTCTACCCTAGTCTAAGTAAAGCGCAAGGGTCTAAACAATTCGGGGTCATTCGCGCGGACCATAACTTGAGCCGTTATCGCGGCGTCTAAGCCGCGAGGCGAAACCCTGAGCAGAGCGAAGGGTCTACCCTCGTTTAAGTAAGACGAAAGGGTCTAAACAATTCGGGGTCATTCGCGCGGACCATAACTGGCGTGGCTCATAGATTCAGGTTGATCCAAGTGTGCCCGAATTGGGTAAATGGGTAAGTTGGTAATTGGGTAAATTAAAAGAATCTCAATTACTCAATCTGGTTCGCCCCTATAGCTTGCAGATATACCACAATATTTTGTGGCTTGACTTCAGCTATAACGCGATGGAAAATCGGTTATGGCAAACAAAAAGCGAATTGCAATTCTGGCGACCGGGAGGATCCCATGCATGAACTAAGAAACAGCTTCGGCGGTCGTGATCCGCAATCGGAAAAGCCGTGCCGTCGCTTTCCCCGCCACCGCAAGCCGATGATGGATTTCGCCGAGGCGGTGGCCTATTGCGAGGACCAGGATGACCTAATCGGCGCGCTCTGCTTCGTCCTGGGCCAGAAGCCCAGTTACATGGCAATCCAATCAGCCTGGCCATGGCTGGAGGCACGGGTGAAAGCTCCATGCCGCTGCCCGATCCTGCATCCTTCGGTGCTGGTGACTCTCTGCCACCTGTTTGACCATCACGTCACCGACCTGAAGAACTGGTCGTTTTCCAGGCTGATGGAGTGGACCCTTAACGTTCAAAGGCGGATCGCGCCTCCTACACCGCAATCGGAAGACCGAAAACTCAAGCATCGGTCAAAAACCTTGATGGACTTCAACGACGGCTGCTTGCCGGGCAGTCACAGCAACGGCCGCGCACGGGGAAGATCTTGTCGCTGTCCCTGCCACAGCAAAACCAGGCCGCCTCGAAAGACGCCACGAGCAAAAGCCAAAAAGATGAAACGAACCAGGTAAAGCAGCTACTGGCTACTAGCCTCTAGCTTATAGCGTGAGTGGGTAAATGAGTCATTGGGTAAGTGGATAATTTGGTAAATGGGTAACTTGGTAATTGGGTAAATTAGGAATCCAACCCAACATTTATTTTGAGAGTGTTTCGAATCACCGCTTGCCGTGAGTTTTCCGGCAATTGAGAGAAAAAACCGGGGTCATTCGCGCGGACCATAACTGGCGTGGCTCATAGATTCAGGTTGATCCAAGTGTGCCCTGATTGGGTAAATGGGTAATTTGGTAAATTAAGACTTCAATCCCCTTTACCTAATCTCGATGTACGCACCTCCAAGTCGCTGGTAACCAACAACCAAGCTAAATACCAAAGGCTAAGAGCTAAAGGCTAAAAGCTATGTCCCGAAAAGTGTGTCTCCTGCAAGCCCGAGAAGTAGAAGCGCTCACCAAATTCAAACGCAGGCCAAACTGCTACTGTCACGGACACATTACGCGCCAGGAAGCGGACGAAGCCCTTCGGTGCCATGATCTCAAATATATCGGCCTCGGAAGAACCTACGCAATGATCGTCCCCAACGGCAAGCTGGGCTGGAAGACCGTGACCCAGAAGTTTATGGGAGAAAAGCTTGGGTTCACGACTTTGCAGTTGACGGGATAGCAGTTATTAGCTCTTAGCCGTTAGCTTTTAGCCATTAGCTTTTAGCCATTAGCTTTGGCCCTTAGTAGCTACGCTTACAAACAATTTTAACGCAGCATATTCACAAAGTCGCTTGACTCAAATTCATTTCTATCCCTAAGAACTCCGAGCAAAAAAGTGCCGCCCCTCCGGGGCTTATCTCTGTTTCTTCTTCTTTTCCCAGCGCTTACGCGCTGGGCTAACTTCTTTCGCGCCTCCGGCGCTGGTATGTCGAAGATGCCATTCACGTTTGCTCCTTAAGTGAACAGTATTGGAGCTAACGGCTAATGGCTAATGGCTAAGAGCTATTAAATGAATACACCACAATCATCTCATCAATCAACACGTCGAAATTCAGCGAAACTGAACCAGGTCATCGCCCTGGATCCTGACATGCTGGCGCCCGAGAGCGCGGATTGGGACGCGAGCGATCTCGATTGGGAATGGGAGGGCATCGCAAGGCGCGGGAATCGCAAGCCCAGCCTGGATGACTATGACCGCTGGCTAATGGTGGTTGGATCATTGGCCGGCGAAAAGATTGGCCGCAATCATTTCTGAAGGGGACCGGAATGAAGTCAGGAGTCAGGAGCACCTCTGTCTTCCATCTTCTGACTTCTGTCTCCTGATTTTAAAAAGGCAAAACCATGAGCAATAGTTCCCAGAGCATCATTGATTCCCTCAAAGAAGGCCTCTCAGGAAAGCTGGGCATCGTATTGGCGATTGTGATGGCGGGTTTGTCGTTTGTGAACCAATACTCCTCTCGCAATACCCATCTTGAAGATTCGCAGAAAGACCAGGAACGGCGGCTCGAACTTCTCGAAAAGGATGCCGTGACTCGTCGTGAGGTTGATGCCGTGAAAGCCACTGTCGATCGCATCGAAAACAAGCTCGATTCCTATCGTGATGAGGTGTTGAGTTATCACCATCAAAAATAGATGCTCTTAGCCTTTAGCCTTTTTGCGACGCTCTTATCCGCCTGTCATCCTGAACGTAGCGCGTGAAAAAACTCACAACTGTGTTTCTGATTGGCGCGGAGTGAAGAGCCTGCCCTGAACGAAGAGAAGGGACCCCGATAATGTGTCAGTCTAAATTGCTGATGCGAGGTATTTGCCCGAAGTCGTTGAACTATGTGGATCTTAAGTCTTGTGTAAATAATATAGTAGCCAATCGGAATCTTCTCGGGTACAAACACGCGTAGAACACCTCGTATCTGTAAACCAGGCCGAAACATTGTCGGGGTCCTTCACTCCGCGCCCATCTTTGTTGCTGAAGTCAGGTTTTTCGAGGCGCTGCGTTCAGGATGACAGGGGATAAGGAATTGCAAGACCGACCTGCTTTCCTAAAGTAATAAACGCCCTCAATTCGCACCTACTCCAACTTCATCAAAAAGAGGACCAAAATGAAAAAGTTCATTTTCGCAATTGCCGCAGTATTGTCAACGCATGCATTCGCGCAGCAATATGGCGTGACTAACTACAAGGTCAATGGACAGGCCGTTGCCTCGCAATACAACTACAGCATGCCTGGCCCTACAACCCTGGCCGCCGGGGCCGGCACAATCAGCTTCAACCCGAATTTTTGCAGCGTGGTTATTGGAACCGGACGGACCTTCAATCCCTGGAGCGCCAGCGCCTCCATCAAGATCGTCGATACCGCCAATTCCGCCAATACGGAGACAGTCACGCCCAGTTCGGTGGTGGTCAATGGCTCGCAGTGCAACATCACCGCCACTTTTGCCAATGCTCACGGCGCTGGAGCCTACCTGATCCGATCCGGAACCTGCGGCCTGAAAGAAGCGCTCATCGATCTGGGCTCCAGTGGAACGGCGCTGGTGACCCAGGAGTTCTATGACCAGGGATGTTCAGGCTCGACGATAACCTCAGTTACCGGCGGGGCAGCGGGCAATTTTGTAATCGACATTTCCAACGGCAAATATGATGTCTACGGCTGGAATACAGTCACCACGGCCTTTGCCAAGATCGGATCCTTCGGCAACATGAGCTTTGCCCCGGTGCTTACACTCCAGGGAACCTGCACCGGTACGGCCACAGCCAGCTCGACTCTAGGACTCTATCAACTGGGCGAACTTGCCGCCACAACCTGCACCAGCACGACGGTCAATATCGGGCAAGTGATGAATCGCGCGGGAACGCTGTTGAACCTGCAAGTCACGGCCGGTACAGGCGGAGTGAACGCATCGTCAGGAGTATTCACCGTACTCAAGAATGGCTCTGCAGCGACGCTGACCTGCACCGCGGGTACGGCGACTTCCTGCTCAGATGTCACCCATACCGCTGCCTTCGCGGTCGGTGACGTGATCAGCATTCAATTCACGACCCAGGCAGCAGAAACCCTGGCCGGCATAAAAGCGTCGGTTACGGCGCAGTAGAACGTTAATTTCTAATTTTTAATTTCCAATTTCTAATTTGAAAACCAAGCATTCTCCTGACTGCGGAGGTTCACCTATGAAGATAGTCTTGGTCACACTCGTTGTCCTGTTCTTTCTTTCCATTTCCGCCGTCTTCTACATGATTTCGAAAGCCGAATAAAACAACGCCGAGTACCAGGGCCTTTGAATTTTGGCAATTCTGGCAATCTTGGCAATTCTGGCAATTTAAAAAGGAGCATTCCATGAATAAAACCGCCAAAGTCCTGATCGTTCTAAACGGCCTGCTGGCCACAATAGCGTTGAACCCCGCCGTGCAAGACCTGGTAGCCGGGTTTGTCCATGCCCACCCGTTCTTGACCGTGTTAGGAGCAGCGCTGTCGTCGATCGCACACCTTCTGACCGATCCGAAGAAGGCAGCTACGGGCTTCTAGCTTTGTGCTTACTTTGCAAAGGTGTCGCCGCCCTGTGAACCCACTTCCCTCTGTCATCCTGAACGGAGCGCGGCAAGAAGCTTTACAACTACGAATAAGATTGGCGCGGAGTGAAGAGCCTGCCCTGAACGAAGAGAAGGGACCCCGATGACGTGTCAGGCTAGATCTCCGAAACGGGGTATTCGACCGAAGGCGCCAATGTATTTGGGGTTAGCGCAGATAACGTCGCTATCTTCAGAGCCGACTGAGTACCAAAGACCGGGTAGAACACCTCGTATCTGTAAGTCAGACCGAAACGGTATCGGGGTCCCTTCTCTTCGTTCAGGGCAGGCTCTTCACTGCGCGCCCATTACCTTCATGGCTGTAAGTTTCTTGCCGCGCTCCGTTCAGGATGACAGGGAATAAGGTGTATCAGAATGGAGATATGTTTTTGAGTAGCGCCACGTACATGTACAGCCTCCAGCAGTTAACTACCTATAAAACGGAGTATATCTATGCACAAACACTTTACTGTCCTCATCGCCACCTGCATCCTCCTTACTACCATTGGATGCATTCACCGGCAGGGCACGAATCAGCCTGTCACTCCTTTCGAGCAAGTGATGGTCTGGAACGATGCCCTGGCCCAAAC
This sequence comes from Candidatus Angelobacter sp., assembly GCA_035939855.1. Lineage (GTDB taxonomy): Bacteria > Acidobacteriota > Terriglobia > Terriglobales > Acidobacteriaceae > Angelobacter. The sequence continues at coordinate 9,212 of DASZFK010000565.1, forward strand.
CAACAATCATATCGCGCGCGGCATCATCGAAGTGAGCCCTTCACTGATTGCTCCCGACAAAGCGATCGTGGTTTTGCGCGTGCAAAAGAACATTGCCGTTATCGACGAGCAAATCACCGTCCTCCTGAAGCAGGGGCCGGAGAGCGCCAGGCTCAACTCAGCCAGCCTTCAGGCATTGTTGAACCAATTGAGTGAGTCAATCACCAAGCTGGTCGACAGCGGAATCATTGGGATCAAGAATCCGACAACCCAACAAACTTTTGATGCTGACGTCCGCGTGGTTTCAACGCTGGCGGACAACATCCTGAGCGGTCTTCGCCAGGCGGGGGTGATTCAATGAATGTAGCCTTGATTCTTCAAATTGGACAGATCGTCTCAACCCTTGGGCCCTTGGCCCTGGACATGGCTCTCAAGATCCAAAAGCTATTGGCTCCTCTAGGGCCAGATATCACGATCAACATCAAAGCCCTCTCCGATGACGCAATCGCAGCAGACGAAGACACGGCGGGGCGAGCTGATCAATTCCTGGCGAGCCATTAGTTCGAAAGATTGGGTAATTGGGTAATTTGGTAAGTGGGTAATTGAAGCTTTTCATTTACCCAATTACCAAATTACCCACTTACCCAATAG
>DASZFK010000566.1:0-2490 GCA_035939855.1 Candidatus Angelobacter sp.
CGGCGCCTCCTCGACAAGCTTCTGGTGGCGCCTCTGGACGCTGCATTCACGCTCCCAAAGCTGGCTAATGTTCCCTGCATCATCGCCAACAATTTGCACCTCGACATGCCGCGCCCTGGATATGAAGCGCTCGACATATAGGTCGCCGTTGCCGAAGGAAGACTGCGCCTCGGAGTGGCAGCGAGCGAGAGCCTCATCGAGTTCGCCCGCGTCGCGCACCAGGCGTATGCCGCGTCCGCCACCACCCGCAACCGCCTTGATCATGATGGCTGCGCCTGCTTCTAATGATTTAGCGTCCAATGATCTTAAGAATTCTTGGGCCTGCTGCGGATCGCTGACTGCAATTCCTGGCAACACTGGTACTCCGAAACGCGATGCCAGCGAACGAGCTTCCAACTTGTCCCCAAAGAGCGAAAGCACTTCTGGTCGAGGCCCGACGAAGACGATACCGGCATCACCACACTGGCGGGCAAAGTCAGCATTTTCGCTCAGAAAGCCGTAACCCGGATGGATCGCGTCGCACCCAGCCTCTTTTGCCATAGCGATGATCTGCCGGCCATCAAGGTAGGCAGCAGCTCCACGTCCACGCAACGGACGAGAATCGTTGGCCCTGCGGGTATGGAGCGATTGGGCATCGTCTTCAGAAAAAACGCCGACTGTACGAAGGCCAAGCTCCGCAGCAGCACGCATGACACGGATGGCGATCTCGCCACGATTCGCGATAAGAAGGCTACGCATGAGTCGGGAACATTATTCCACAGCGACGAGGCGAGGAGATTTGCAATTTCCAAATTGTAATTTCTAATTTGAAAACCTAAAGCCGATCTTACCGTGGAGGCGCGGAGCAGACACGCCCAACAAATCAGCAGGCACAGGGAAGCACACGCGTAAGTTCAAAACTACAACTTACAGATTCTAAATTTCAACTCTCAACGCGGGGGAGTCGCCGTCGAACCCACCGCTTCCTGGCGTGCCGCTTGCGGAAGATCGGGGACCGTCACCCAGGCGGTAAGGGCGCCAATATGGTGGGTAACTTGGTCGATCACTCCAAGCCGCAGCAAATAATTGCCCGGGGCAAGGGCGAGAGATTGATTGCAAGGCAGCGCTGCATTGATCAGTTTGTTAAAAGTCTCCGTATCAAGAGCAGCTTTGATTGTCTTGCCGCCGCCACCGATTGGCTTGCCCTTAACTGGAAAAGCCCAGGCAATGCAGCTAACCTCGGCGTGACGCAAACCGTCTTCTTTGGTTGTAAACGAAACCAAGTGTGGATCAATGGCGAAACGGACAGAGACTTTGCTTCCCATTCTCTCGGATGGCGGCTCGACCAGCGCCTGAAAAAGCATTCCAGTGGAAACAGGGAGATCGGGGTCCAGGGCTTGGGCAAAATCAAGTGAAGCCTGAGTAATCTCTGCTTTTGTGGGAGGCTTAGGCGTTTGATCAAAGGCAAAGTAGCCTTGCCGGAAGCGGAGCTTCACATGCGGACGTGTCGTTCGTACATCGATCTTGCGCAGGTTCCCATCCCAGGTTTTATTAACAGGGTAATAAGACGTAGTGTAATAGGTAGAACCATCGTCGATGCTGGTGTGAATTCCAAGATCAACAGCGTTATTCCGGACAAAAGCTTTTCCGCCGGTCCTTTCAGCCATGATCTCCATGGTGCTGATTCTTCCAAAATGGTCCTGCAAGCTAACTCCCGCGGCGTCGATGGGATAGACGGCAATTTGGGCCTCCATCATGGCGTCGGATATGCGCTCAATTTCACGCCCAAAAGGGCTTAGGGCCTGAGGCCCGCGAGTGAGCCCCATATCGGGCATGGTATTGACTGCCAGAGATTCGGATATCCAGATCAGGTTCTTGCGCCCGCGATACGCGGCCATGATCTCTGATAACGAATTCAGGGCATTGAGCGTGATTTCACGAGGTTCCAGCACCGCAGGCGCATTAAACGTGCTCTTGCGGTGATATTGCATGGCAGGGTCGGGAGCATCAATCACGATCCTGGAGCCCTGTCCCTTAAACCGCTGAATTACCTCTTTGAGGGCTTGATGATCGGTGGTGAAGTCATGCAGGAGCCACAGCTTAGTGCCCAGAGCGTAGATGGCGGTTGGTTGGTTCGGCGGAGAATCTTCCAGATACTTGATGAGCTGATCATGCGCGTACGCCAGGTTCGGGAAGCTGGTGTTGAGTACGTCGAGCAAAATAATGTTGTAGGAGCTGTTGCCTTTGAACTGCGGAACATTGGTAAAGACGTTCGGCGGAAGGTGCTGCTGGAGGTGCTCGACTGCCTGCTGCGCATCTGGTTGCTGGAAAGAAAAATCCCGCTTCTTCTGCTCTTTGCCGTTTTCAAAAATCTGAACCTCTTCAGCCTTCAGGTCCTTGACGAAATTGCCTTTTTCGTCGGTCGCCACAATGTCGAGGAGCACCAGCCGAGTCGTAGTTCGGATAGTGATCTCCGGCGAAGATTGTGGCTCCTGCGCTTTGGGCTGTTTG
>DASZFK010000567.1:0-3587 GCA_035939855.1 Candidatus Angelobacter sp.
ATTAGGTAAACATCGAGACAAATCTTGGGAATATCTAATCTCTCGCAAAAAATATTTGGAAATCAAATTTCTCGGACCGGGGCTGAAGCCCGGATTTGTGTGGAAGCCGCAATTTACGCGGGTTCTAAAGAACCCGCTCCCCGGACTGAAGTCCGGGGCTTCCACCTCCTGCCTACTCAAGCATTTATGAGATAGGTTCTAACATATATTTACAATCATTATTTACTCTTTACGGTAACTGTTAAGTCATTAGGGTTGAAGTTGGTAACGAGTCGAGTGGATGCAGTTCGGCTCGCGAGGAGAATCCCCTAATGAAATATTTAAGACTATGCTCCCTGAGATATGTACTGGCGGGTGCAGTGCTCGTCACAGGTGGCTCGACCATGCTTTTTGCGCAAGCCGGACATCGTGATTGGGACCGTGATGGCAACGGCTACCGAACCGTTCAGTATCAACAAGACCGCGATTGGGACCGAGATCATGACCGCGACCGGGATCGAGATCGCGACAGAGACAGAGATCGGGACCGGGATCGCCATCGTCGCTGGCGTGACCGTGATGATGATCGCTATGGTGGAAACCGCAACGGCTCTTATGGCCAAGGCGGCTATTACGGCGGACGAGGCGGCTACGGAAACGCCCGCCAATACGGTTATCAAGATGGCTTGAACGACGGACGAAATGATCGTCAAACCGGCCACAGTTTTCGCCCGACCCAGGACAGCAACTTCAAACGTGCCGATCGCGGATACTCCAGCGGTTTAGGTGACAAGAATCAATACAAGCAGATTTATCGACAAGGCTACGAGCAGGGCTACCAGCAGGGATACAACAGCGGTGGTTCTGGCCGTTGGCGCTATTGACAATCGGGTGATCACTTCGGCAAACCTCAGTGCAGGCTGCGCGTGATCGGGTGATCTGGTGATCGGAAAACCGCCAACGCTGCAAGGCGCATAACCGACTAAAGGTTAAAGGCGAGGTGAAAGCAGAGGCACGCTACGGCGTGCCTCTTTTTCGTTGTTATTTCACGATGATCTCGGGGTCCTGAAACTGTTCCCATCGATACCGGGAAAGTTCAGGATCAAGATGTTCTTCCTCGGGATACCCAATACAAAAATAGGCGATCAGTTTCCACTCCGCGGCAATTCCCAGGTCAGTTGCAAGTCTTTGCGGATCGAGGATCGAGATCCAACCCACACCGATGCCGCAAGCGCGAGCAGCCAGCCAAAGCGTATGGCAGGCAAGCACAACGGAATATTCCAGCATCTCCGGCATGGTGCGGCGGCCAAGCTGATGCCCGGTGGTGGTAGAGCGGTCGCAAAAGACGGCAAGTTGCACCGGCGCCTGATCGAGCCCGGAAAGCTTCAGAGTGGCATATCTCCTAGCTTGCTCTCCTTCATAAGCGGAGAGCGCCTCGCAATTGCACTCCTCAAAATTGAGCCGCACTTTCTGACGCAGTGCCGTATCATTTACCACTACAAAGCGCCATGGCTGGCTATATCCCACCGAAGGGGCGAGGGAGGCGCTGCGGATAAGCTGCTCCAGTCGCCCGGGCTCAAGGGGTTCAGGCCTGAACCTGCGCACATCGCGCCGCCAGCGAAAAAGATCGTCGAGTTCTGCCTGGAACTGTTCTGAAAATTTCGGTGGTTCAACCGTCCGTAGCATAGTCTTATTTTCAGCCATAAGCAGCAAACGACCAATAATATTTACGATGCAAGGTTAATATTTCACGATGGCAGCGAAGGACTTAGGGTCGAGGCTGGCTCCGCCTACGAGAGCGCCATCGATCTCTTTCTTGGACATAAGGGCATGAGCGTTTTCAGGTTTTACGCTTCCTCCGTAGAGGATGCGTAACCGTTCTGCTGCTGCAGCGCCAAACGCTTTGGCGGCCTCGGCGCGGATCACCTCGTGGGCCTCTGCGGCCAGTTCGGGAGTGGCAGTTTTGCCGGTGCCGATGGCCCAGACCGGCTCGTAAGCTACGATAAGAGGCGCAGCATCCGCGCCGGAGATATCGCGAAAGCAAATACTGCATTGTTGGCGCAATACTTGTTCGGTCAGGCCCGCTTCGCGCTCGGCCAGAATTTCACCGACACACACAATGGGATGCAGCCCAGAGGACAGAGCGGATTTCAGTTTGAGATTTACAGTTTCGTCGGTTTCACCGAAGTATTGGCGACGCTCGGAGTGACCGATGATCACGTGGGAGCAACCCAGGCTCCGCAACATGTGAGCGGAAATCTCGCCTGTGAATGCGCCTTCCTTTTCCCAATACATATTTTGGCCGCCTACGTGTATGCGGCTTCCATGGACTGCCGCAATTACCGCAGGCAGACAGACAAAAGGCGGGCATACGACGATCTCATCCCGCTCATGATCGGCCGCCAAGGGAAGGAAGGCGGAAACGAAATGTTCTGCCTGGTGCGGTGTCTTGTACATCTTCCAGTTGGCGGCGATTAATTTTTTTCGCATAAACCCAAAGCAGTCAAGATAGCAGGTTGATCCTCAGATTGGAAAAATGCCGTCTTAGGTCTTCTGCGGCCGTCGCGTATGCTTTGTAAGTGCGTTGATCGAACAGGACGAACCGCACTGTAGAAATCGAACCGGATCGGCAGAGGGCTTCGGCGACCGTGCGCAAAGCGATCTGCGCGGCATCTTGCAAGGGATAACCATAGGCTCCGGTGGCTACAGAAGGGAAGCTGATGCTGGTGCAACCCAGGCGGGCCGCTTCAGCCATAGAGTTCGAATAGCAGTTTTCCAGAATTTGAGGCTCGTTGAATTGGCCACCCTGCCAGACCGGGCCCACCGTGTGGATTACATATTTGGCTTTCAATCGCGCTCCGAGAGTGCCCACAGCTTGTCCTGCGGGCAAGGGCCCTCGCTGTGCCCGAATCTTTTTGCATTCTGCAAGCAACTCGGGGCCGGCAGCGCGATGGATTGCGCCGTCCACACCACCGCCGCCCATCAGGCTTGAGTTGGCGGCGTTCACGATTGCATCCGTGGTTTCCTCGGTTATGTCGCCAATAGCGAGTTCAAGAAGACGATTGCCGCCGCTCGAGTGACGTGAGTGCTGTTGCTCGGTCATTTGTTGGTAAGAGCTTCCACGCCAGGAAGCTTTTTGCCTTCCAGAAACTCCAGCGAAGCCCCGCCGCCGGTGGATATATGGGTGATCTTGTCGGCAACCCCGGACTGGTGGACAGCGGCGACAGAATCTCCGCCGCCGACGATGGAGGTCGCAGCGCGATTTGCGGCCACCGCTTGAGCGATCTTGATGGTGCCCTTTGCGAACGGCGCGACTTCAAAAACACCCATCGGACCATTCCAAACAATGGTCTTGGCTTTGGCAATCTCCTGCGAGAAGACAGTGATTGTTTCCGGTCCGATGTCCAGCCCCATCTGGTCACTGGGAATGCCTTCCTGGTCTTTCACGATGTGCGTCTTGGCTGAAGCATCGATCTTTTCCGCGACCACGTGATCCAATGGCAACAGCAGCCGCACATTCTTACTTTTAGCTTCGCCAACCAGCTCGGTGGCGAGGTCGAGCTTATCTTCCTCGACCAAAGATTTGCCCGTCTGCCGGCCTTGGGCTT
>DASZFK010000568.1:0-9781 GCA_035939855.1 Candidatus Angelobacter sp.
GATCTCGGCGCCGGAATAGGATTTCGCTGCTACTGCCAATTGTTCAATGTTGAAGCTGGCCGGATTCAGCTTGTGGCGGGCCAACTGAAGATTGAAGATTGCCTTTCGCTCCACTGAATTGGGCAGGTCAACGAAGAAGAGTTCGTCGAACCGGCCCTTGCGAATCAGCTCCGGGGGAAGAGCTACGACGTTATTTGAAGTCGCAGCAACAAATACCGGGGCACGACGATCCTGCATCCAGGAGAGGAACGAACCCAGAAGCCGGGAGGAGACGCCGGCATCGCTGGAAGATGAATCTGCTCCGCTGCCGGCAAATACTTTTTCCAGCTCATCGATCCACAGGATGGCCGGGGCCAGCTCCTCGGCGACCTGGAAGAGCTTCTTGACGCGCTTCTCGGTTTCGCCGACGAACTTGTCAAAGACCATCGAGGTATCGAACCTGACCAGCGGCAGCTTCCATTCTCCTGCAATAGCGCGCGCGCATAAACTCTTGCCACATCCCTGCACTCCCAAGATGATGACACCCCGGGGCGGCTCCAGGCCAAAGCTGCGCGCGGACTCCTCCCACGCGCCGCGACGTTGCTGCAGCCAGTGCTTCAGATTCTCCAGGCCGCCGATATTGGCGAGACTTTCCGAACATTCAATGAATTCCAACATGCCCGAGCGCCGCAACAAATTTTTCTTGGCTTCGAGAACGTCGGTCACGACTTCGGGACAGAGAGAATAGTGCTTCAGAATGGCCTGAGAGATGGCCCTTTCCGCTTCCTCTTCGGTCAATCCCCGCAGATTCTCCGCCACCGCGTGGACGCCGGTGGCATCGAGCTGCAATTTCAGTGTGTGCGTCTTTGCCAAACGGGAATGCACCACTTCGACGACGGCACGCAGGCGCGCAACATCCGGAAGAGGCAGCTCCAGATATTCAACCAGGCTGGCCAGCTCCGGGGGAAGCGAGATGGAAGGAGCAGTGATGATGACGGTCTGACGCTGGGTACAGAATCTCTGGGCCACATCCCGCAAACGCCGCACCACTACGGCCTCTTCAATGTGACGATGAAAGTCCTTCAGGATGAAAACTGCCTCAATGGTCATCTGTTCCAGATGGGCCAGGACCTGGGCAGGCTCTTTGGTGTTGACGATCCCGGTATTGCCGGAAAGAGGCGTCTCCGAGTGGCTCATGCTCGACATGACATAACTGAGCAGGCGTTCTGATTCGCTGCTGCTACCGGCGTTGCGTCCCTTCGGATCGACTCGTGGAGCGACGGCCGCAGCGTTGACGGGAAGCCCACCGGAGCGCGTGAGGCCATCGGCAATGCTCCACTCAAAGACCGGAAGATTCAGCTCCGCGCCCGCCGCGCGCACCAGCATGACCGCGCGCTTCTCTTCCACGGTCTCCATGACCACGATGGGAGTGCTGGAATTAATCAGAACCTTGAGGCGCTCTAAAGGATCGACCATGAGGGTTCGGTGGTGAACCTTCTAAGCATAGCGGACATTAAGGCCATTGCCAAAATTGCCACTTCGGCGAACCTCAGTGCAGGCCATAATTGCCAAAATTGCCATGATTGACGATTAATCCGGTGCGCGTTGCTGGCTTCAATTCTGGGGCATGATTGGCTTTCATGCAGCCGTAGACTAACCCCAGCATGAACAGCGCAAGAACTGTTGCAACTACGATGGCGATCATCATGGTGGCATTGAATTGCCGGCTTTGATCTTCGTCTTTGATCTCTCGAGGCATGGTTATTCTTCAATTAATTTAGATGCGATCAAGAGCGGGGCAGAAGTCCTCTTAATGGCAAAAACCGCTGGTATGCGTATAAAAAACTTTGCAACATTGAACTGAAACTCTTTGGGCAGCCGGACGCTTGGCTGCGGTTATTCATGAAAATCCTGGCTGTTTCTGGTGATTCTGCTTCATAGTAGACTTGTCCAGTGTGGTATATGCCAAGAATCTCTCGTTCTCAAATTTGATGAGCGAGCGTGAAGAACAGCACAATGAGCATCCAGCGCTGCCACTTAGTTTTTATTGGCTTTTGCCTGCTCCTTTCTACCGCCGCTCTTGCGGAGTCACAGAAAGACAAGGCCGACGAACTCTTGAAGCGTGTCGTTGTTAATCTGACCGCAAACGACTTGAAGTCCCAGAGTTATACCTTTTCCGAGGACTATCACAACATCAATTACGACAAAAAGCTCAAGACCAGATTCGACGAAACAGCCAAATATGAGACTGTGTTCGTTGAAGGAACGCCTTACAAGCGAAAGGTGGAAGAAAACGGCAACCCCTTGACCGGGAAAGTTGCCGAAGAAGAAGAGAAAAAATACGAGGCGACCGTGGCTGAGCGTCGCCGGATAAATGCGGAGCTGAAGCAGACACCCTCCCAGCGCGAGTATCGCCTGCCTTCATTTTATGAAGAATGGCCTAACCTGTTCCACGCAACTCGTCACGGTGAAGGAATGATCGAAGGCAGGCAGGTCTTGAAGATCACTCTGACTCCGCGATCTGATGTCCAGCCAGGATCCGATTTCCAACGCGATGCGCTGCAGACCTCCATTCAACTGTGGATCGATAAAGCCGATGAACATCCTGTGCGTCTTAAAAGAGAGTACATACACGACGGCATCTACATGCTGCGGGGAGGAACCGTTGAACTCTTCTGGCAAAAGGACTCAAACGGAACATATTTGATGACTCAAGCTCTTACCCACTACCGCGCGAAATATTTTTGGGAAACGGTGACCGGCGAAACCGATCAACAGTTTTCGAATTACAAGCGATTTGCGGTCGAGGTGAAGGTGACGCCGGAACCTGCGCAATGACTCGATGTTCTACGCTTTCTTCCCCGCCGCCAGCGCCGCAGGTTGTATCTGGTCCACCGGGATGAATTTCGTTGGATAGACTCCGGTGTAGCAGGAGGTACAGTAAGTCGTCTTTTCCCCTTCCGCACATGCTTCGCGCAAGCCTTCTAAAGAGAGATAGGCGAGGGAATCGGCCCCAATGTAGTCGCGGATTTGCTCGATTGACTTGTTGGCGGCGATAAGCTGGCTTTTAACAGGCGTGTCCACACCGTAATAACACGGGGAGATGGTCGGCGGACACGAGATGCGCATGTGGACCTCCCGGGCACCGGCATCGCGCATCATGCGGACGATTTTGCGGCTGGTGGTCCCGCGCACAATGGAGTCATCCACTAGAATGATTCGTTTCCCGGCCAGGATGCTGCGCACGGGATTGAGCTTGAGCTTTACTCCGAAATCGCGCACGCGCTGCTCGGGCTCGATGAAAGTCCGGCCAACGTAGTGGTTGCGGATCAATCCAAAACGGAATGGCAGGCCGGATTCCGAAGAGTATCCCAGCGCCGCAGCCACGCCGGAGTCAGGAACTGGAACAATCAGATCAGCCTCCACCGGCGCTTCTCTAGCCAATTGACGTCCCATGGCCTCGCGGCTGCTTTGCACTGAGCGTCCGAAAATCGTGCTGTCGGGGCGGGAGAAATAGACGTGCTCAAAGATGCAACTGGTCTGCTTGGTCTCGGTTGCGTAGAGACGCGAGAAGATACCTTCCGGTCCGATTACCACCAGCTCGCCGGGCTTAACGTCACGTTCATAAGTTGCGCCGATCAGGTCAAAGGCACAGGTCTCTGAGGCAAAAACAATAGTGTCACGCCCGGAGCCTAAGCCGTTGCGGATGCGTCCCATCGAAAGCGGACGAAATCCTCGGGGATCACGAACGGCAAAGATCCGGTCGCGGGTCATCATCACCAGCGAAAAGGCTCCCTCGGTCTGTCGCAATGCATCACAGACGGCTTCCGGCAACGCCTCTTCTTTCGACCGGGCAATCAGGTGAACGATGACCTCGGTGTCGCTGTTGGTTTGAAATATCGATCCATCGGCCTCAAGCCGGGCGCGGATTTCCATGGCATTGACCAGGTTACCGTTGTGGGCAAGGGCCAGCATTCCTTTATTGCAATCCACCCGGATCGGCTGGGCGTTGAGCAGGGCGGAATCGCCGGCAGTGGAATAACGCGTATGTCCAATGGCAATGTTGCCGCGCAGTTGGCCAAGGACTTCTTCGGTGAAGATGTCCACCACCAGCCCCATGGCCTTGTGGACGTGCATCTGCTCGCCATCGGAGGAGACAAGCCCGGCAGACTCCTGCCCGCGGTGCTGCAACTGATGCAATCCTAGGTAGGCAAGGGTAGAGGCTTCCTGATGGTTGTGGACCGCCATCACGCCGCATTCATCGCGAAATTTATCGTTAGTCACTGTCATTTCAGCCTTTAGCCCTTAGCTTTTAGCTCTTGCATTCATCACGAAGTTTGTCGTTAGTCATTGTCGCGGTTTTCGGCACAACTAAAGTCCCTGACACAAAGTTTTCCGCAAACAAATTGGTTTGGCCCGCATTGTTTCCGATCACCCGATCACCAGATCTCCCGATCATCCGATCCCCAATCACCCGATTTGTAACTCTTGCGTCAGCACGTTATCCCAGACCTGCCGCAGTTCAGACACTGGAGCCAAAACGGCCGGTTTGCCGTCAATGACAATCTTCAGATGTTCAGGAACCGTACGCCCGATCCTCGCTGCTCTTATACCCCATTTTAGCGCTATTTTTTGGATGATTTCGATTTTATTCGCGCTACAACTTATTACCACGCGACTGGCGTCTTCCCCGAAAAGTAATGCTTCTGAAAATAGGCCTTTAGAAGTAAGGTCGACTTCTGCGCCCACGCCTGTAACAAAGGCTGCTTCCGCCAGGGCCACGGCCAACCCGCCTTCCGAGCAGTCATGAGCGGATTCGATTTCCCCGTTGGCAATCAGCTCCCGCAGGCACTTTTGCAGCGCTGCTTCCTGCTTCAAGTCAAGCTTCGGCGGTAAGCCCCAGACTCCACTCAATACGTGTTTTGCATATTCGGAAGAACCCAGTTCAGTTTCTATGGCGGTCCGGTCGACTGGCTGTGAACCGGTGAGCAGCAATATCTCCAGGTTCGCACGTCGGAAATGGAAGGTCATGGCCTCTTCCACATCTTCCAGGATGCCTACCACTCCTACGACCGGCGTGGGATAGATGCCTTCTCCCAGGGTTTCGTTATAAAGGCTGACGTTACCTCCGGTGATTGGAGTTTCCAGCCCCTCACACGCTTGGGTCAAGCCGTCCACGACCTGCGAGAACTGCCACATTATTTGTGGCTTTTCCGGGTTGCCGAAGTTCAGGCAGTTCGTAGCGGCCACCGGAACGGCGCCCGTACAGGAGACATTACGCGCTGATTCAGCGACCGCGTGCATGGCCCCCAGCTTGGGATCGAGCCAGCACCAGCGTCCGTTTCCATCGAGGGACATAGCCAGGGCGCGCTTCGTGCCCTTGATGCGCATCAGCCCGGCATCGGCTCCCGGCCCTTCAACCGTATTCGACTGCACCATGGAGTCGTACTGCTCGAAGATCCATCGCTTTGAACACATATTTGGTGACGCCAGCAGTTTCTTCAGATCGCTGGTGAAGTCGGCTGTAGTTTTCCACTGGATGTGCGACGGCTTAGATGGTGGGACCGGAGGCGTCCACGGTTCCATCGGGCGGTGATACAGAGGAGCGTCATCGGTCAGGGCGGTATTGGGGATATCGGCGACTACTTCTCCGTGCTCCAGCACGCGCAGCCGCCCCGTTGTCGTGACGCGACCGACGATGACTGCATCCAGCCCCCATTTCTCAAAGACTCTCAGGACTTCATGCTCGCGTCCGCTTTCCGCCACCAGCAACATGCGTTCCTGAGACTCACTGAGCATGATCTCGTAGGCATTCATGCCGGTCTCGCGCTGAGGCACGCGGTCAAGTTCAATTTCAATGCCTACACCGCCGCGCGCTCCCATCTCGCAAGTCGAGCAGGTAAGGCCGGCAGCGCCCATATCTTGAATGCCTACGACAGCGCCGGTCTGCATGGCTTCAAGACAGGCTTCGAGCAGAAGCTTTTCGAGAAATGGATCGCCCACCTGGACGTTCGGACGCTTCTGGTCCGAACCTTCGGTGAACTCTTCGCTGGCCATCGTGGCGCCATGAATTCCATCGCGACCGGTCTTGGCTCCTACGTAAATCACCGGATTCCCTTCACCTGCGGCCTTGGCGTAGAAGATCTGATCACGGCGCACCAACCCCAGGGCAAAGGCATTGACCAAAGGATTTTGCGAGTAGCACGGCTCAAACTTGGTCTCACCACCCAGGTTGGGCACTCCAAAGCAGTTGCCGTAGGAGGCAATGCCGCTGACTACACCTTCCAGCACCGAGTGATTGCGGTGAACCGTAGCCTGGTCCGCGCCCTTGCCGGGAGTGAGAGGGCCGAAGCGTAGCGAGTCCATTACAGCCAGCGGACGCGCGCCCATGGTAAAGATGTCGCGCAGGATTCCGCCAACTCCGGTCGCCGCGCCCTGAAATGGCTCAATGAACGATGGGTGATTGTGCGATTCGATCTTGAAGGCGCAGGCCCAGCCATCGCCGATATCGATGATCCCGGCATTTTCGCCCGGTCCCTGCACGACCCGCTGGCTGCGCGTAGGGAGGCGTTTGAGATGCACGCGTGAGGACTTATAGGAGCAGTGCTCGCTCCACATCACGCTGAAGATGCCAAGCTCCGTCAGCGACGGTTCCCGGCCCAGGGCATGTTTGATCTTTTCGTACTCTTCCGGCGTGATTCCGTGCTCATCAATAATGGCAGGAGTGATGGCGGGTGCGTGGGTGGTTGACATGTTGGAAGGTCTATTTTCGCATGTCGCGGCAACAGCCCGATAGCCACATTTCTGCCAACCAGAGCTGCCCGCACAGCATCTAGGTAGAAGCAATAACTAGTCCTGATCTCAACTTCGGGGCTGCTCAGAGGACCGAGAACCTGCGGTTCCTCTGAGCCCCAAACGGGCGTAGGTTACTCCGTCCTCAACGCCCACATCGGCTCAGTATTGGCTGCGCGACGCGCCGGGATCATGGCAGCTACAAACGCTGCCGCGGCAAGTACGGCTGTGGTGATCGATAACACCATTGGATCATAAGGCTTTACACCAAAGAGTTGGCTGGCCATTGCGCGTCCAGCGAAAATAGCCAACGGAATGCCGATTCCCAAGCCCAGGGCAACCTGCAGGAAGGCGCTGCTTAAGATCAACTTCAGCACCTTGAGCCGATCAGCGCCCAGCGCCATACGAATGCCGATCTCGCTGGTGCGGCGCTCGACTGAATACGCTGTGACTCCGTAGAGACCGATTGAGGCGAGGATCAATGCCAACAGGCCAAGCAATGAAACCAGCCGCGCGATCATGACTTGCTGGGTAAAGTTGGCTTGTACTTGAGTGGCAAACGGCTTGAAATCGATGACCGCTAAATCCGGATTGATCTGCGAGATCGCGCGACGAACCTGTCCTTCAAGCCCCGGAGACTCGGTGTTCATTTCTATTTCAATGGCATTCAGGTAATTGGAGCGCTCCTCGAATCGCATGTAACGTGGATCGTTGTTATGCGCGCTCTGTCCCTGCGCCAGGAAATACATGGGACGCATCTTGCTGGTTGCTCCCCAGTAGTTTGTATCTTCCGTCACTCCTACAATCTCAAATGCGCCCGGATGCTCCAGATCATCGCTGAAGTGCCGGCCGATAGCATGGCCATCTTTGAAATACTTCTTCTCAAAGAAACGATTGACAACGGCAACGGTGCGAGTCGTAGGCGTATCCTGCTCGTTAAGTGCCCGGCCTTCCAGGATTTTTGTGCCGATAGTATCGAAATATCCCGGAGTCGCGCGCACCCACGAAGCGCCATGGTCGGGTGTTCCTGGCGCCGGTGGCGGATCGCCTTCGATATAAACACCCTCGCCCCAGTTATCTCCTTCCATTGGACTATAGAGAGAAAAGCTGACCTGCTTTGTGCCAGGGATGGCGGCCAGGTTATCGTGAAGTTGCCGATAGAAAGGTTCCAGTTGCTTGGGCGTATACCCGGCCATCTCCGGATCGATGTGGGCGATATAGCGATTTCGGGTGTCGAAGCCGAAATCCCGATGTTGCATGTTGTTCAAGCTGCGCGTGAGCAACCCTGCCGTGCAGAGCAGCACCAGCGAGACCACGGCTTGTACCACGACCAAAATTTTTCTTCCCCAGGCGGTGTTTCGTCCGGTGGAGCGATTGGCGCCCCGCAATGCATCTGCGGGATTGGCTCTCGCCGTTATCCATGCAGGAGCAATTCCAAACACAATGCCGGTCAGCAATGACACCGCAAAAGCAAAGGCAAACACCGGCAACGATGGTGTGGCCGAGATCGGCACGAAGTTACTTCTGAAAGCCAGACCCAGGATCATGCGAGTACCCGCATAAGCGATGGCAATACCGACGATTCCGCCCATGACTGATAGAACTACGCTCTCAGTTATGGCCTGGCGGATCAGCACACTCCGTGAAGCGCCCAGGGCCGACCGCACCGAAGTCTGTTGCTGCCGGGCTGTGGCGCGCACCAGCATCAGGTTCGCAAGATTGGCGCAAACGATCAGCAGCACCGACGACGAGACCCACATCAGCAGATGCAGGCCATCTTTATATTCATCGCGCATCATCTGGACGCCGCTGCCCCCAGGCGAGAGGTGAAGCGTCTGTTTCGCTACGAGCGGCTTCGAGCGTTCATCCACCTTGCTCTCAGGAGTCAGCAAAAACTGCCGCAGTTCCACTTGCATCTGGGCTTCCATGGCTTTGATGTTGGCGCCCGGATTGATACGCCCAATCAGGTCAAGCCAATCCAGCGCAGGATCGTTCATCAGCGCAGCGCTTGGCTCAATCAGCGGTTCGGCAGCCAACGGAATCCAAAACGACGGTGGATTGCTCTCGACCCGGTCGCCAAAGAACCCTGGTGGCGCAATGCCGACGACCGTCACTGGTTGAGCATTCATCACAAACCCAGCCCCGATAATCGAACGGTCGCCGCCAAATTTTTCCTGCCACGTACGGAAGCTCATCACCGCCACGGCGGGAGCGCCTTTGGCGTCGTCTTGAGGAGACAGCATCCGGCCCGCGTACGGTTGAATTCCAAAGGTCGAAAAAAAGTTTCCTGAGACAAACTCGCTGCGGAATGATTCGGAAGCGCGGCTGCTGCCGTTCTGGCGAGCGCCGATGATGTTGCGTCCGGACTGAAATGCGGCCAGTTCGGCAAAGCCTTGCGTGTGTTCGCGGAAAAGCCGGTACTGCTCAAAGGAGAAAAGCGACCAGTTTTTCTGCAACCCACCGTTGACACAGCAGTTCTCCTCGTTGCCGACCCGCCACAACTCCTGGGGCTTTACCACGGGCAACGACTTCAGCAGTACCGCGTGTACAAGCGTGAAAATTGCAGTCGTTGCGCCAATGCCTAGCGAGACGGTCAGGACAGCAGTTGCGGTGAATCCAGGAGCCTTCCTGAATTGACGTAATGCATAGCGTATATTTTCCACAAACTCCATAAACATCCTAGTTTCGACTACTCAGAGAAAAAACGGTTAGCCACGAATTTGAGCGAATGAACACGAATTGGCTCCAAGCTCTTAGCCATTAGTTTTTGGCCATTAGTTTTTTAGCTTGTGCTAACGATCACCTGAACAAGCTAAATACTAAGAGCTAAGGGCTGAAACCCGATTCGCATTCGCGTTGATTCGTGGCCCAAGATTCATTTACCTTGCCACGATCGCAAACGTGGCACCCAGCGGCGGACATTTGCCCGAAACTCGTCGTATTCGGCCCCGAACTTGCCACGCAGAACCGGCTCCTCATAGAAAAGCACAAAGAGATGAAATATCAGCCA
>DASZFK010000569.1:0-12924 GCA_035939855.1 Candidatus Angelobacter sp.
GGTCCATTGAAAGGCTAACTTCCTGGCGAGTTTCTCAACGGACATGCAATCGGGTGATCGCGCGTGATCGGGAGATCGGGTGATCGGTTTTGGAACAGTCATTGATTTCAAGCACCTTATCGTTGCAGTTAGTGGAGAGCAATCAGCACTCAGCGCTTGACTGCGCCAAGGCGCAGTCCATGGGACCGGAAACTGCTCCAAAGCCTTGGATGATTCTAAAGGACTTATGGAGCAGTTCCTGGAGAGCACGCATAGTTTTTCGGCTAAAGGGAGACAGGATCGAGGGCATGGTTACGAATTTTGAAAGGGGCTATTAGCTATTAACTGCTTGCTACTAGCCAGAGCGGAAGACCAGGACACGAATGATTGGAGACGACAATGAGTAAGTCAGCAATTCGCTTTTCTCTCCTGTTGAGTTTCGCTCTTACTGGGATGCTCTCCGGAAACACTTGGGCGCAGTCTGGAGAAGACCAAAAACGAGAAGGCCAGGAACACCGCAAGACTGTCTACGAATCGGCAACAGTGCTCAAGGCGGTATCGCGCCTGGTTGTAGTCGATGTCGTGGTCACTGACAAAAAAGGACAGCCACTTACCGGCCTCAAGGCCAAAGATTTCACCGTGCAGGAAGATGAGGTAGCGCAGTCGATACGATTCTTTTCTTTTCAGGGAGGCAACAACAATTCCGGGTCCGGGCCTGCACCTGAGACACCCCGCAAACTTCCAGCCAATGTATTTACCAATGTGCCGGATTACAAGCCCGGCAGCGCGATGAACGTGATTCTGCTGGATGCGCTCAACAGCAACCTCGCCAACCAGGTTGCCATGCGCGAGCAGTTGATCAAATTCATCGCTGCCATACCTACAGACCGTCCCACTGCCATTTATGCTTTGGGCAACAAACTGTGGCTATTGCAGGACTTCACTACTGATCCGAAGACGCTGCAGGCTGTAATCAGGAACTACAAAGGAAGCATTTCCAATCTTTTGGAAAATCCCACGGGCGCTCCGCCATCCGATCCATTGGGAATGCGCTTCATGCCCGCAAACATTCGCGAGCGCATGAAGCAGTTTCTTAAAGAGACGATTGCCGCTCAGACCGAACTCCGCGTCAATCTTACAATGGAGGCGCTCACCGCGCTTGCCCGGACCTTGGCCGCTTATCCCGGACGCAAGAACCTTATCTGGCTTTCTGAGGCGTTTCCTCTGACCATCGAACCCGAAATGTCGAGAATGAACACCAGAACGATTCATACCGGCAATATCGAACGTAACTTTGGTCTTCAGCTCACCAAGGTAGCAGATGCTCTCATGAATACCCAGATCGCCCTATATCCCATCGACATTCGCGGCATCACCAGTTCCGACGTATTTGGGCCTAATATGGGAGTCAACAACTATGGCGAGAGCATGCTTCTTCCCGAGGGAATGCAGCGGGAGATGCGTGAATTCGGTGATGAACTTCAGGCTAACCACAGCACGATGGGCGAGTTGGCAGAAAGAACCGGTGGAAAGGCTTTTTACAACACCAATGATTTTGGCAAGGCTGTGCGCAGCAGCATGGACGATGGGTCCACGTACTACACGCTAAGCTACTATCCGTCGGACAAAAACTGGAATGGAAAGTTCCGAAAAATCAGTGTGCGCTTGAATTCCTCCGACGCCAGGCTGCGATATCGTCTAGGTTATTTCGCCATGGATCCCTCCACCTACCAGGACCGATCCGCCCCGATGCGGGCCCAGGATTTTGGCCAGACCCTCAATTTGGATTACCCCGTCTCCACTGCTTTGATGTTCAGGGCCGGCGTATTGCCTCCTTCGGAAAAGACCCAGAACAAGGTTGTCGTAAATTACCTGGTGGATGCACATGCAGTCAGTTTTCAAAAAGAAGATGATGGATTACAACATGCCACTTTGAGCGGCGCAGTGCAGGTCTACACGGAAAAAGGCGAGCCGCTGAAGACGGAGGCAACCAACATAACCATAGCGCTTACCCCCGAAAACTTTCGCCAAGTCATGGACAAGAACCTTCCCTTTCAGATGTCATTTGATTTAGCGCCCGGAAAATATGTTTTGCGATTGGGGATACGGGATGACCGAACGGGATTGATTGGTTCGGCTAACGCGAATGTGACGGTGAATTAGGCCGTTATGCACGCGGTAACGAGAGCTGAGAATTTGGTAATTGGGTAAGTTGGTAATTTGGTAATTGAAAATCAAAACTCAAGCCGCGCTGTAAATAAGCATATCAAGGGAGAAGCCCTTGGCTAGTTAGATTTGGAGTGAACATGGTTTCAGGCTTTTTCGTGGACGACGTGGACGACGTGGACACGGTGGACGGTGTGGACGGTACTTTGACGGCCCTTTGTTGTTCAACTTTTTTTTGCCGGAGCGTTTAGTCTTGCCAGGGGGAGATCGCGTTGCATTGCCCATTGCTCCCATTCTTCGGCAGTTTTGGTGAGAAAAATCTTTTGAAGATCTTCTTTTGTGACTGGATGCAGATTAAGTTCCTGCCCCAGTCGCTCCCAGAAATGAGGCTCAAGCGCAGCTACGGCAAGCCAACCATCCTGGGTGGAATAGACGTTATATACAGGTAGAGCGCCACCCAGGGGTCCGGTTGGAGCAGTGATGCCATATTGAAGCGGAGCAGCATACAACTCTGCGGCTTCATAAATCGAGACTCGTTCGTGGCCAGATGACCCGTGACGCGCGCGGTGCAAGAGAAGGGCCAAGGCGGCGGCTACCGTGCGCTCAGAGCTGGCAATATCGGCCAATAGCGTCAACGGTATTTGCGGAGGGGAGAGCATGCCGAGCTTGGCCAAGTAGGTGAGATCGTGTCCGGGAGTGTGGTCTTGGTCGCCGGGAAAGCCGATGATATCCACTTGCGACAGGCGAGGATATCTCTTGTGATTGCTCTGCCAGTCGAGCGCCAGGCGTTCGAGCGCAGAAGGACGATGAGAAGTAAGAAACAAATCGGCCTCTGCCAACACATCGCTTATCGTGTTCCTTCCCTGCTCACTCTTCAAATCAACCTTCATCACCTGCTGGCCGGCGGCCAATTCCCTATACCAGGCCGGGCACGAGCGATGTAAAGGATCGCCCGTAGGCGGCTCAATCTTAGTAACTTTGGCTCCCATCTGCCGCAGCCGGTAAGAGGCCACCGGGCCAGGAACATTGATGGCCATGGTCACCACGTGAATATTTTGTAAGGCTTTGGTGATCGACATTATGTCCTATTCCGGAGTGAAATCACGGATGTGTTGCACGGTTTGCGCATCCAACGATTGCAACAGCGCTACCATCAGATCCACCAGTTGATCAAAGTCGCGGCGATTGATAATGCCGTTGTGGGCGTGGGTGTAGCGTACCGGCACAACCAGATTTACTGTGGGAACGCCGCCGTTGGCTTTTTGAATTTCAGCAGAGTCGTCTCCGTATCCATTCACCAGATCGAGTTGCAATGGGAGCTTTTTGGCGGCTGCAGTGGTCTTCACGAACTGCACGAGCTTGCGGTTGGGAAGCTGCGAAGTGTCAAACAGAAACAGTCCTGGTCCGGCGCCCAGCTTTACCTGAGATTCTTCCGGGTGCGGAAAGACATCTCCCGTTACACCGCCTTCTAATGCGATGCCGATCTCGGGTTTTACCACATCTGCAGCGGAATGAGCGCCGCGCAACCCGAGCTCTTCCTGAGTGGTAATCACGTAAAAAATCTGGTTGGGATGCGGCGCGGAAGCCAGGCGGCGCATGGTTTCGACCACGACGGCGCAGCCGATGCGATCGTCCCAGGCTTTGCCGAGGTAATTGTCGGTGCCATTCAAAACCATGAACGGCGAATCGGGAACCACCGGGTCGCCGGGTTCGACTCCCATGTTGCGCACATCATCCGCATTTTTCGCGCCAACATCGAGGAAGATCATGTCACGCGGAATCACGCGAGTGCGCTCTTCTTGCGGCATCACATGGATATCGCGAATGCCCGTGACGGCCCGCACCTGCCCTTTTGAGCCGAGAATGATCCATCGCTGGTCAACCAGGGCCTGATCGAGCCAGCCGCCAAGCATCTGCATGGTAAGAAAGCCATTGGGAGTGATGCGTCGAATCATTCCACCCAGTTCATCCATGTGGGCATCGACCATCACGCGAGGTCCCTGCGTGCCTTGCGTAGCGATGATCGAACCCATGCCGTCAAAGCGCAAGGTGGCCGCGTAGGGCTTCATGGCATCGACCATGACCTTGCGAATCGGCTCCTCGAAGCCAGGCGGACCGGCAGCATCGGCGATTCTTCCTAGCAGTTCAGCCGTGCGGTCCTGCGCAAGGGCTGAACTCGCCAGCAATACGAGTGAGGCCAGGAATTGTGGTTTCATGAGCGACAGAAGGATAACATCTTGATCGGGTGATCTGGTGATCGGGTCATCGGGTGATCGGAGAGACGGGTCTATGTTTTCCGTGCTGCCGTGGCCAACGACGGGGCTTCTGCACCCATTCGCTTCTCCATCGCTTTAGTGAAAATTCCGCTGGCCTTGGCGGGAAACATGCGTTGCAGGATATCAACCTGGAGTGCATCTGCGCCGATCAGGACACGAGGCTTGTCTCTCAAAACGCCTTGCATGATGACGCTGGCCGCCTTTTCCGCCGAGGTCCGCGCTACCTGCGTGAAGCGCTCCCGCATCTGGGCCGTAAGAGCAGTGTTGGCGCCGGCTCCGGTGCGAGCATTTTCGGCGATGCTTGTCTTGATGCCGCCGGGATGGACGCATGTGACCTTTACATTGCTCAAGCGTAGTTCCTGGCGCAATACTTCCGTCAAGCCGCGCACAGCAAATTTGGCCGAGCAATATGCAGCCTGTCCGGGCGGACCAATCATGCCAAAAACACTCGATATGTTTACCAGGTGGGCCTCCGGCGCTTTCTGGAGTAAGGGTAGGAAGAAGCGGCAACCGTAAACCACCCCCCAAAAATTGATGCCGATCAGCCATTCCATATCTTCCAACGAAATCTCTAGGAAGGAGCCCTGCAGCGCGACTCCGGCATTGTTGACGAGCAGGGCCGCGCCTCCGAAATCCCGCTCGACATCATGGGCAAATGCCTCAACCGCGGATGCCTTGGAAACATCAACGATATAAGTCCTGGCTTCGACCGAGCCTAACGATTGGCGCGTCTGTTCCAGTCCTTTGCTGTTCACATCGGCCAACGCCAAGCGCGCGCCGCGTGAGGCAAGGTTCTGGGCCAGGGCACGCCCAATGCCCGACCCAGCACCGGTAATAACTGCAACTGTGTTCTTGATTGTGCGCATGACTTAAACCTCTAGCTGATCGATCCAGATCTTCCCAACATTCGCTTCATCGCAGCTCGAGCCTCTTTGAGAGCCGGAAGAGATTTGACAACTTTGACGGAAAAACCACATATATCGGCAATAGGCTGGATGTAATTCTTAAAATGGCTGGTTTGCACTCGCACCTCCTGGGGGAGCCCGCGAAAGCTTTCCAGGGCATTGATGAGCGCTTTTGCCAACGCTTCTGGAGCCGACGTTCCAGGATCTGCGATCTCGGGTGGGAACAGGAACCCGGATTGTGAATCTGCAGCCATCGCCATACAGACGCACATCTTGCGCTCATTCTTCTTTCCGACGACCATATCGCTTAAGAAGTGATCAAGCTCAAGTGCTCCGCCCATTCTGTAATCATTTTTACGTAGCCGTTGCAGTTGTTCTTCGTCGATCATAGCAGGAACAGCAGATTGTTCAGGGGGCAACGACATTTCAACCGGATCCACACGGTAGTTTTGTTTAACGATTCCTCCCTCTTCACGAATCACTTCGGTTGCAGACACAAGAGGATACAGGTTTTCCTGCTCCCAGTATGACAGGCTGCCCTCTTTGGAGATTACGGAACAGATCACGAACACGGCAGAAATGCATCCGATCAGCGTCTGTGCTTCCGGTTCGGTGACAAACCAGGGACGATATCCGGGACGGATGGTGCGAAACTGCGGTCCAACTTCCGCCGACCGTGGATGGCCGAAAGCTTTGAGCAGCTTGCGATCCTGCACTTCCATCTCTTCCATGGGGACGAAATCGACATAAACACAATGTTGGGAGGTGAAAAATTCTCCAGGCGTAATCTGGTCATTTTCGATCCTTCGAAAGATGCGATAACCTTCGGTACCGATGTAAGCATGAAGGGCCAGCACCTCGCCTAGCTGACCCATTACGGAGCAGTAGCAGGTTTCACCGGTAGCGGGATCACGAAACAGAACCAGATTGTTCTCATTCATTTTGAGCCAAGGGCGCTGCTCAAAGAGCTGCGAAGCGAAGTTGTAGAGCTTATGCATGGTGGCAAACGAAGGCGGAGTTTCACCTGCGAGTTCTTTTGCGAAGAACTCACTTTCGCTTGTGGGTGCGGGCTTCGATTTTCGCGCTGGCATGAGTTTATCGTTGGATAAATGCGATGGTTGATTATAGCGGCTTAAGACGGATTGAGTAATTGGGGGAAGTTGGGATTCGCCCCAGTTTCCTCGGCTCTGCCTCAGGAACAACGTTTGGCCCGATGCAGGTCTTTACTGGACTACGCCATGTATGGAAAATGGAGTGGCCATGCGAAACTTCATTGCTGCTCTCGTGCTTGTCTGTTTTCTCTGTGCGGTTCCAGCTTGGGCCGCTGAGAATGCTTATCTCTACAAAGTGACATTAGTCCAGGCGGCTCCCGGGAAATTGCTGGAGTTGATTGAACTCTACAAAGCCAAAGGCGCAGCGTGCCAGTCTGCCGGAGATGAAGCTCCGCTTTGGATGCGCCACAGCCAGGGCGACCATTGGGATTTGCTGATCCTCTTTCCGATGGGCAGCTACAGTGATTTTTATCAAGGTCCGAGGCTGCAGAAACGCAGCCAAATTGAGCAGACTTTTCGGGACAGGATGAAGGAAAATATTGCCTGGCAGGAAGACCTGTTTGTCTTTGGTCCACCGCTTGCCGACCTGCGTAAAGGATTTGCCGAAGGTGGATTTTTTCACGTGGAGATGTTCGAATCGTTGCCGGGCAAGTTTGCAGACCTCTATAAAGAACGAGAGATGGAAAACGCCTATTCCAAAGCATTGCGACAGCCCCAGAATTTCATCTTTGTGCGCGACCAGGGAGCGGCCTGGGACATCTTCACCATCGGGGTGTACCGCGACCTGAAGCACTATGGGGAAGGTACGCCTCTATCGCCTGCGGAACAGGAAGCAGCGGCGAAGGCAGCAGGATTTGAATCTCCCGGTCAGATCGGCCCGTACCTGCGCCGCTTCATTCGCACGCACCACGACACGCTGGCCGTGGCGGTTAAGTAGATTGGGTAACTGGGTAAGTTGGTAATTGGGTAATTGAACAACTCTGGCATTGCCATAACTGCCAAAATTACCATAATTTAAGGTCGGCGCCTTCAGAGTCCGCGTTTGCCGAAGAATCTTTACAGCGATTTTTCCAGCAACTGAAGGGTTAGCTTGTTGAACTGCACTGGATCGGGGATTTCCGAACCTTCAGCCAGCAACGACATGTCGAACAGCAGCTCGGCGGAATCGCCCAGCAGCGAGTCTTCTTTATCCGCCTGGAAACGTTGGAACAAGCGCGTGATGATGGGATGGCTGGCGTTGATCTCCATGATCCTCCGCTGTTTGGGGCCGCCACCCTTGCCCTTTTGCAGTAAGCGTTCCATGTGCGGGCTGTATTCATGCTCTTCGTTTACCAGGCAGGCTGGAAAGCTCACCAGCCGGCTCGACAAGCGCACCTGCTTCACGTGGTCATCGAGCTTCTTTTGCACGGTCTCCAGGAAGCCGGCATATTCTTCCTGTTTTTTCTTGAGCTGTTCTTCGGCTTGGGCCTTTTCTTCGTCGGTTCCCAGCTTGACCACGCCCTTGCTGATGGATTTCAGCTTTTTGCCTTCAAACTCGTGGACATACTGGGTCAGCAACTCGTCGACTGGATCCGTCAGATAGAGCACTTCGTATCCCTTTTCCCGAACGGCCTCAAGGTGCGGAGAGTTCTCGACAACCTTGCGTGACTCGCCGGTCAAGTACAGGATCTCCGTTTGCTCCGGCTTCATGCGCTCCGCGTAGCCCTTGAGCGTTGTCCTGTCCGTTGCATGGTTTGAGGATTCGAACAGCAGCAACGAAATAATCTTGTCCTTATTCTCGTAATCCTGAGTACCTTCCTTGATGGCACGCCCAAACTGGTCCCAGAATTTGAGGTAGGTCTCATTTTCTTTGTCGTGCATGTCGCTCAGCGCGTCGAGCACCTTTTTCGTAAGCCACTTCTTGATCTGGCCGATATGCCGATCCTGCTGCAATCGCTGGCGGGAGATATTCAGCGGCAGATCACTGGAATCCACGACACCTTTTATGAATCGCAGATAGCGTGGCAAAAGGTCTTCGCACTTCTCCATGACCATGACCCTCTTGGCATAGAGTCTCAGACCTCCTTCAGAGGCGTGATAGAAGAGATCGTAGGGAGCCTGGGAGGGAATGAACAGCAGCGCCTCATACTCGTGGACTCCTTCCGCCTTCATAGGAAGCACCTTAAGAGGTTTGTTCCAATCCGAGGCTATGTGTTTATAGAACTCGGTGTAATCTTCTTCGCTGACCTCCGACTGGCGGCGCGTCCAGATCGGCTTCATGGAGTTCAATACTTTTTCAACGGTCTTGTTATCGACAACCGTCTCGCCGGTATTGGTCTGCTCCACTTCGGAATTTGGCCCTTCGTAGATGATCGGATAAGCGATCAGGTCGGAATGCCGCCGGACGATGCTCGACAACTTCCAGCGATCGGAATAATCTTCGATTCCCGCGTCGGCATCGGGCTGCTTAAGATGCAGCACAATCTCAGTCCCGCAGGTGCTTTTTTCTGCCGTGGCAATCGTGTAAGTGCCATCGCCGCTGGATTCCCATAGTGTAGCGATCTCTTCACCGGCCCGCCGCGTGGTGAGCGTGACCTTGTCGGAGACCATAAAGGCAGAATAGAAACCTACTCCAAACTGGCCAATCAGATCGGCAAAGGCCTGGGAGGAAGGGCTCTCCTGCACTCGTTTCCGCAACTCCTGGGTGCCCGAGCGCGCGATTGTGCCAATGTTGGCGATCAATTCTTCCCTGCTCATGCCGATGCCCGTATCACTGATGGTGAGGGTCCGGGCATTTGGATCGGGCTTCAGGCGAATTTCAAATTTGTGGTCCTTGACCAAGTCGGGATTGGTCAACGACTCAAAACGCAACCGGTCAAGCGCATCTGAAGCGTTGGAGATAAGCTCCCGCAAGAAGATCTCTCTTTGGGTATAGAGAGAATGGATCATCAGATGAAGAAGTTGTTTGGTTTCAGCTTGAAACTGGTAGGACTCAACCGTGGCAGTGCTCATGCTTTTCCCTCTTACGCAGTAAAAGATTTCAAAAATAATTTTAGTGAGAGGAAGGGGGATAAATCAAATGGCCAAATGGACAGTTGCAGGGCTATTCGCGATTAGCCGATCCCAGTTCCCCAAATTCGGTAATCACAACCACGCCGCTGTCGGGGAAAACCGCACGAATCTCCAACTCTCCTCCCATGGCCTTGATGAACCCACGCAAAGTGCTTAGATACATATCTGCCCGTCTTTCCAGCTTTGAAACTGCCGCTTGGTTGGTATTGAGTATCTTCGCCAATTGCTCCTGAGTCATGGCCCGTGCCGCGCGCAATTCCTCAAGCGGCATCTCGCGAATCATAGTTTTTGCTTTCTTGTACGCTCGTTCACGCGATTCGGGGCGCATTTTTGCTTCGAGTTCTCGAAAGTTTCTGGCCATAGCTCATCCTTTTCTTTTTTTCATTCTCAGCTTTTAATTCATGCAGGTACTGGTCATAAATTTTGTCAGCCAATGGCAGGAAAGTTTGATACCAGCGGTTATCACCTGTCTTATTGCCTCCGATCAGCAGAACAGCCACTCGACGTGGATCAAAGCAATAAAGTACGCGATATGGTTTTCCACGATGTTGGACCCGCAACTCTCGCATGTGAGAATGCTTTGAACCAGCTACGCTGGAGGAATGAGGAAAGCCCAGAGCAGGACCAAATTGGCGGAGCACAATTACAGATGATGCAACCGATTCCTGCTCCTCTTTCGCAAGGCTATCCCACCACCGTCCGAATTCGTCAGTGAATTCGACTTCCCATTCCATATTTAATTATGCCCCCGGTGGAATTATTCCGTCAAGGGAATTGTTTGGGGCCGTCCAAACAGACCGCTAATTTAATGCATCTCGAACTTCCGATTGAAGAAATCTGCGGTTGCGTGGTATCCGCGAATCCAGGTCTTCCACAGCAGGAAGTCGTGGATTTCGTCGGGGAAGATGATCTCTTCAAATTGCACATGCTGCTCCTTCAGTCGCTGGACGAGGTCTGTGGTTTGCTGGAAAGGCACGTTGCGGTCGTCGTCGCCGTGCATCAGCAGCACGGCAGACTTCCACTGCGCGACTGTAGCTACCGGAGACGAATCATAGGCAAGCTTGATGGCGTCTCTATAGTCAGGAGCGCCCTCGGCTCCGGCCTCCCAGCGGCGCATGAACGCTGACCAATCATGGACGCCATGGAAGTCCACGCCCGCAGCAAAGATGTCGGAATTCCGTGATAGCGCCATGGCTGTGAGAAATCCGCCGTAAGAACCTCCCCAGATGCCAATACGCTTTGAATCGACATACGAGAGACCTTGCAGGTAACGCGCTCCGGCCACGACATCTTTGTATTCGGCCGCCCCGCGCCAGCCGCTGTTGGGAGCTTCATGGAAAGCGCGTCCATACATGATTCCCAGGCGATAGTTGACCGAAAGCACAACATACCCAAGGCTGGCGAGAAACTGATTCTCGGCGTAGGAATTGTGATAGTAGTACATGTAGTGGAAGCCCAACAGCATCTGCCGGCTGGGGCCGCCATGGACAAAGATCAACGCAGGCGCCTTGGCTGCGTGGTTGCGAGGGACAAACAATTGTCCATGAATCTCCAGACCGTCATCACTCCTGAATGTGACCTGTTGCGGTTCAACCAGCTGCGCCGAGGGGAAGTCGGAAGGTAAAGCATTGCGGGCAATCATCTCCCGTCCGTTGGCAGTCAGCCGGTAAGGCATGGCAGGAGAAGTGGCAGAGGAGCCAAGACACACGACCGTCTTCCCGTCATTCAGCATCAATGGTTGCCATTCGATGGTCTTGCCCTGCGAGAGCGGTTGCGGAGTATCACCCGATGCGCTCACCCGCCAGATGTGGCGGCGGTCTACGTCATTTTGGTTCGACGTATAGAGGACCGACAGATTGTCAGTGGAAAGTGTTACGTCTTCGACGTCGAAGTCGCCGAGTGTGAGCAGCGCGGCCTGGCCTCCATTGGTTGAAATCGTATAAAGATGGTTTCGCCCATCCTGTTCGGAGCAGAAGATGATGCGGTCGCCGGCGGCAAATTTTAGTGACTGCGAAGCGAACGGAGGCAGCGATCCATTCAGTTCATTGGTGCTGTGCCAAATCTCGCGAGCATCGGTGGTATTGGCATCGGCCAGCCATAAGCCCCAGGTGCGAGCCCGCTGTGGAATGAGCGGCAAATGGTTCTCTGGGCCGGCAGCGCGGATGAACACAAGATGTTTGCCGTCAGGAGACCAGCGCGGCGCCATATCAACATCGGCACTGGGAGACACGTAGCGGACGCGCTCTGTGGGAAGATCGTAGATCGCGATAAAGCCGTGATCCTGGCGGGACGAGGTAAAGGCAATGTGCTTGCCATCAGGCGACCACTGCGGATCATATTCATCGCCGCGCAGCTCTGTGATTTGCCGGGCAGACTTATCGCCCGCTATCGGGGCAATCCATAAATGATGCTTGGTGGACCATGCGGCCCATTGGCCATCGGGCGATATCTGAATATCCTCGCAACCCTCGCGTTCGCAGCCAAGATCGCCCAGAAGCTTGGTTTGTCCGGTTGCGACATCGGCGGCCCAAACCTGTTGCTTCGGCTCTTTCAGTTCGCTTGCCGGATTAGCTACATGGCCGGTGCTGCTCAACTCTGAGCCGCGTACGTAGAGCACGGTGCGTCCATTGGGAGTCAGGCGCACGCTCACGATTTGTTGCCCATCGTCACCCTGGTAGTGGGTCACCTGGCGGGCTTCGAAATTGGGAGCCGCCGCGGTCCAGACATTGCGCTCGCCTTTGATGTTGACAGCCCAGGCAATCCGTCCAGCATTCTGCGCGGCGGTCAGGTCCGAGGGAAAGGGAGCACTCATCACCTGTTCCAGAGTAAAGCTGGAGTTTTGAGCTGACGCAGAAAATACGGAGGCAATGATAAACAGAAGCGCCGACAGTGCTTTAGAGGTTTTCATGGCGGACAATGATACTAGCTACAGCCTGTCTCATAAATGGTTGGAGTAGTGAAACCAACATTTTTCGGACCGGGGCTGAAGCCCGATTTGTGTGGAAGCAGCAATTTACGCGGGTTCTGGAGTTTCTACCTTTTTGGGCGGATTCAAAGCTGAAGTATCTAATTCGTGCAAGCCAGCAAAGCTGGCGGCCATAGATGTAGCCCACCAGCGCAAGCTGTGGGTAAAATATTCGCGAAGCACGTCAAGCCCCAGAGGGGCGACATACCATGGGACGAACCTTCACCAAGCTGTTTACGCACATCGTCTTCAGCACCAAGGGGCGTGCCCGACTGATTGGTTCCGATCTGAAGCCCGAACTTCATGCCTACCTGGGCGGCCTGACGCGAGAACTCAAAGGCAAAGCTCTGGCGATCAATGGCATGAAGGAGCATGTTCATCTCCTGGTCAGTTTGCCGCCCACGATTTCGATCTCGGATGCGCTACGTTTTATCAAAGCCAATTCTTGCAGTTGGGTGCATGAGAAGTGGCCACGGCGGTCGGCTTTTGCCTGGCAACTCGGGTACGGGGCATTCAGTGTGAGCACGTCC
>DASZFK010000570.1:0-8373 GCA_035939855.1 Candidatus Angelobacter sp.
GGTCCATTGAAAGGCTAACTTCCTGGCGAGTTTCTCAACGGACATCCAATCGGGTGATCGCGCGTGATCGGGAGATCGGGTGATCGGTTTTGGAACAGTCATTGATTTCGAGCACCTTATCGTTGCAGTTAGTGGAGAGCCCGCTCGGCATTTTGGCTGACGAATACAGCATCGTGGGCATGGTTAGATAGTCCAATTTAGCCGCGAATACACGCGAATGGACACGAATCAGAAAAGTAGTAGGCCGAGTCTTGGTCGAAGTCCTATCCGATTTTTGCTCACCCTCTCAGCAATTAGCATTCAGCCGCAAACAGTTTGGGCTAACTAAAGGAATACATCTTCGTGGGCATGGTTGGTGTGTCAAAAACCTTTTAGCCACGCGCACGAATACCACGGTCAGAAAAGCTGGCAGTTCACTCCTATATCTTCCTTGTCTATATTCTTGTAGGCCCAGGCCATGCGGGGCGTGTTGTGGTTGATTCCGAAACGGCCGTTGCCATCGAGCAGGATCATTCCGCCATGGCCGTTGAGACGAGCTTTCAGAAACTTGATTGCTTCGGAGCTGACGAGTTCGGGAGTGTAACCTGCCTGGACGCGATCAGCAGCCCATTTGCCCAGCACCAGCTTCATGATGGGTTCACCCCATCCGGTGCAGCAGACTGCGGCGCTTTGGTTGTCGGCGTAACATCCGCAGCCGATCAGCGAGGAGTCCCCGACGCGTCCAGGTGCTTTGTTCAATGTTCCTCCGGTAGAGCTTCCGCTGGCCAGGTTGCCATGCATGTCGAGCGCAACCGCGCCTACCGTGTCGTGCCCGAACTCCGGACCGACCGGAGGGGACTTCTGCGGAGATGCTGCTGTTCTTGCCTGAGCCTCTTGCAGTCGCTTCACCTCGCGGTCGATCACCAGCTCTTCATTGCGGCATAACTCAATGCCGTGCTCGCGCGCGAACCGCTCCGCGCCCTCGGCGACAAAGTAAACATGCGGACTTTTTTCCAGCACCAGCCGGGCCACTCGGATGGGGTTGCGAATGTGTTCCACGCAGCCTATCCCACCGGCCTGTAGGGTGTTGCCATCCATAATGAGCGCATCAAGTTGCACCCGGCCATCACGCGTAAGAAAGCTGCCGCGGCCTGCGTCAAACGCCTCGTCATCCTCCATGGAGACAACGGCGGATTCTACCGCGTCCATGGCGGAGCCGCCTCGCTCCAGCAAGCGCCAGCCGATCGACAAAGCCTTGCGCACTCCTTGAATATGGGCTTCCACTAGGTCATCGGGAATGGCCCAGGCGCCGCCATGGATCACCAGAACAGGAGTGTGCGCCACAATTCAACCTCGCTGCGGGAGTGGAAATATTCGAGTTTACCAGAGGCAAAAGCAAAACTCTTGACCAGTGATCTGCAGAAGAAACCGCAGAGAGGAATTTGGCTCGTTCTGAGTGATCTAGAATTTGCGGCAAAAATGCGATTTTCAAAGCGCCTCGTGGGACAGATGGCTCTGACACCTTATTGGGCGCTTCTTGAATCAGTCTTTGCGATTCCATAAGAGCCGGTCGAGGCTGCTTTTTGCCAGCGGTCAAGCAAATCATTGGCGGCTCCGGGCCAATCCGGAAAGGAGAATTTGAAGCCGGCATCGAGCAGGCGTTTCGGAACAACGCGGCGGCTTTTCAGAACCAGTTCGGTTTCAGTGCGCAGGAAAAAAGCGCCAATTTCCAGCATCCATCTTGTGGCTGGGAGCCCGAGCCGCGCGCCATAGGCTTGGCGAAGCGTGCACATGAAATCCCGTTGCGGTACAGGATTGGGCGAGCAGACGTTGATAAGGCCATCCAAACGATCTTCCGCGATAAGAAAGTCGATAGCGCGGACAAAATCGGTGTCGTGGATCCACGAAAAAAACTGGCTGCCTGAGCCCATGGTTCCGCCCAGACCAAGTCGGACCAATTTTAAAAGGACATCGAAGACCGCGCCCGGGCCGGGGCCCATAATCATGGCAGAGCGCATCGCAATTTTTCGCGTGCCAGGAGTCGAGGCTTCAAAGAATGCGTGCTCCCAATTCCTGGCCACATCAATGCTGAAAGTCCACTCCCGAGGTACTCCTGGCTCTGACCCTCCGATCTCACCTGTAATCTCGTCCATCGGACGATCCAGAGCGTGGCGATAAATAGTTGCCGTGCTGGCGTTGAGCCAGACTTTGGGCGGACGGCTCGCCTTCGCGATAGCCCTGCCAATTGCTCGGGTCGAGTCTATTCTCGAACCCATGATTTCCTGGCGATGAGCTTGCGTGTATCGGCAGTCGACGGACCGACCGGCAAGGTTTATCACGACATCGGAGTCATCTACTATTTCGGCCCAATCAGAGAGATCACTCCCATTCCAATGGACAACTTGCCAAGGAGCCGGGCGAACTTGTCGTGCGAGCACTGTGACTGAGTGACCTTGTCGATGGAAATGCGGAGCAAGGATCTGGCCGAGGTGGCCGGTGCCGCCAGCGATGACGATGCGGAGCTTGGAAGGTGAATGCATAGGATCTTTATTTTAACTGAACATGTTCAAATCATGGCGCAAATGTGTCCCTCATGTCAAGTTTTTATAGTTTCTGGCTATGCCCGCTTTGGATGAGAGAGGAAGAGTGGGTCAGCGGGAGACATCTCTGTCACACGAGCAATTACAAGTCCCCTTCGGCTGGCTGGTACCTCAGGGCAGGCCCTCCGATCTCCCCTTGCTTCGCGCGTGGAGACCGGCGGGATGACGAAATATGCTTTTTGAAACGAAGTGTGTTTTTCAAGCTTCGAGCGTGCCGGGGTTGCTTAATGGCAGGAAATACTGGGTGCCCCGAATGGGCTCGCTTACGCGGCGCAATAGCTCCTGAAGATCGGAGTGGCGTTCGACGAAATCAATATCATTGGTATTGACCACCAGGAGGTCAGACGAGGTGTAGTGAAAGAAGAAGTGCTCGTAAGCTTTGGCAACCTCTTCGATGTAGTCGTCGCTCACGCTGCTCTCCGCCGTGGCGTTCTTCTTGCGCAGGCGTTTTTTCAAGACTTCGGGTGAGGCCTGCAGATAGATCACCAGGTCCGGCAGTGGCAATTGTTGGCGAAAATACTGGTAATAGCGGTTGTAGATTTCCAACTCGGCATCGTTGAGGTTGATGTAGGCGAATATCTTGTCTTTTTCGAAGATGTAGTCGGCCACCACTGTCTTGTGCGAGTTCGGCCCCACCTCCAAACGGCGCAACTGCTCGAAGCGCCGGATCAGGAAGGCGAACTGGGCCTGAAAGCCTGCGCCGCGTTCGCCTTCATAGAACGCGCGAAGGAAGGGGTTGGTCTCCGGCTCGATCACCCGCTGTGCATTGAGCCGGTCGGCAATAATATTGGCCAGCGTAGTCTTGCCGACGCGGATAGGACCTTCCACTGCAATGTAACGGGGTGGTTCAAAAAGCTTGGCCATGAGGTTCGAAACTGACTGGACGCAGAATACTATCGCAAATGTCTTGATGCAATTACAGAATGAGTTAACAGTGGGGAAACCAGTAGAATTTGTAATTGATAATTTCTAATTTGTAATTTGGATTCGAATTTGGGGACAAATGAGGCTTTGCTCAAAGAGGGCTGCATCTTTAAATTAAAAATTGGAAATTATCAATTACAAATTCTTCCATGTTTTCCTTTCTCACCGGTCTTGGCGCGCTGGCGGCTGCGAGTTATGCCGGATATGCGTCTATGGCACCCGGCTCGCAGCTTTATGGACGCACGTTGACGCATGGAAGCGATCCCCGGCAGATGGCGCTCACATTCGATGATGGCCCCAACGACCCTCACACATTGGAACTGCTGGATCTGCTCGCCAGGCACGACGCCAAGGCCACGTTTTTTGTGATTGGCGAGTATGTTCGTCGGCGTCCTGAGATCGTGCGGGCCGTTCATCAGGCAGGCCATGCGATTGGGAACCATACGTTTCGGCATCCTAACCTGATTTTTGTTTCTTCAGACCGGTTGCACCAGGAGCTTGATGAGTGCGGGAAAGCGGTTGAAGACGCCATCGGCGGTCCGGTTTCATTGTTCCGTCCTCCATTTGGAGGCAGACGGCCGGCAGTTTTGCGGGCTGCGCGCTCACGCGATCTTACGCCGGTCCTATGGTCAGTGACCTCTTATGACTGGAGCGCCAGCTCAG
Organism: Candidatus Angelobacter sp.; assembly: GCA_035939855.1. GTDB lineage: Bacteria > Acidobacteriota > Terriglobia > Terriglobales > Acidobacteriaceae > Angelobacter. Next base: position 4,167 of record DASZFK010000570.1, read on the forward strand.
CGGCGATGATTGTGAACAAAGTTGACTCCCAAATCACGGCCCACCAAGAACGTCAAGCGGAGATCATCTTGATGCATGATGGTGGTCATCGTGCCTTCGCCACCGATCGTAGCCACACAGTAGAGGCTACCCGGCAATTGTTAGAGAAATATTCAGGGAAGAGATTTGTATCAATCCCCGAGCTCAAGGAATAATCTCTTCGCGCGTAAAACCAATTCAGATTTCCCTTGTCTCAGCTAAAATGCTTCTAACCTCATGCCCGATCCAACCACCAAACAAGGATTAGTCGAAAAGAACGGAAGCCTAACGACGCCCCAGATCAACGTCTTTGCTGTCCATGGTGTTGAGCCTGAAGTCCAGGCTTATGCCATGGCCAAGTATTCGCGTTCGGCGCTCTCGATGAAAGAGTCCTTGAAGGAGATCAGCGAACAGAAGGCCGAGCAATTCCTGAATACTTTTTATTTTCAGTATGGCCATCGTTCCATTGCCGATCTGGCCCACATTGCCCTGGCGATTGAAAAGCTTTCGATCCTGGCGGCCATCATCCTCGTGGACGAGCAGCGCTGGGACGGCCAGGAACGCTCCACCCGCTACCAGAACTTCAAAAAGAGCGGATACTATGTGCCCGATTTCGACGGCGATGAATCGCTCCGTTCCGGCTATTGTGCCACCGTCGATTTCCTCTTTTCCGAATATGAAGTTCTCAGCCAGGAGATGCTTCAGTACTACAAAGGAATTGTCGTTCGTCCTCCGGAAATGCCGGACGAGGCATACACCCGCACGCTTCGGGCCCGGGCCTTTGACATTTCACGCTATCTGTTGCCTCTGGGAACCAATACGTCTCTGGGCGAGATCGTCAATGCCCGCACGCTGGAGATGCAGATTGCGCGTCTGCTCTCCAGTCCTTTTCCTGAAGTTGTACGCCTGGGCGAGCTGTTGAAACAGGCGGCGCGGCAGCCTGCATTCAATGTTCAATCACAAGCGGTGCAGGAACTGGTGGAGGATATCGGGTCCCTCGATCGGCAACTGGGCAATAAGGCACATCAGTTACTTCTGCGCCCAGTCAGTGTTGCCCCTACGCTGGTCAAGTACGCCGAAGCCAATGCATATACCATCAAAACCAGAGAAGCGTTGGCTCAGGCAGCAAAGGAAATCATGGGTAGCGCCCCCATCGAGGCAGCGCCCCTCGTTGACTTGATGGACGATGAACCCATTGAAGTTGAAATAGCTTCCACACTGCTTTATTCGGCTTGCCACTATTCTTACCGTCAGGTCACTCAGCGCGTGCAGTCTATGAGCGCCGCTCAGAGGCAGGAAGTCATAGATCTGGGATTGCGTCACCGCGGTCCACACGATGAACCCCTGCGGAGCTATCACGCCGGCCAGCAGTTCAAGTTTGACATCCTCATGGATGTCGGAGGCTTTCGCGACATGCATCGTCATCGTCGCTGCACCCAAATTGAGCAGGGATTTACCAGTCTGCACGGCTACGACACGCCGCCGGAAATCGTAACTGCCGGTCTGGAATCGCGTTATCAGCAAGCCATGAAGCGCGTTCTTGCCATGCATGACCAACTTGCTTCAACCCCAGCTCCGTCGGTTGGCCTGTACGTTCTTCCCCTGGCATTTCGCAAGCGAACGCTTTTCAAAATGGACCTTGCTGAGGCACTTTACATTGCCGAGCTGCGCACCGCGCCTGCAGGCCACATTTCGTATCGCAAAGTGGCTTATGCCATGTACCAGGCCGTCGCTCAACGCCATCCATCACTGGCAAAGCATTTCCGGGTCACCGATCCGAAGGAGGCTGTCGATTTGCTCCAGCGTTGATCGCTTGAGCCATTGTCCGATTGGCCCTTCAGTCAATGAGCACCTGTTCAGTCCCATAACTGGCCCGCATCTCGAATTCAACCTGAACCCAGGCAGCTAACTTGCAAACCCGAAATTTATTCCCTTCAGGGGCAAATAGCTGTAAAATCCGATGCCTATAGCCGTTTTGTCAGGCTTTGCAGTGCTCTTTTCCCCTACGGCAGTTTCCTCCCTCCGGGAGTCACTCGGTTTGATCTGATATTTGTTCCAGTGGAGACAGATTCGTGCTCGAATCCATGCAAAAGATCGCCATTTTGTACGATGCCAGCCAGGCGGTCCTCTCCACCTTCGATCTGGATGAGGTTTTAAGTCAAATCCTTTCCATCATCCGCGATTATTTTCAATTGCAGAATGGCGCCGTGATGCTGCTGGATAAGAGCAGGCAGGAACTCTACGTTCACAAGCACTTTGGCCGCAGCAACGTGGATACCGGATATCGCGTGCCAATCGGCAAGGGCTTGACCGGCGCGGCTGCCAAATTAAAACGCCCAATTCATGCTGAGGATGTCAGCAAGGACTCCCGTTATATCCAGCGGGTCGAAGAAACCAAGTCGGAAGTAGCAATTCCGCTCATGGTCCGCGACGAGGTCGTAGGAGTGCTCGATTTTCAGAGTGACCAGATCGGGTATTTTGATGCCGGAATGATCGACCTGCTCACCCTGTTTTCTACTCAGGCCTCGATCGCACTGGAAAACGCCAGGCTATATTCGCTGGAAAGGCGTCGAGCTGAACAACTGGAAGCCATTAACGCGGTGGCCCGCCAAACCACAGCGGTTCTCGATCTGGACCAGTTGCTGACCGTAGTTTGCCGTCTCATTCTCGAATGGTTCCGCATCGATCATGTAGCCGTCTTACTGGTTGAAGGCGACGGCCTCCGCGTTCGCGCCTACGAAGGCACTTTGACGCCCAATGTCGATATGGGCACCCATCTTGCTCCTGGTGTTGGGTTGGCCTCCCAGTCGCTCGCCCAAGGCAAAAGCCTGATCGAAAACGATGTGACTGCTGTGGCAAGATACGTTCCCGGTTTTCTCGAAACCAAGTCGGAAATGTGCGTTCCGTTGATCTTTTTCGGTGAAAAGTTGGGAGTGCTGGCCCTTGATCGGGCCGGTGACAACGGCTTTGACCAGGACGAGATTCAGCCGCTGGAGTCAGTGGCGGATATCTGCGCGGCGGCCATCCAGAACGCGAACAACTTTGAGCGGATGAAGGAGTTGGCCTACGTGGACGGCCTTACTGGGATTTTCAACCGCCGCTACTTTGAAATGCGCATCGCCGAAGAGTTGGAGCGGGCCGTGCGCTTTATGGGACGTATGTCCGTCATCATGGTGGATATTGATCATTTCAAGAGGCTGAACGACGAGTTTGGACACTTGCTGGGAGACGAAGTTTTACGAGGCGTCTCCACCATTTTAAAGCAGCATCTCCGAAAGGTAGATATGGTCTCTCGCTACGGAGGGGAGGAATTTGCGATCATCATACCGGAGACTACCGGAGCGAACGCCTTGGTGGTGGCCGAGAAGCTGCGCCGCCAGATTGAAAGCCATCCATTTCCGGGAGTGCCTCGTCCCGTAACAATCAGTTGCGGAGTTGCTGATTATCCGAGCCATGGCAATATCAGGGACGAATTGGTCGCCGCAGCCGATGGCGCGCTTTATCAGGCCAAGCAAGCCGGAAGAAACCGGGTGATCGCCGCTTCTTGCAGGAGAGAAAGCTCTGCGTCAAAGTAATTTGGGAAACTGTACGTTATGAGTGCTTCAGGAACCTCTGTTTCAGAAAAAGTCAGCGCCCGCATCGCTACCCTCCACCTGGATGCGGCTACGAATGCAATGCTGCAAGATTGCTTTAGGCAATTCGACGTCCAAATTGTTCCAATCGCAGGAGATCCTATGCCTCTCTTGACCAGGCAAAAGTTTGAAGCCTGTATCCTGCGGCTTTATGACCCGGACGCTGAGAAAGTCTTAAGCGGGACTCGGAATTCAAGCTCCAACCGGCGCATTATCCTCTATGGCATTGCCCGCAACTTCAAGGAAGCATTGCGCTTTTCGAGCTATGGTATTAACGCCGTATTCGATGAACCTCTGGAAAGGCAGAGTGTGCTGAAGGTGGCGCGCGCCACTCACTTGCTGGTTCTCCACGAATTGCGGCGCTACGTACGGATTCCAGTAGTTGTTGAAGCTTCCATCCAAAGCGGCGCTAAAAACCTTTCTGCCATGACGGTAGAGGTAAGCGCCGGAGGAATGTCGGTTCGCTGTGAATCGCCAATTCCTTCCAATAGCCAGGTCCGGGTGGAATTTGCCCTGCCCGGCCAGCCGAAGGTCGGCATTCAGGCCTCGATCTGCTG
>DASZFK010000571.1:0-6935 GCA_035939855.1 Candidatus Angelobacter sp.
ATCTTGAGCTTTTTGCTGACCATCGTCGCGTTTGGTCGTGAGGACCGCTTGACCAATACCGGGGCCACGCCGGCGGCCATGGGAAAGGTGATAACAAGCAACGACCGTAACAACAACACGGAAGTCGAAGTCCAGGTAAAACACATGGCCGCGCCACAATCGTTAACGCCGGCAAGAACAACATACCTGGTGTGGGTCCAGCCGCGAGGCAAAGAACCGGAGTTGCTGGGCGCGCTGCGAGTCAATGGAGACCTTGAGGGCAGCCTGAAAGCAACCACACCTTATAAGGATTTCGATATCCTCATCACTGCCGAAGACAACATGAAGCCCGATGTTCCCGGAAGTATGGTCATTCTGAAGGGCACCGTGGAACGACACTAGGGAATTTATAATCGAGTAAATTCTAATTTTTAATTTGAAAACCAGATTGCCACTGGTTTAACCGGCTCATGCTTCATCCTGCATGAATTGCCGTGCTGGATAGACTGTGAAACTTCGGAAGATGAACCCGCGGCTGGATGAGTTTTTGTCGGGATTCGATTTGTCATACAGGACGAACACGAGATTATCGACCTTGCGGGCGAGACGGTCGCGCTGAATGCCACCAAAGTAGCCGCCTGCAGCGTCCCTGAATTCGTAACGGAGTTCGCGGCCCACGCCCAACTCGCAGACGCTCGTCACCGTGCCGAAGGTCACAACAGACCTGGCCAGCAGCGACTGCTCCGAATACCACTTGGTGGCAATCCAGAAAGCCAGCCAGGTAATGACCGTAACTCCATAGATGCCGGAGAGGTCACTTCCCTGAACGCGATCCGCGAACTGTCCATTGGAGACCAGCACGAAAAATGCTGAGATCGAGAGCGCCGCTATGACCACCAAGAGCAACCAAGATCGGACCTGGAAAACGCAAGTAAAATGTTGCGGATAACCGGTAGCCAGGACTTCCGTACCGGCAACCAGCACCTTTTTCTCCTGCTCACTGGATGGTCCAGTTGGCGACAGACTGAACGGCATGACTGCCTTGAGCCTGGGAAACAGCAGGAACCCTATCACTACAAACCCAAAAATGAGCAAAGCAGCGACAGCAAAAACATATTGAGGCCTGGGCGTGCCAACCACAATCAGAAAAGTCACTGCAAAAATTGCACTCATGGCTCCGGAGCGATTCATGTTGAATTCCTGACAAGGGTTGAAGTCCCGGCTTTATTAGAGTTCAGCGGTACGCCTCGTTACGGTGCCGGACTCGACGAACTTCGATGCCCTTAGCCGTAACGACAAACAAGAGACGGTAGTCGCCCACGCGGAGCCGGTTCTCATCACGCCCCTGTAGAGTTTTTACGTCGCCTTCACCAAATTTGGCAAATCGATCTAGGGCATAAAAAATTTGCATGGCAATGGACCTGTCAAGACGTCGGACGTCACTCCTGGCTCGTTCGGTCCAGACAATCCGTTTCATTTTGCAGGCTTGTAATTATCGATTTCTTCTTGGGTTATCCCAAACTCAGCCAATATCTGCTCATGGGGGATCGCTTGATTATGTTCCAGCCACTCCTGAGATTCATCTAGCGCGTGAATCTCTTCCGCGTTAAGCGGTTCGTCGTCCATTGAAGCGTTGGCGAGAGCTCGCACCACTGGATCGGTCATCACTTCTAGCAGACGCACTACGGCCGCGAGTTGGCCGCTATCGAGCTGATCGAGGAGATGGTGGGCGTGTTGCTTATCTGCTGCCATGAAATTTACATCCTGTTTTGTTACCTATACATTGTAGCCCTATTTGATTTTGATCCCCAACTCCCTCAATTGCGCGTCGCTTACCGGCGTGGGCGCATCCACCATCATGTCAACCGCTTTGGCAGTCTTGGGAAATGGAATGACCTCGCGCAAGCTGTCGGCTCCCGCCAGGATCATCACGATTCGGTCAAGGCCAAGAGCAATTCCTCCATGAGGCGGGGTTCCATATTCGAGCGCATCCAGGAAAAAGCCGAAGCGAGAGCGGGCCTCGTCGTCGGTCATGCCAAGCGCGCGGAAAATGATCTTCTGGATGTCCTGACGATGGATACGGATGGAGCCTGACCCCAGCTCAGTGCCGTTGAGCACGACGTCATAAGCGAGCGCACGCACAGCGCCAGGGTTGGACTCCAGTTTGTCCATGTCGGCCTCATGCGGCGAGGTGAAAGGATGATGGGCAGCGTTCCAGCGACCTTCTTTGTCGTCGTACTCGAACATGGGAAAGTCCGTCACCCAGAGCAGGCGGAAGTCATGCTCGACGTTTCCAGTTCTCTCAAAGGCTTTGTGGCGGTCGGCGTATTTGCGCGCCAATTCAAGACGCGCCTCGCCCGCCGAGGTGTAGTGCGCCTTTCTGTTTCGCTCCGACCAATTCTTCGGCGCACCATCGGCAGATGCAATCGTGACCACCGGCACAATCAGGTCATCAGGACCGGCGCCGCACATTTCCCGAATCCTGATTGCGATCTGCGGATGCTTTTTTTCCAGTTGAACGAAATCGTAAAGCACGCCCGCGAAATCTTTGTTTCTTTTGGCAAGCTCTTCCCCAAGCGGACGAAGTTCCTTTTTCTCGCGGTCCGACAGCTTCCCAACTCCAGGTATGCGGATGGCCACCGCCGGCATCGTGCTATCGATCCTCAACTCCGCCAATTCTTCCGGAGTAAACGCCTTTTGGATCTCGGTCATCGCGGGCAGGCGCATGTCGGGTTTGTCGATACCATATTTGCGAATGGCCTCGTCATAAGTCATGCGCAGAAAAGGCGTCTTCAACTCATGGCCTGCAGCTTTGAATGCCGCTTGCAGAAAGCCTTCTACAACCTCAAAAACGCGGTCGGGTTGAGGGAAACTCATCTCCAGGTCGATCTGGGTAAACTCCGGCTGGCGATCGGCGCGCAGGTCCTCATCGCGAAAACAGCGAACGATCTGGAAGTATTTGTCGAAGCCCGAGATCATCAGGATCTGCTTGAAAAGCTGCGGTGATTGCGGCAGCGCGTAAAACGACCCTGGATACACGCGGCTGGGAACAAGGTAGTCGCGGGCTCCTTCAGGTGTGGAGCGAGTCATGAATGGAGTTTCGATCTCAAAGAACCCTTTGCTGGACAAGTTCTGGCGAATGGCCAGAGATACCTTGTGCCGGAGTTCTATATTGAACTGCATCCCAGGGCGGCGCAGGTCAATATAGCGATACTTGAGACGCACTTCTTCGTTGATCGGCCCGTCCTCACCCGGCAGGAACGGCGGATGCTTGGAGTCATTCAGCACCTTCAGTTCCTGGACAACGATTTCAATCTGGCCGGTCGCGATGTTGTCGTTCACTGTGTCCGGGTCACGACGGCGCACCTTGCCCAGCGCTGCCACGACGTATTCAGAACGCAAACTACTGGCTTTCTCATGGACGGCGGCATTTTCGCCCCTGTCAAACACAAGCTGCGAGACTCCAGTGCGGTCCCGCAGATCAATGAAGATCACGTTGCCGAGATCGCGACGACGGTTAATCCAGCCCATCAGGACAACTTGTTCGCCAGCATGGTGGGCGCGAAGCTCCCCGCATACATGGGTACGACGAAGATCACCTAAGAAGTCGAGAGGCAAAAGAATTTCCTTTGTACTGATGAAATTGCCGCATTGAAACAACTGCGGCATAAACTTTCGATTATATAAGGAGGGCAGGAATGGCGTGAGAGTCGCAGGAGCGCGTAAATGTGTTTGCTAATTGGTGGTTGTCCACCAACGTCTGCCTGAAGACTCGCAATTTACTCCCACCGCGCCAAAACCGGCACGATTGACACCCCCCGATATTCGGAAGCGAAATGCGAGACACAGCTACTCGGGAAATTCAATTTTGGAGTATCCTTACCGGCGGGCTATTGATAAAGAAATTCAATTTTCTCAACAGCCCAAAAGGAGCCCAAAAGACAATGTCAAAACAGACGAGAGTTCTTGGACGAGCGGGTGCACGGGAGTTGACGACGGAAGAATATAAGCTAATCAGCGGTGGAACCGGCACCCATACCCTTCACGTTACCGGAGTTCCTCCGATCCTGGATGCCTTCGGCGATTTTGATTAATGACCAGCAGTAGAGCAGGGTGGTCGACCAAGCGCCACCCTTCACACAATCTCCGCCGCGCACAAGTGGAAAGAAATCTGGCGCTGCCCCAGACGCCTTGATCTGCTGATTCCAGGGGCGATGTTTTTTACTCCTGCAATAGCCAAGCCTTTGAAAGCAGCGTAGTCAAAGTACTAACTCGGTTTGTTAAGTTCCGGCTCCTGGTGTGTTCGCTCAGGTCGGGCCTGGGCATGCGCCCGCAGATGGGCCATAAACGCTTTTTGTGCTCTACTCAAAAAATGCCCTTTGATGGTCGCGACCCCGATTGTGCGCGATGCTTTTTCGTCGGAAATCACCACAAAGCTGCAATCAGGGCGGCGCTCCAACGCCATTTCCGGCACGATTGAGACACCCAAGCCGGCGCCAACCATTCCCAAGATGCTGCTGAACTGGCCGCTTTCAAAAACAATCTGGGGCAGGATACGGGCGCGCTGGCAGACCTCCATGGCAGTCTCGCGAAAACAGTGGTCGTCGCGCAGCAGCAGAAAAGGTTCGTTGCGCAACTCTTTCAATGTCAAGGCACGTTTCCGGGCCAGTTCATGTCCTTTTGGCAAGATCGCAAATAGACGCTCCGTCCGCAGCGGAAACGACTCGAAGTCATGCCCGCGCAACGGGAGAGCCATCAGGGCGAGGTCGATAGTGCCGGCGCGCAGACGATCCATCAATCCCAAGGTGATGTCTTCCACAACCGAGAGGGACGAATCTGGAAACTTGCGCGAAAAAGTAGCAATGCGCGAGGGCAGGAAATAGGGAGCAATCGTGGGGATCACACCGATAGAGACCGGTCCCGAGACAGACGATTTTCTTTCTACAACTTCGTCCTTGGCAGCCTGCAACTCCCGGAGGATGGCCCGTGCTCGCGGCAGGAAAGTCTGGCCTAGATCGGTCACGCGCACTGTTCGTCCCAGACGCTCAAACAGCAGGGCCCCTAATTCCTCTTCGAGTTTCATGATCTGCTGCGAAAGCGACGGCTGGGCTACATGCTCGCGGGCAGCCGCGCGAGTGAAGCTGCCGGTCTCAACCACTGCGCAAAAATACCGAAGCTGATGGACTTCCATAGTTTTTTCCTATCTAAGTTTATCAAAGCATATATTTGACATATATCATAATTTACCCTAACGTGGAATCCAGGCAAACAACTTATGAAAAGCCGTACTTTTCTTGTGATCTGTCCCCAGGGACATTCCTTCATCACCGCACAGAGCCTGTCAAAGACGTTTCTTTGCCCGGACTGCGACGAGAACTTCGAAGAGCATCTCGGCTACAAATTCAGCATTGCCTGATTAGTAGATTTTTAGGAAGTTAAGGTTTGCAAATCATTGTTCCAGCGCCAAGGGGCGTCAGCACTGGAAAGATGTACCCCGCCGAGCCAGATGTCCACACTGCCGCTCGAATGCATCCAGTCAGCGTTGCCTGCCAGCAGTTGATGTCCGAATTCAGTAATCTCATATTCGCCGGGTGCAAAGTGCTTCAGGGCCGGGTTAGGCGCGGACGCGAGCGCCGCAATCCGCCAATACACGGAAAGGTCTCCCCACGGACACTCCTCGAACTGCCGCGAGGCCGCATAGATATCCGGTTTGCTCCTGGCTCCGGCGTCCACCGCGCGCAGAATCTGGCGTTGATTCCGCGAAAGCCCATCATGAACCCAAGGATATTCCTCCAGGAAGCGCCGCAAAGCTGCACGTAGAAATGGCAGGCCGGAACTCTCCTCTTTAAGCAGGCTGGCTAGACCGGCAGGATCGCTTGCACGAAAAGCTCTCCATGCTTCACGACCGAGCGTGAGCTGCTCCACGGTGACCGCCTGGCGTGCGGGGAAGAGCGTTGCCAGTTGCTGGCCTGTCAATTGTCCAAGACCGTAAAACGGCTGGATACCGGGAAAGGCATCGACCCGGATAAGACTCAGCCGCGGGCCTTCAGATTTTTGTATTGAAAACCAGTCCAGCAGTTGCAGGAGCTGTAACTGGTCGAACAGGTCATGCTCAAACCATAGGACGATCTCGTCGTGAGCAAGCGAGTCCGCCAAAGTCCGGTCGCGAGCCGCGAAGCTCGAACGTATCTGCTCATAGCCTTCTTCTTCAGGCTGACTTAAGAAGCGGGCGCGAATATCGGAGAGTTCGGCAAGCGTTGGAACGTCCGGAACAGGCCCATCGTGCAGGGCATCGTTCCACGGGAGATATGATCCAGGAATTGCTCCTTCACGAAAGCTCTGCACGACAGATTCGCCGTTGGTGATATGAAGCATCGTTCCACCCTTGTTCGGTCACTCCGTATGCTGGGTGATGTTGAGCAGCACGCCTACACTGGCCAGCATTACGAAGAGCGATGATCCGCCGTAAGAGATAAACGGCAGCGGGATACCTTTGGTGGGGAGCAGCGCCAATACCACGCTCATGTTGAAGAAGGCCTGCACCACGATCATGGTCGTGATGCCCGCGGCCAGGAAGCGCCCGAAGGGATCGCGCATACGAAGGGCCGTGCGGAATCCGCGATAGGCGAAGATGAAGAACAATACCGCGATGAAAACTGCGCCAATCAGCCCCAGTTCTTCGGCGGCAACGGCGTAGATGAAATCGGTATGCGGCTCCGGCAAATAAAAGAGCTTCTGCTTCCCTTCCATTAAACCGATGCCAGTCACTCCGCCCGTCCCAACGGCGATTAACGATTGGATCACGTGAAAGCCGCGTCCTTGAGGGTCGGCCCAGGGGTTGAGATATGCGAGAATCCGCTCGCGCCGCCAGCCTACATGAAAGAGCAGGTAATAGAGAACCGGCAGAATCGGAATCAGCGCATAACCGAAGTATCGGAGCCTCATACCTGCCAGAT
>DASZFK010000572.1:0-3301 GCA_035939855.1 Candidatus Angelobacter sp.
ACCTGGCGTCAGAGATAGTGGGGCGACACTTTTCGTGTTTTTACCCTGAAGGAGATGTCCGGGACGGCAAGCCCCAGAGGTTGCTCGAGCTGGCCGCCAAAGATGGCCATTCTGAAGATGAGGGGTGGCGAGTTCGTAAGGATGGCTCCAAATTTTGGGCGAACGTGATAATCAGCGCAATTCGTGATGAGGCGGGCAACCTGATCGGTTTCGGAAAGGTCACTCGTGATCTCACAGAACGCAGACGTGCGGAAATAGCTCTTCGGCGCAGTGAAGCACGATTTCGTTTGCTGACGGAGGCCGTTCAGGACTACGCGATCTTTATGTTGGATCCCGGAGGGCATGTCAGCACCTGGAACACTGGTGCCGAACGACTCAAGGGCTACACGGCATCGGAAATTATTGGCCGGCACTTTTCGTGTTTTTACTGCCAGGACGACCTTCGGGCCGGCAAGCCCCGCCGCGAACTCGAAATTGCGGAAAAAGAAGGGCGATTCGAGGAAGAAGGCTGGCGCCTGCGCCGCGACGGATCGAAATTCTGGGCAAGTGTAACCATCACTGCGCTTCGAGATGATACTGACAGGCTCGTTGGCTTCGGCAAAGTGACGCGGGACGTTACAGAGAGAATGAAAGCGGAAAAATCGCTACGGGCGCTCTCCCTGCATCTGCTGAAGACTCAAGATGAAGAACGAAGGCGCATCGGCAGAGATCTTCATGACAGCCTGGGCCAATATGTGGCAGCGATGAAGATGAGCCTGGATACCCTGGCGTCCAGCCTAGAGCCGGGGGAAACTGAAACCAGGGAAAAAGTTGCCCAATGTGTTCATCTGGCCGAGGAATGCGTTAAGGAAGTTCGCACCATATCTCATCTGCTCTATCCCCCGATGCTGGAAGAGCTGGGATTGAAATCCGCAATATCCTGGTATCTCGGTGGTTTCACGAAGCGTAGTGGTATCCAGGCAAGTTTCGACATTTCACCCGATTTTGGACGTTTGTCGCGCGATCTTGAACTGGCTTTGTTTCGCGTGCTTCAGGAGAGCTTAGCCAATGTGCATCGCCATTCGGGCAGTCCGACTGCTCATGTTCAATTGTCGATCCAGCGGGGAATGGCGGTTCTCGAAATCAGAGACCAAGGAAAAGGAATTCCCTCCGCGATCCTGGAAGAATCAGGTGAAGACTGGTTGGGAGCCATCGGAGTGGGGCTCCGCGGCATGAAAGAGCGGATGCGACAACTTGGAGGCTCGCTGGAGATATCATCCGGCAGGGATGGTACTAGGGTAACTGCGGCGATCCCGCCCGGATAGAAAGGCGCCCAGAAAGCTTTTTCTCGAATTGACGGGGGAAAAGCCTCGACCAGAGTTGCTGCAGTCCCCGCATTCCAGAGATGAGTTCACCCTAACCTAGACTTGCCACAATCAAACTATGCTTCGGATCTTTGTCATGCACGGGAATGATCTCATCCTGGGTTGTATTGACCACAGTTTTTTGAATAGCAAAAGCTAATCCCATACAAAACCAAAACACAACCATTGCCTCGGCGTCCCCAAAGTTGTACTGAACCATTGCAATGAGCAAGAACGCGACCAGACCGCCCAATACCCCGGAAGTGACTCCTTCGGCAAACCAGTTTGCGTGCCGGAGTCTGGCCAGGAGTTGCAGCAGAAAAACCAGGTAGGCACCCATTAGCCACACCCAAATGACCAGGGTAGGCAATCCACATTCCACCGCGAGTTGGATCGGAGTGGAGTGAAAATGACTCTTGAGATCGAAACGGTGATACGCCTCCAGGTCCCATCGGCGCCAATCCCCGGCGACGCTGTCAAGGCCGACGCCGAAGAGCGGATGCGCACGAATGAGCTTAAGGCTGTCTTTCCACATCAGCAGCCGATATTCGGTACCGGGGTCGCTAGGGTCGAATAGTGTCAGCGCCCTCTGCTTCCCCACCCAGTGCATGCCAAGCGCCGCAACCAAGGTAAATCCCAGCATTATCAATACGGCGTTCTTGCGGCCTGTACGCAAGAGTGCAATCAGCAGAGCCCCCAAAAAGAGGCTTAGTAGGGAAATTCGCGTGAGGGTGAGAGCCACAGCCTCGGTGATCGCGAGAAACGCAAAGCCCAGGAACATCCGAGGTCGAAGGCTGGTACTGCCGCCAGCCAGACACAACCCCCAGCAGAGCAAGCCCGTCAAGACCAGGACCTCTGAATAAGGGAAATAGTGCTTCAGAAAACCTTCCGCACGCAGAGGGTGGGCCACAACCAGGCTTGTCCCTGGCTGTCGTAGCGCGTGAACCAGAAGTTTTTCTTGACTGACTGAGATGGTCAGTCGCTTTGAGGGAGATCCACGGCTTATGAGAAGCTGCAACCCGCCGTCTGATGGCAGCTGATCCAACATGTTGAGCAGTTGTCGTGGAGTACGTGTTGGCTTCCCGTTCACCCTTTGAATAATGTCATCTTTTTGCAGACCAAGTTGCGCCAGCGATACAGATGCAGTTTCGGCCTCGATCGGCTTGACGCCTATTCCGAACGTATACTGCCACTCTGTGTAGATGACGCTAATAAGGCACGCTCCGAGCAGTAAACCAACCAGGATCTTCAGCTGCCGCAAGCTGATGGTGACTTGAGCCATAAGAACAGCAAGCACCAGGAGGGTCACTGTCCGCATCCGACCCCAGCTAAGCGAAGGTTCGGTCGAAAGCGCTGTGGAAATGCCAGAGAATAACAGGAACAGCAAAAGCGGACGCACTAAAGGCTGCTCAAGAACCTTGAATTTGCGAGTGCAGATCAGAATCAGCCAAAATATTGTGGCTGCCCGGAAGGCGTTGACCGCACCTTTAGTGGACAGAGGCGCGCACAGAGCAAGTCCCGCCAGCGAGACAAAAAGGGCCCCTTCGATCCAGCGAGCCCAGTCCGAAAACACGATTGCTTTGGTCTTTTGCCCGCAGTCCACTTGCAAGGAGGTGGCATCGCTCCTTAGCATCATTTGACTATACGCGCCCTTTCCCTAACGGTGTAGGCTGCCAATGCTTTGCCCATGCTGCTGCAATCTTATATGCGAAGCATCCGCGCTTGGGGTATGCTAAACCTTCAAAATTCATGCAGGCTTAGAAATGTTTGCTCGTCGTGCGCGGCTGATCGCATCTAGCTTTATAGTTAACGACCTGATTGCCACTGCCGTGGCATTCCTCCTCGCCTATGGAATCCGGGTGTGGGCTGGGAGCAAGGGCTGGCTGCATAACTCCGCAATCTATTCCTTCAACACGTATCTGCCGATTTTGTTGGCCGCGCTGCCGGTGTTTCCATTT
>DASZFK010000573.1:0-3044 GCA_035939855.1 Candidatus Angelobacter sp.
ACACATTACTCTCAACCTAATCCGATTGGATCCGGTGAAGCGCAAAGGCGGAATTAAAGCCAGACGCCTGATCGCCGCCACCAGCGATGCCTACAGGGCTGAACTCCTGGGTCTTGCATAAACTTTCATGCGATTGCCCTGGGTATTCAATCCGCCCGGTAGCAGCCATTCTGAGAAGCTTCTAAGCTAGTGGGGGATATCTCGATAGCAGTTGACATGATTGCAAGACGAATGCAAATTGGTCGAAGGAGATACGAATGAAACTTGGCATCCCTGTCTATGAAGGTGTCGACCTGCTCGACGTCGCCGGACCCTACGAGATGTTCAAATGGGTCGATCCGGACAAGAAACTGGAAACCATCATAGTCTCTGCTGACGGAGAATCGGTCACCACCAGGGATGGTTTCAGTTTCGAGGCACATTCGAGTTTTGCCGAAACGCCGATACTTGACGTGCTGTGGGTGCCGGGCGGCGATCCAGAAGTATTGGGGGAAATGATGTCTGATCCGGACTGTGATTATCTGGTTTATCTCCGCCAAGTGGCAGCGAAGGCGAAATGGGTATGCTCGGTATGCGAGGGTGCCTTGCTGCTCGCGCGTGCGGGGCTGCTTGACGGCCACAAGGCGACGACCCACTGGGCATTCGTCGAATGCCTGAAACGTTTCCCCGCGATCGATGTCGACACCACCAACCAGCGCTTCATCGTTTCGGGTAACCGATTGACCGGGGGTGGAATCTCATCAGGACTTGATGAGGCGCTCAAGCTCATTACATTGCTATTCGATGAAAAGACGGCGACAGAAGTGCAGGTCACGACCCAATATTTCCCCGCCCCACCGGTCTGCGGCAGCATCCCGCCCGCGCCATCGTGCATGGTGCGATGGTGAGTCAATCTCTGCCGCAAGTGCAAGGATCTTTCTAGCATGTGTCGCCGTGGTCAGCGAAGCCCACCCGATTTGAGAGTCGATCCTTGTTTTTCGTAGATCTCCCTCACCTTATCGAGCGTGTCAATCTCTTCAACGGGTTTGTCATTGCGGATACGCAGGATTCGTGGAAACCGCAATGCAAAGCCACTCGCATGGCGATCCGATTTCATCATGTTATTGAAAGCCACCTCCAGCACCACTTTCGGCTCAACGATGCGGGTGAAGCCATGATCTTCCATCGTATGTTCGAGAAACCACTGAGTCATTTCCGCGATCTCTTTGTCTGTGAGCCCGGAGTACGCTTTGCCCACATTCAATAGCTGGTCGCCATCGCGAATGGCAAAGGTATAGTCGCTTAAGACTTTCGCACGCTTCCCATGACCCCATTCCACCGCGGTTACCACCACGTCGAGCGTGGCTAATTCACGCTTCAGCTTGAGCCACGATTTTCCCCGGCGGCCGGGAGTGTAAGCTGAATTGAGGTCTTTGACCATCAGGCCTTCGTTGCCACGATTGCGCGCCGCTTCAAATATTTCTTCGAGATGCTCTGGGGAACTGGCGGTCAAAAGAGGGGCCTGGATCACGCGCGGAAACCCACCGGGCGATGTGATGGCTGGCTCAAACATGAGCTTTCCTTGTGGGCCGCGAGCTGCAATTTCATGCTCAACATTGAGGCCGTTTTCAGGAACGGACGAGAAGATCTGATCGAGCATCTTCCTGCGTTCCTGCAGCGGCTTCTCAATCATTAACTGGTCGCCTGCGTACAAAACATCAAACACCACGTAGGCCGTTGGAATTTCCCGCACCATCTCCCAGGAGACCTTCTTTCGCCCCAGTCGTTTTTGCAGGGCAGAGAACGGTAACGCTCGGCCCTCCTCCGGTTGCCACGCAAGAATCTCGCCATCAAAGATGACCGGCTCGGGAAAGGCCAGCAGCGCTCCGGGAAGTTCAGGAAAAGATTCACTGATCTCATCCAGCGTCCGGGAAAATATGCGCACGCGCAGATCGTTCTTGCCTCCGCAATGTGCCTGGGCCCGAATGCCGTCATACTTGTCTTCCACGGCTGCATGGGTGAAATACTCGAACGCTTCCCGGGCGTCCTCAGCGGGGCTCGCCAGCATGAATCCGATGGGATGAAACAACCTCATGCGGGCAGCACCGAGATTGTGTTCTGCTGCCAAGCGTAATGTCTCCCCGAGATCACCCAGCATCATGTTGGCGCGCTGGACCTCTACGAGGAGTTCGTCAAACGCTTTAGCAATGGCTTCTTCCACCAGGCTTTCCCGTAGTCCGATCCTCAGATCGCCGCTGACGATCTTTACCAGGTACTTGGCTTCCAAGGGTGTTGCCCGGCGCAGCAAGTCTTCAATTACCTTTGTTTTGTGGGCGGTCGTAGACCT
Organism: Candidatus Angelobacter sp.; assembly: GCA_035939855.1. Lineage (GTDB taxonomy): Bacteria > Acidobacteriota > Terriglobia > Terriglobales > Acidobacteriaceae > Angelobacter. The sequence continues at coordinate 2,327 of DASZFK010000573.1, forward strand.
TTGCGCCAGTTCCTGAAAGGTGGCAGCCAGTTCCAGGACTGGCAGGCTCCCGGAGTTCGCTGTTTCCCTGGGCTCTACTCTCGTCTCACTCGTTAGCACTTCAAAGGTTGCTGCCCCCAAGTCGCCATGTCTCCTATAGGCAGCCGTCATTGCCACCTCGCCTTTGCCGGAAACTTCGGCCACCGCACGCCACAGCAATGTGCCGCCGATTTGAAGGGTCCGCTCGTCCCAGGCAGGGAAGATACGTCCGGAGAGAAAGAGAGCTGCCTGGGCAGCCTCGGGCACGGAGCGGGAGCGGAAATACTCGGCTACCAAACGAACTTTTTCGGTCTTCTTGGTTGTGGCAGCGACAGCTTCACAGGTGGCAGCCAAAGATTGCATCAGCAACATATTGGATGCAAAGCCGGTTAGGCGGCAATGGCTTTCATTCAGGCGTTCAGAAACGACTTTGGGACTCAGCCCTTTGGCGGGCTGTCGCTTTGCCGTAAAATAGCATAGAATCTCTTGGGCAGACGGGTGATCCTTGGCCTGCCCAAGTCGGTGGAACCCTGCGAAGGTCGCCGATCATCTAATCGAAATAAATGAGTAAATTTCGTCAGTTTTTGCGTTTGTTTGTAATCCAGCAGCTCCTTCCTGCCCTGGAATCCAACCAGGAAGCACTGATCGGCGGCCAAGCCGTGTTGGAAGGCGTGATGATGCGCTCTCCTCATGCCTGGGG
>DASZFK010000574.1:0-5900 GCA_035939855.1 Candidatus Angelobacter sp.
CGCCGGAGTGTGCTGTCCAGACCTCTTTTTCGTCCGGGGAAAGATCGATAGCTTCAGGATTTTTGCCGACGCTGATCTGCGTTACATGCCAGTTCTGGCCTTGCCCCCGTGGTTCCAAAACGCTGATCGAATCGGACGCGATGTTAGCAGTAAATATCTTCTTCTCGTCGGAGGTAATCACCAGCATGTGGGTAGAGTCCTGGCCGGTGCCCTCGATCCAATCGACGCTGTCGCCCGCCGGATCATAGCGGGCCACAACTTTATTCACTTCGGCCGTAAAGTAGATCTTGCCGTGGCTCTCCACCATGCCGTGCGGCCGCCGCAAAGCTCCTATATTGTGCCGGCGAATTTCTTTTCTGGTCGCTAAATCAATGATCGAGAGACTATCGCCGGGAACTTGGGCGCCGTAGTTTCCAACAAATGCTGTTTTGCCGTCTTCAGAGACGGTAAGTTCGTGAGGAGCGGTCCCGGTTGGCACTTCTCCAATCACTTTCTTTGCGAGCGGATCGACAATCTGCAGCTTGGCCGCCGGTTTGCTCAGCACCAGCAAAAGAGGTTTGTGCTCCTGGGCGGCAACCAAGCAGGTAGAGATAACGAACCAGCTTGCTATGGCAGGAAGAAAATGTTTTTTCATGGAACCATCCCGAAATGGAAGCCCGAATTGTAGCAAACGAGCTGCTAGCCATGAGCTACTGGCTGCGGGCTTTGTCTTTTAGCCCTTAGCTCTTAGCCGTTAGTATTTAGCCTTTGTTCGATTCTTACGTTCGTAACTCTAACAAAGCAAATCGTGCTTGCGACGCCGCTTACTTGGTGTACGATCACCCCGATCACCCCGATCACCCGATCACCCGATCACCCGACCACCCGATCTTGTTTACCCGTTTACTAACTATGTTCCACAAGGAACAAACAGGTGCATTAGCTGGAATAAGAGGTTGAGTCTCACCTTGAGATGCTGGCGGGGGAAACGCCACCCAAGGGATGTCCGATCCCAGGGAGTTCGGGGGAGTCAGCCAAATATGAAAGAAGTACCGTGAAATGAGCGGGTTAACGTACAAGTAAACCACCAACCAAATCCCGGTTTTTCAGGCGTTGGATCAGCCAGCAAACGTTTATCATTGTCCTTCATGGAACGTATGGGTTGGATGACACCGGGGTTTCGACGGCTGTTGCTCGTCTGTGTCGTGCTGCTCCCGTGTGTCGGCTGCGACCAGATGGCCAAGGTCACCGCCAGGCATTTCCTTCCGGTCGCGCCGATCACCTACTGGAGTGGCCTTTTGCGGCTGCAATACGTGGAAAACTCGGGGGCCTTCCTAAGCGCCGGTTCGAACCTCTCTGAGAGCGGCCGCTTCTGGGTCTTTACCATATTTACGGGAATCGGTTTGATCGTATTGCTGGCCTACGTTGCTATTTCGCGCAAGCTGCAACTTGCTCAAGTGATCGCGCTTTCACTCATGCTCGGGGGTGGCGCCGGAAACCTGATCGATCGCATATTCAATCATGGAGCCGTCATCGATTTTCTAAACGTCGGCGTAGGCAATCTGCGAACCGGAGTTTTCAATGCCGCCGATGTCGAGATTATGGTGGGGATTACACTACTCCTGCTGCAAAGCCTGGCTAAAAAACCTTCTTGATTCAGTGGTAAATAGGTATTGATCCGCGTTCCTCCGCGTTGATCCACAGTAAGAAAAGGTTTTGGTTGCGGCGCTGCTGCTCTGCGGCTTCTGCGGTATTTCCAAATTCGTGTTTATTCGCGTTCATTCGCGGCTAAATGGTTTTCGTTGCTTCTGGTGGATTGTTGGACTAAGTGAAGAACCGGGCGGCCCAACCAAACCGGCCGCCCCGGTTTACAGTCCTATACCATCTGAATCGTTACATTCTGCGAGTGCGATAAGGTGCCGCTTGTCCCGGTCACGGTCAATGTGAAAGTGCCGATCGGGGTATTCGGTGGTTTTTCCGTGAGAATGCTGAACCCTGAAGTCCCGGAGCCGGTTACAGGTGTTGGAGCAAATCCGATGCGCGAACCTTGAAACAGTCCCGTGACTTTGAAATTAACTGTCCCGTTGAATCCATTCAAGGCCGTGATGGTTATATCCCACAACATGCCCGTGCCTCTCTTTCTAGTAGAGAAGGTGGGCGTTACCGACATTGAAAAATCAGGCGTGGCAACCACCGGCGCTTTGGGCGCAGGCGCTGCATGGCCCAGCATTGCCGGCACAGCTAACGCCAGCAAGTAAATGCATAGCGTGAATGACGCTTTGAGTTTCGTCTGAAACATCGTTTTATCTCCTTCGATATTTGTTGAGATCAGATTTGTCCGGAAGCAAGAGAAGCCGAACGATTAACGAAGAGCTTCCATCACGCGGCGGGACCATCTACGAGCGAATCGAGAACCGGAAAACAATCAGAGAGCGATCATTCCCATTTTGGTCTTCCAGTCGGCGAACAACATACTCCCGGTAGCCCCTGAATGCAAACGGGCCGATGCCTGAGTTATGGGCAGTGTTGCCTGATCCTGTTGAGGGTTTTGTGTTTTGTTGGCTCCTAATTTGGTCCAATATTTCAATATGTTTGCAGGAATCTGTAGGCCCCACTCACAAATGTTGGATATCGTACGCAAAAAATGGAAGAGACAAAGTTTTTACTTCTTCTTTACAAAAAATTGATAAAAGTCAGCCGTAATAGCATTTACGCCCAATCGAGAGTAGCTGTATCGTTGATTCTCAGTTCGTAAATTCCTTCCTTTGATTGAATCAACCAGGAGACCAACGCATGAGAAGTACCCTCCGATTTACCTCTGTTTTTTTCGTGTTATTTGTGAGTTGCATTTCGGCAAACAGCTTCGGCCAATCGCAGGATGATGGCGCGGCGGCGATGATACAGTCCGGTGGCCCCGGCTTCCTTCGTGTAATGCCGCAGTCGATTGATCCATCGCAGACCCCAGCATCCATCGATTCCAGCACGGTCTTGACCTTCCCGGCGTCAGCTACGTCATCACGCGACATTTTTCTGGCAGACAATACTGCAAATGCCAGCAGCGCCAACAGTGGCGCCAGCAGCCCCGCGCAGAGCCACGCCGGACGCGAAGGCGATGATGAAGGCCAGCGCCCCAACCGGCCGACGATCGACGGCCTCGATAGTCTTGCCACGTTTTCGGGAGCCTTCATCAATCAGGCCGGTCCCAGCCTTGGCCGCTTCTTTTCCTTCACGATGATCGGCAATGATCCCCGCCTTGGCGGCACGACAGTTATCCCCTCCAAGATCACTACTGTCAGCCTGCGGTTGCTCAATGCCGATGGAAGCCTGAACCTGAATGTGCCTTTCACCTTCAGTGACCTGGTTGAGGATTCACCTAATTTTGCGGAGTCGAACTATCGGTCGGGTCGCCATATACAGTTTGGTGACGCCATTCAGCGCGCCGAGTTCTTCAATGCCATGGGAGAAGATTGGCACACCGTTTTACGCCCGCGTTTTGTGAATAACGTTACCTTCACCATACCGAGGTTCGTAAATGTGCAGTTCCCGGATGGCTCGGTCAAGCCGGTACAGGCCTATCGCGTAGGGACAGCCGCCGACGGCAACCACTTTGTCTTGTTGCTCGACCTGCTGTTCAACGCTCTCTTCAGTAATCAGGTGGTGAGCGATATCAATGCCGGTAACTTCACGACTAACGCGCTCAACAATCTCCTGTTGCCGAATACTTTCCTGTTTTCCATCAATCTGCAGGGCCAGCCCGCAGGTTGCTGCACGATTGGTTTCCATACATTCTTCCGCGTGCTCAATGCTGTACCCCAACCACGTTGGGTGACACAATTCGCGAGTTGGATCTCGCCGGGGCTTTTCGGGCCCAGCGTGGGGGACGTTTCAGCGCTTTCCCACGAGACATCGGAAGCTTTCAACGACCCCTTCGTCAACAACACGACTGCTTTATGGCAGTTCCCGGGCGTTGCCGCAACTGCAAAAGTATGTCAAGGAACCCTGGAGACCGGCGATCCGGTAGAGGTGTTGCGGACATCAAGCGTGCCGATAACCCTCAGGGAGCGAAACGAAGTATTCACCTACCATCCTCAGACTGAAGCCCTGTTGCAGTGGTTTGAAATGGGAACCAAATCAAATGCCATCGATGGAGCCTTCAGCTTCCCCGATGAAACCGCGCTCCCTCATTCAGCCCTACCCTGCCCACAGTAAGCTCTCATCAAGTTCGTCATCCCGAGCATCTACCGGCGCGCCAGCGCTGGCAGATGCGAGGGACCCCACGTTTCTTGAAAGATTCTGGAATTTGCCCAATGAGTCGATCCAAAAGATTCGATCTCCAACACACATTTCAAAATTAAATTATGGCAATTATGGCACTCTTGGCAATTTATAGATATTCTTCTCTGCGCTCCCTGCGGCCTCTGCGGTGAGATTGTTTTCCTCAGTGTCCCTCTGTATTACTAATCCCAAATTTCCTGGTTTTTTGGCGCAAATTCTCAGCTAGAAAAGCCTTCTCCGCGCCTCCGCGGTGTAATTCGTGTTTATTCGCGTGCATTCGCGGCTAGATGGTCTTACCTAACGCTTCCCTCAATTCCTTCGGCGTCGCGACTGGAGGTTGGCAAGTAAACCCACTGCAGACCACGGCGACAGTTTTGCCCTCTTTGATCGCCGGCAGGTTCGGTAAAGTTTCAGCCAGCGCCGGAGGAAGCATCTGCGGAACGACCTCTCCTTGTCCAAGCCGAACGACCGACTTGTTCAAAGAGAAATGCGCCAACGCCGCATCGTGGAGCGAATCCGCCTGCGACCCTGCTCCGGTCACAACTACCTGAGTATGCGGATGCACATAAAGATCGAGCGCAATGCCGTAGGTTGCAGCGAACAGCCCATAATGTTCCACGATGCCAGCAAAAGCTTCCAGCGTATCTTCGGCTATATCGCGATATCGAGCGTCATTGGTCAAGCCATGCAGCCGCAGCAGCGCAATCGCTGCCGCCGGATTGCCCGCGGGCGTGGGCGAATCCTGCAAAGGTTTGCGTCGGGCCGCTAACGCGCCGAGCACGCGGCCATCGCTGGAAGTGGTGCTGGCAACATCGAAAAAACCGCCGCTTGTCTGGTCGTGAAAATCACGAATCAGGATATCTGCAATCTTCCCGGCAAAGTGGAAATAGCTCAGGTCGGCCGTGGCTTCGTAGGCATCCAGGCAGGCAATCACGCTAAAGGCGTAATCATCGAGCACGCCGGGCACGCGTCGCTGCGCAGCCTGGGGATCGGAATAAGCAATCACATGGAGCAGTCCCGAATCCGCATTCCACCCTTCGGAAAGAATGCGGTCCAGCGAGCGCAGAGCGAATTTGCGCGCGCTTTCCAGCTTCAGCGCCTGAGCAGCTTTGAGATAAGCGGAAATGCACAGCGCATTCCAGCTTACATAAACGGTCTTATCTACATAAGGCGTGGGACGCTTCAACCGCGCCTCGTACATCTTGTGCTTGGCTGAATCCAGGATGGACTGCACCTCCGCCGGAGTTCTCTTCATGCGCTTGCCAATATCTTCAAGACTGGCGCGCCGGTGCAGGACATTCTTCTTGTGGTTATGATGCATATCGCCGACTTCACCGATATCGTAGTGAAGCGTTGCCACCTGCAACTCTTCGTCCTTCAGTACCTCCTGGGTTTCCTCCAGGGTCCAGGTAAAGTAGTCGCCATCATCATCGAGCGAGTAGTCGGCATCTTGCGAGGCATAGAAGCCGCCATGTTGCTGGTCGGTGAGCCATTCATCCATCCAGCGAATCATGTCCTTGGCCACCCAGGCAAAAAATGCATCGCCGGTAAGTTGGAAGCCGTGGACATAATTCTTCAGCAGCTCCGAGTTGTCGTAAGCCATCTTCTCGAAGTGCGGCACGATCCAGTGCTCATCCACCGAGTAG
>DASZFK010000575.1:0-9581 GCA_035939855.1 Candidatus Angelobacter sp.
ATTGGGTGGCCAGCACCACTCCTGATTTTCGCTTTGCGGCCAAGGCCCACCAGATGATTAGTCATTTCCGGCGACTGAAAGATGCTGATGGTCCCCTTCGGTCTTTTCTGCAAAGCCTGGAGCCGATGCGCCAGTCCGGCAAGCTCGGGCCGATTCTATTTCAGACACCGCCCAACCTTCACGCCGACACGGCTTTGCTGAAAGATTTTGTTCAGTTGCTGCCCCAGGCTTATCAATTTGCCTTCGAGTTTCGCCATGAGTCATGGTTTAGCGACGCCATATTCGAGATCCTCAAGAGCAAGCAAAATGCCGCGCTGTGCTGGGCGGAGAGTGAGAAGATCGCCGCCCCCAAAATCGCTACTGCTGATTTCCTCTATTACCGCTTCCGGCTGCCGGAGTATTCGAAAGATCAATTGAAGAAGATTGCCGATGATCTCTCTGCCCAGCCGCAAAAAGAGATTTTTGCCTTTTTCAAACACGAAGAAAACCCCGAGAGTGCCCTGAACGCAACCTTTGTCGCCCGGCTGCTGGGAATCGAAGAAAAGCCGTTTGTGCTTCCCCCGCCCAAGAAAACGAAGAAGGTGTGACAATAACGCAACAAAAACTTGGCTCAAAAGCCATAGCTTGGGATAATGAGAGGAGGTGCAGGTAATGCAAATTACATTAGAACTCCCGGAAGATATCGCAGCAGGTCTTCAGTCCAGATGGAAAGACCTACCTCGGGCGGCGCTGGAAAGTCTGGCTCTCGAAGCATATCGGTCACGGGCGCTGTCAGCCGCCCAGTTGCGTAGACTCCTTGGCTTTGCAACCACCATGCAGGTCGACGCATTTTTGAAGGCCCATGAAGTCTACGACTTCACGGTGGCCGACTTCGAGCACGACCGCGAAACCCTCCGTCAATTGCGAGGTAGAGGTTCTCGGCACTGATCCAACGCTACACATGATAGTCGTCGCCGACACATCGCCCATAAACTATCTAGTCTTGATTGGTCAGATTAATCTCCTCAACCAGCTCTACGGGCGAACTTTGATTCCGTCTGCTGTGCTAGCAGAGTTGAGGCACCCAGCAGCGCCAAGGACCGTTCGGGAGTGGGCGCTAAATGCGCCACATTGGTTGGAGGTTCAAGACCCAATGACTCGTATGATGCTTACACACCTCGATACGGGTGAAAGTGAAGCGATTGCCCTCGCAGCGGAGATACATGCGGACGTCGTGCTCATCGACGATCTGACAGGAAGACAGGAAGCGATTCGAAGGGGCTTAAAGGTTGCGGGCACGCTCTCCGTTCTCGATGAAGCCGACCAAGCTGGACTCGTTGTTTTCGATGATGCCATCTCTGAATTGCGTAAAACTAGCTTCCGCGTGTCTCCCGCAGTGCTCTTGGAGATAAAGCAAAAACGGTCTCGCTAAGCGTTTCTGCACAGGAACCTTCCTTGTTATTTACTCCATTCCACTCTGATCGCATACTGAAGATGTGAGCATCGCTCCTCAACGATTGGTCAAGAACTTTATCGACTACCTGAAGGTCGAAAAAGGCCTCGCGGAGTTGACAGTCAGTGCTTACGAATCGGACCTCCTCCAGTTTTCCGCTTTTCTGGAAGGTCGTCGTCGCAACTTGCTTAAGGCCCGCCGTGAAGATGTTCGTGCTTTTCTGAGCCAATTATTTTCCAATGCTGTCAAAGACCGTTCTGTGGCGCGCAAGCTTTCCGCACTGCGGCACTTCTACAAGTATCTGCTTTTGGATCGCATCATCGAGCACGATCCTACGTTGGAAATCGACTCTCCCCGGCAGTGGAAGGTCCTGCCCAAATCGCTGGCTGCGAATGAAATTGATTCGATGCTTAACGCTGTCGGGCCTCCCGATGCATCTGGCCTTCAGGCCGCAAGAGCGCAGCGTAATCGCGCCATGCTCGAGGTGCTCTACGCTTCAGGCCTGCGGGTCTCGGAACTCATCAATATCAAACTCGAAGACCTGAAGCTTGAACTTGGCTACGTACTGGTTCGAGGCAAAGGCGACAAGGAGCGGCTCGTGCCCCTGGGCCGGGCTGCACAGGAAGCCATTCGCGATTACCTGGGACAGGCGCGACCCCTGCTGCTCAACGGCAAAGTATCGCCTCTTTTGTTTGTGCGGCGCGGCGGAGGCCGGTTGACCCGGCAGCGGGCATGGCAAATGGTCAATTCCGCATCCGCTTGGGGAACCCATGCCAGTCCTCATACTCTTCGCCATAGCTGCGCGACCCACATGGTGGAAAATGGCGCTGACCTGCGGACAGTCCAAACGATCCTTGGTCACGCTGATATCTCAACCACCCAGATTTACACACACGTGGCGCTCGATCGTCTTAAAAACGTCTATCGAAACTATCATCCAAGGGCCAGGAAGAAGATCGGGTGATCACTTCGGCGCGCTACGCTTACCTCAGTGCAGGCTACGGCGCGCTACGCTTGCCTCAGTGCAGGCTAGACATCGGGTGATTACTTCGGCATACACCTCAGTACAGGCTACAAAAATGACCGGCTTCCGATTTAAGTGACAAGAAGACAAGGCAAGCAGGAAACAGTGAAGAAGAAGATTAACAAGATACAGGCCAGCCGCGAGGTTCAGAAAGGCATGAATGCCTTTCTGCGCTACTTGGAGTCTGAGCGAAACGCTTCGAAGCATACTGTGCGGGCTTATAAAAACGAACTGGCGGCATTTGCGACCTTTCTTGGCCCGGAGATCGGCTGGAAGGACATCGACCATCTTTCGATCCGGGGATTTCTTGCCGATCTGCATTCCAAAGGGTTGAGCAAAGTTTCGGTGGCGCGGGCGCTCGCCGCCTTGCGTTCGATGTATCGCTGGCTGGCGCGCGAAGGAATCGTCCGCCAGAATCCCGCCAAGCTTGTCTCCACTCCCAAAATTCCCAAGAAGCTGCCGCGCGTGCCGACTTTGGAAGAGATGAATGGTGTGTTGGATGGCGGAATGCCGGAGACCGCGGCTTTTCCCGAGCGTGACCAGGCCATCTTTGAACTTCTTTATGGCTGCGGCTTGCGCAATTCAGAGCTGGTGGGCATCGAACTGGGCGATCTCCAATGGGCCAATGAGGTGGTGATGGTCCGTGGCAAGGGCAAGAAGCAGCGCTATGTGCCGCTGGCCGGAGCGGCCGCCGAAGCTGTTCAATCTTATCTTGAAGCCCGCCGCCGGGTGCTCGTCGAGGCCCACAAGACGACTGCTCGATTGTTCATCAATCGACGTGGTGGACCTCTTACGACCCGCAGCGTGGGCCGCATCGTTAAACAGATTGCGGTGGCCAAGGGGCTGCCTCCAGACGTTCATCCGCACACGCTGCGCCATGCCTTTGGCACGCACATGCTGACGGAAGGAGCCGATCTGCGCGCCATTCAGGAATTGCTGGGGCATGAACGGCTTTCCACGACCCAGAAATATACGCAGCTCTCCGTTCAGCACATAACTGAAGTTTACGACCGTACTCATCCCCGGGCCCGGTAGCTATGCTATATTCCAAACAAACTCCATCATGGGATTCTTTGGGCACAACTTTACCTACGGGGTCGTTCTGCAGTTGATCGCCGTGCTTCACTACATTCGCCGTGGGTCCCAGATCTATTGGCTGTGGATCATACTCATGGGTGGAGGCATCGGCGCCCTTGTCTACATTGGGGTTGAGGTACTGCCGGACCTGGGCCAGTTACGCCAAACGGTCAAGATATTTTCCCATCGCAAGCGCATACGGCAGCTTGAGGTGCTGATCCTCGACAACCCCTCGGCCGGCAATCTTGAAGAATTAGGCGACCTCTACCTGGAGCAGAAGAAATATGCCCAGGCCAAGCAATGCTACGACCGTTGTATCTCGTCTCGTACCGACCTGCGCGATCCCTTCTACCGCCGCAGCCTTTGCGAGTTGGAACTGGGCGACTACCAGGCAGCAGCCGGTGACCTGGAGCGCGTATACAAGATCGAGCCGAATTATGACTATCAACGAGCCGCAGGACTGCTTGCACACGCCTTGGCTAAATCCGGCCAGAAAGACCGTGCGGCACAACTGTTTGCCCAAGTGGTCGAAACTTCCACGCTTTCCGAAACGCAATACAACTATGCCGGGTTCCTGGCCGAGCAAGGCGAATCCGCCCAGGCTCGTCAGTGGCTCGACCGCATTCTTAACAAAAAGGCGACGATGCCTCGCTACCTCAAACGCCGCGAAGCCTCCTGGTTTCGCAAAGCCGCAGCGCTGAAAAGAAAACTGCCAGCGTAACCAGGCTCTAAGAGCGTGGTTAACTGAGGGCTAACTAACTTCCTGGCAAGTTTCTGGATGGACCTTGCAATCGGGACATCTGGTGATCGGGTGATCGGTTGGAAGAGATGAATTGGGATTTTTGCTGGGTTTGTGTAATCCTTGTTGTTGAGAGGTTCTTATGCGGAAAGCGTTGATTTTATCGATCACTCTTTTGTTGGCAGCCTTGTCACTCCCAGCACAACAAGCAGCGACGAAAAACTCACCTGGCCAGGCAGTGCCTTCGGATGCTCCCAGCCGCGAGCAGCTTCTCAAGCTTTTTGACATGCTCGAAATCAGAAAGCAGATGGATTCCATGCGCGACACTCTTGCAAAAACATTGGAGCAACAGTTCCTACAGATGAGCCGCGGACAGCTTAGCGCCAAGCAACAGGATGAATTCGTTAAGCTTGAAGGTGAATTGTTCGGAAAGTTGATGTCCGATGATTATGTGGCCAAAATGACCGACGAACTGATTCCTATTTATCAGCGCCATTTCAACGCGTCGGATGTCGATGCCCTGATTGCTTTGGCAATTATCCCTTGACAGTAGGTAAGCGGTTCGGGTATGATTTTCCCTGAGAGTAGGTAATCAGACATGAACCGCAAACCGAAAATGATTAAATACACCCTGAAACAGTTTCAAGCCCAGTTCCCAACGGACGCTGTTTGCTTGGAGTGGCTGTTCCGGTACTTTTACCCGAACGGTACGGTGTTCTGCAACAAATGCCAGAAGGATACGAAGCATCACCGTGTTGCGAGCCGTCCGTCCTACTCTTGCGATTACTGCGGCCATCATGTCCATCCAACTGCGGACACGATCTTTCACAAGTCGCCCACTCCGCTGACAACTTGGTTCTATGCCGTGTATCTCATGGCGTCCACTCGCTGCGGAATATCGGCAAAACAGATCGAACGCGAAACCGGAGTCACTTACAAAACAGCGTGGAGAATGTTCAAGCAGATTCGCTCCATGCTGGAAGAAGGAATCAACCCGCTTGGCGGCCCTGAGAGCAAGGGCGTGGAAATGGATGAAAGCTACTTTGGCCCGAAGCGCAAACGTGGCGGTAAGCGTGGCCGTCCTGGCCCTGACAGCCCCAAGCAATGCGTTATCGGAGTCGTGGAGCGCAAGGGGCGTGTTGTGGCTCTCACTTCTGACAATGCGACACGCGCCAATCTTCACAGCATCGCCCAAGAGCGTATCCTTCCAGCATCCACGGTTTTCACGGATGAATGGACTGGATACCACGGTCTTGACAGCAAGGGATACCAGCACAAGCGCATCAATCACGCAGAGAAAATCTATGTCACTTGGGACGGTACCGACAAAATCCATACCCAAACGATTGATGGGTTCTGGAGTCTCGCCAAGAACGGTATTCGCGGTGTTTATCACAATGTTGGCAAGCATTACTTGCAAACCTACCTCAATGAATACAGCTTCCGGTATAACCGGCGATTTGATGAACAGCCGATGTTTACCAGCTTCATGAATCAGATCGAAAAACGAGATGCGGTCATTCGCTCAACTCCGATTCCGGTTGAAGTTGAGCCGTTCTGACTGACTCGACGCACAAGATGTTTAAGATTTCGACTCTGTTTTCCGGCTGGCCTTTTTTAGAGCTTCTTCGAAGTCTTGACGCGTGAAATTTTCTTTCTTTTTATTTCTTGGGGTCGCCATATCGTTTCCAGGCGTGCTCTTCTTTTTTTCATGATGCAACACTATAGCCTCATATTCGCCGCGCATCTCTACCATGCGCGGCCCGTTGATTGTTTCAATTATTTTGATTGCAGGGACTACAACGCCGATTCCTAGATTGACGCCCCGTTTTCGGTTATGCACGATGGATGGCTCATTCATCTCAGACTCTTTGATGTCCCAATGTCCCTGCATTAATCCCAAAAGTTTAATAGGCCCGCTGGCATGAAGTCTACCTTCGTCCACGTTCACTTCTATGGATGGACGCACAAAAACCGGAGAGCCGCTCAATCCCCCTATGGATCGCGCCTCAACAAGATAAACATCGGCATATCCCAAGTCGGTTTGGATCTGGCCATCTGGAATCATTGCAATGTTCCCATGCCGCACAATCGGCATGTTGCGGCTGGTGCCTGGTGCTTCCGTAAACAGGCCAGTAACGAAAACCTCATCGCCTACACCAACAACTTCTTTCTGTAGGTGCTCGGTTGTAATAAGGTCATTCACGTTGATGGTGGTAATGTCACTATTTGCTTGATTTTCAACATGGATTATCGCCACATCTGTCGTTCTATCGGTTGGATGAACTCCCCATGTATCGCCCACAGGTTCAAGGCCAATTACTCCACCGCCACGCTTGTTTACAAGAAAATAAATTAACTTATCGCTTAGCTCTTTAGCGACATGGCTAGCAGTCACAAAATAACAAATTCGATTGCTCCACAGCTCAGGGGATTTGAAGGGAATAGAAACAAAGAAACCTGTTGCACACAGATCGCCGCCAAGGCCAGCCGAATCTTCGTCCGTGAACTCACCAATGAAACCGACGCTTTTTAAAACGACGCTGGGAATTCGCACAGGAACATCATACGCGGTTTCAATGCGAAAACGTCCTCTACCGCAACGAACGACCGGATTAGAGCCTGTTGGGCCATACCTTAAGGGAATTGTCATACGAATGTTCCAATAGAAAACCCGCCACGAATGGCGGGTGGAAAATTAGACGGCGAGAGTTTTACCGCTTCCGCTTGCGTTCCGTGAAAGCTGGCCTGTCGGGGTTAAGGTGGTGCTCACGCTGAATCCTGATCTTGCCACGTTCGAAAGCTTCCCGCTGTTCGACATGATGCAGGGTTTCCAGCAGTTTGCAGTTGAGTTGAGATTGAAGCTCTTGGGCATATCCGCGAAATACGGTGAGCGATTTCGAATCAAAGATGTTCTCTTTTTCGAGACCGTCCAGGTTGTTAACGATGTTGGAAAACGAATTGTTGAATCGGGCCAGCGCAACATAGGCGTGGCGCTGTTCTTCACTGGTAAACTTAATGGCAGCCATTGCATCTCCTCGTGTGGTGCTTTGGTTAGGGGCGTGTCAGCGCGTCAACGCTGGCATGTCCCGTTACCTCAATAACAGAGCACCCAAGAGACTGCAACGAAAAAATAGCGAAAGTCGAAAAGTTTTTACTTACCTACCGTGAGGGGATAATTGCCATTGCTTTTTACTCCACGACCTCGGGACAGAAGTTCCTGCATGAACAATCAAAAATCATGGCCGAGTACATGCCAAGAGCCATGGAAAACATGCAAGGAAGAGTGCAACAGGCCATGGAGGAGACCCACTTTACCGAGCGCGCCGAGCAGATCATGCATGAAGGCGAGACTAAAGCCCCAGCCAAGCACTAAAGAATTTTGTTTTTCTCAGTATCGTCGTGATGGGTTGTGATCTTTGGGGATGAAGATGCGGAAGCAAGTGCCATGATGTGAGTCGCCAACGCGGCTGCGCACCTTGATCTTAGCTCCGTACTTTTGCAGGATTTCCCTCGTGATCCACAAACCCAGCCCCGTGCCTTGCTCGCCTTTGGTGGTGAAGAAAGGTTGAAACAGGTGAGGCATGAACCTGGCGGGAATTCCCTCGCCGTTGTCACCGATGGTAATCACGATGCCCGGTGTCCTGCACTTCGATGCCCGGTTCGAGCTTCGCAGCCATAAGTGGCCATTCGTTGGCAGGGCATCCAGTGCATTGGCAATCAGGTTCACAAAGACCTGGCGCAGCTCGCCTACATTGGCGCAGACTTTTCCGCTCGAACGATAGCGCTTGTGTATTTCAATATGCTTGGTCGAAACCTTGCGGGAGAGCAACTGCAGGGTTTCATCCAGCACTTCGTGCGCGTCGACTTCGGTAATCGCCGGAGTCTCGCGCGAGAAATTCAGTGTCCGCCGGGCAATTTCTGCTATTCGATTGATCTCCTGCTCACCCACTTGCAAATGGCCGCGCTGCTCATCGGTAGCGTTCTGTTGCAGCAGGTAAAAAATGTTCTTGACTGCGTCCAGGGGATTGTTGATTTCATGGGCGATGCTGGTTGCCAGTCTTCCGATCACCGCAAGGCGCTCTGTAGATTTGAGCACGGTCTCAACTTTTTTCCTCTGGGTGATATCTCGCATGAAGCCGGTAAAGAAACGCCTGTCCTTCAGCACAAATTCACCAAAGGAGACTTCCATCAGAATCTCCTGGCCGTCTTTACGCAGGCCTGGAAGCTCCATTCCGTGCCAATTAAGGTGTTTCCTGCCGGTCTCCAGGTAACGCGCCAGCGACTGTTCATGCCGGACGCGGTAGGCCGGAGGCATAAGCATCATGAGGCTTTGCCCTTTAAGCTCGCTGCTGCTGTATCCAAAAACCTCTTCGGTGGCGCGATTGGCGAGCAGGATGGTGCTCGACTCATCCATGGTAATGATGGCGTCGGAGGCGGAATCGGTCAGGCTTCGGTACAGCTCAAAAGATTGCGTGACCGCTTCCTCGGCTTCTTTCCTCTTGATGAACTGGCCAATCTGGCGTCCCAGCGATGCCATGGTTTCCAGCAGCTCATAATCAGGTTCACGCTGCGCCGAGCTCATGAATTCAAGCACCGCGATGGCATCGGTCCCTACCAGTACGGGAAAAGCAAAGGCCGATTGCAATCCCGCCTCCTGGGCGGCGGCGCTGCGCGGGAAATTCTCATCGTTTTGAAGATCTGGAATCCAGGCGGGCTGGGAGGTGGAAAACACTCGCCCCGGCAAGCCTTCTCCGGGCAGCATCTCATTTTCCCTCGAGGCCGCGATAAACGTCCCCAGCGACTCTTCGGCTGCAGAGATGTGAGTGCATCGCAAAACCGGCTGGTTAGGGGCATACTGCCAGTATGCGCCGAGTTCCCAACCGAGATTCAGGCAGATCGAGGCGATGATTTGGGCCAAAGCAGAATCCAGATCTTCGGCGGCCGCCAGCACTTTGGAAACGGCGTATTGCGCCTTCAAAAGAGGCAAAACATTATTGGACCCTGTTTCTCCCTTGCGAGAAGGCTGGCGATGAGGGCCCTTTGGAACCATGAGGCCGATTCTACACTCGTGCCGAGCGTCGGAGTAAGGTCTGAAAACACGTTGGTAATCAGAAGAATTGCCAAAATTGCCATGATTGCCAAAATTGCCATAATTGGGAAACAGCACTCAGCCATCAGCCGCATAACCACACCGAGGGCGTGGTCCATTGAAAAGCTAACTTCCTGGCAAGTTTCTCAACCGACATGCAATCGGGTGATCGCGCGTGATCGGGAGATCGGGTGATCGGTTTTGGAACAGTCATTGA
>DASZFK010000576.1:0-5133 GCA_035939855.1 Candidatus Angelobacter sp.
GTTTGTGCGCGAACAACGAATGCTAAACTGGCAGACTGATTCCCGCCCCTTCGTTTGGTCAATCTTGAAGGTTTTCGGCGACGCGATTATTTTTGGATTTACCAGTTCTGAGACTCGTTGGACCACGTCCCGAGCCAATACCGGCAATTGCATCCAGGCAATCAGCATCGTCAATAACTTTGTTCTGATGCCAAAAATATAGCTCCAAAATCTTCACGGACGGAGATGACGACGAATTACCGACGTTATGAGTTTCAGCTTTTCAGGCGAACTGGGCAGCCCGATGATGGCAACATCAAACGAAACGCCCTCGCAAGCAGCAGCCGCATCACATGGTTCCACTAGCCCAACCACCTTGTGCCCAGCTTGCTCCAGCACGGCCTTCCGCAATTCAACCACAACAGGATAGCTTCCGATGCATAGTATCCTTGCCATAAATTGGGGCTTTCCTCGTCCCCGCCCGTTGAACGATCATACGGAAGGACGCTTTACCACTCATCTATCCGCCAGCCCCCGCGTTCACACGCGAGGGTGACGAGGCTGACTGGTATGCCTGGGCTCGCCGGAAGGAAGCATTCTCCAAACGGTATTAGATTGGCTTCGACCTCGTGGCCCTTGATAATCTCAGGCGCATGTGACGATTCTATTAAGGTTGGTCCCTATGCTCTGTGCTACTGGGCAGTTCGATCCAAAAGCTACTGCCTTCACCCATGCGGGATTCGAGGCCTACCCGGCCGTTCATTCTCTCAATTCCTCGTTTTACAATCGCCAATCCAACGCCGGTGCCTGGGTACTCTTCAGAGGTGTGTAACCTTTTGAAGATATCAAATATGGTCGCTTGATGTTCCTCGGCAATACCGATGCCCTTATCTTTGATGGTGAGGCGCACAAAGCTCCCAATTTGCTCCCCCGAAATCGTCAAGTCTGGCCGTTCTCCCGGTTTGACAAACTTCTGCGCATTAGCGATCAAATTGGATATAGCTTGTTCGACCGTCTGGTAGTGACCGAGAACCGGCGGAAGAGAAGCAGGTAGGCTGATGCGTAGCTTGCGGATCGTTTCTTCCCCAGGCAAGTGACGGACGATCATTGAAATTATTTCCTTGAGCTGCAGCGGTTCAGATGTGATCTCCTCCCGCGCAATGCGGCAATAGCAAAGCAGATCATCAATCAGTGCGCTCATTCTCCTGCCGCCGTCAATCACTGTGGCCAGATGTTCTTTTTCCTCATCATTCAATTTGCTCCAACAGCTTTCCGAGAGGATCTGGGCAAATGCCTGTACTGCCCTTAGAGGAGCTTTTAAATCATGCGTCACCGTAGTAGTAAATGCTTCAAGGTCGGCATTTAGCTCTCGCAGAGTGCGATTGGCAGCGTCCAGTTCGAGTGATCTGAGGAAAATCTCGGCTTCCTTCCGCTCAGCCTGTGCTCTTAACTCTTCAGTTTGTGAAGTCTTCAGCCGGACAAATTCGGTAACGTCCTCGACCCGGTGGATGATGTAAGAGATGGTTCCGTCGCTTTCCATCACCGATGAGTTAACAGGACTCCAATATCGCTCCTCAAAGCCGCCGCCTTCAGACCGAGGCCGCTGGATGTCATATTTCTGGACTGCCATCGTGTCTGCCCTTCGGTCTTTTAGAACGCGGTCAAGTGACGCTCTGAGGTTCTTCGTCCCGTTTGCGGCTGGGTCGCTTGGGTTATCAGGAAAAACATCAAAGAGGTTGCGCCCAATAATTTCCTGCCGTTTCGTCATGGTGGCTTGCAAATATGCATCGCTTACAGCGACGATTTCTAGGTCAGGGGTGAGTACTAGATAAAGGCCTGGGACCGATTCGAACAGTCTCCTATAGAACTGAACAGGTGGGTTTATGCTGGTCCTTTCGCCGATAAAACCGGCATCTGGATGCGCATATGAACCAACCGCAAAGGGGGCAGGAGGACGTGCGTATTGAGATGTATCTTTATCATACACCTCTTGGGCAACTGCGCGCTTACTTCGGAGTGTTCAAAATCAAACTCGAATTGGAATCGTTAGGATCAACAGCCAAGAAGGGAGCCTGAGCGCACCGATACCTTGGCAGACTCAGATCGAATGAATAAACCTCTGCCGCGGGTCGCGTTCGCATCTCGTGCGCATACTAAGCGATCTTTCCCCAACTATGTTGATCTAGGCTGCGATCTGCTCTACTTTCGCTCCCATAAAGCTGCCCACGGTTTCCTTGAGTTGCGCATCCACTTCGTCCGCGATGGTCATCACGTCTAACAGGACCTCGCTGTGATCCAGTTCGTCCTGATGAACACGTAATGTGCCGAATGTGCTTACCTGGAACAGCCGTGACTCCTCGATGAGCATGGAGGCGGAGTAACCCTGTGCCAACCGCACTCTTCCGTGCGCGGCAGCAGCAACGGAGATAGGAGGCGCGGCATCCCTGGGAAGGCGCAGGCGGCAAATCAGGTCGTGAAACAGCCTAGGCAGATGGACGGTGCGCTCGGTATCGCTAAGTGGTACATTGGTCAATTCCGAAACCAGATTCACACGCCTCAGCCATTCTTTGATTGTAGGCTGGAGTTCCCGCTCCAGTATGTCCGCTACGGTCTCTACCTTGTTCAAATCCACCATCTCATCCTCCTGTGGTCACGCCATGCTCTCACCGCATGTCACGCTCTCTCACTTCGCTTTTCACGCTGGGCGATTCAAAAAGCTCACTGTTCAACTTCAGAGCGCCCAGTCAGGCGGCGAGCGACTGTTGGTCGCCGAGGTAACTGCGTATGGCTTGAGTGAGCTGCCAAACCACCTCGTCTGCAACCACCATCACGTTCATCAGCAGCAGGCTGAAATCCACTTTGCTCAGATTGCTTTGCAGTGTTTGGAAGATACTGACTTGCAGCATTCGTGACTCTTCTACGATCATGGCGGCGCTATATCCTTGTTGTCGCCGCAACGCGCCGTGCTCGCGCGCGCCAGCGGAGGCGACGCGCCCGCTTTCCAGGCTTTGTGGCTTGCGAAGACGGCCAACCAGGTCGTTTATCAGACGCGGCAAATGGCCGGTGCGTTCGTCGTCTGTAAGCCCAATCTGGGTCAGGTCTTCATTGGCATTCACTCGTTTCAGCCAATGCTGGATCGTGACCCCGCAGTTCTGCTCCAGGATTGTAGCTACCGTTTCCGTAATGTCCCTGATCCTGGGAGTGTCGCGCTTCATCAGCTTCTCTCTGATAAGCTCGATAAGCGGATCAATCTCAAGTGGCTTGAGCAAGACATGGTCAGCTTGCATCACGATTGCGGCCGCGGCCGCGGACATCTGCGGGTATCCACTCATCACCAGAGTGATGGCCCTGGGGTTGGAGTGGCGCATCACGCTCGCAACTGTCAGTCCGTCACTCTTGCCCGGCATGTGCAAGTCGGTGAGCAACACATCAAAAAGCTCAGTGGCCGTGGCGATATGCATCAGCGCATCATTCACGCTTGTCGCACTAACCACCTCAAAACCGTTGGATTCCAGTACTTCCTGCATCGTTGTTCGCACAGCCACATTGTCATCTACCAACAAAACTCGGTGCATAAAACGCCGTCCTTCATTCCCTAAGTCAACAATGCTCTCATGCGTGTGTTTGCAATTCTGGCCTAAATTGAACACAAGGTCGGTATTCAGCAGTCCAAGTGCTTGGGAGAATGACTATCAACCAGTTGCTGTAATTCTTTCAATATAAGTTCGGCTGTCTTGCCGATCGCATTCACCCCTTGAGGAATTTTCTCATCGTCAATCTCGCCCAGAACGAGAATTGGAACTCCCGAGCAGATGCTCTTGAACGTCTCAACCGCGGTCCAGTCCTGCTCTGTTAAGAACGCTGAATCCAGCACGATGGCAGTCACGCGGTTATTAATACAATATGCAACTGCGTCATCCACTGCCATGCAATGGGCGGTTTTGTATTTCGTTGAATGCAGAACCGATTTAAGAATCTTGAGATGAATAGCGGAAGGAGTGACGCAAAGAATCCTATGCTGCTCCCAATTCGACATCTCGCCCATCCCTTCCAGGGGCTTCAGCGGCGAGAAGGACTGGATAGTAGCCAGCTAAGGCAGGCGAACCAGCAGCAAAAGCTTTCTATATTCTAATATAAACAGGAATGCTCGTAAATGCAAGAAAAATATGGGTTCTGGCGGGGATTAGAGGACGATTTCAGAACTTTTTGCATTTCTTAACACTGGCAATGCGATGTTAGACATCACTGCGGCCCGGCAGGGCTGCGAGACAAAGCTGAGGTGGTGGCCTATCTGCTCGCTCTCGCAATCGGAAAAGATCGTAGACACCATCCGCAAAAATGGCGGCAAAGTAACTTTCGTTGTCTACCCCGACGAAGGCCACGGATTCGCCCGCCCGGAAAACCAACTGGATTTCGGATCGTCAAATCTCGATATGTTATGGCTCAATGCTTTTTGTGGATGACGCGCGGCTGAGAAACGGATGCACCCTCGACATCTCCGTCACCGAAGGGCTCCGCCGAAAAACGCAGTTCGAATTCATTGCGGAGACAGTTCAACGTCTTCTGCGTTGGCGGCATTTGTGACAGGCCGCATTTTGCCGGAACACTTCTTCGCCATTGCCGTTCGTTTCGAACTAGGTCCGCCCTCGCTTCTTTGCTGACTCCTTCCAAGCTCTCTGCGTACACACGGGAGAGAACGATGTCGGCGTGTCCAAGCCTAATGTCGGAACAAATCGCCTTTTCCAGGACGGTTTGCGCTTTGCCGCAATCGAAGCTGGCGCGGGGCGAAGGCAGATTGGCATCTTGAGGCCTGTTTGCAAAATGCGTGGCAACATCAACCTCGCACAGAGCTGCCTCCGACATGTACAACGTGCCCTTCTTGCGGGCAACTTTGTAGGCGCATAACTGCAGCTCTTCGAAATAGCGATTCTTGGCCGCCGGAGTTAATTTACTCAGGAATGTTTTCTCGCATTTCGTGATGACAATAGAAGCAAAACCCGTGTCGACGCCCGAAAACCAGGCACACTTATACAATTTGGCGGCTGCAGCGGAACATGATTTGGCCTGAGAAAGGGCTTTGGCTAACTTATCGACGGCATTTTCAGAGTTGAAGTCGCAGGCTTCCTGTGCCATGGCAGGCAGGGCTCCGCAAAT
>DASZFK010000577.1:0-13367 GCA_035939855.1 Candidatus Angelobacter sp.
TTGGCCTAGCAGCGCCAGGAGCCCAAAAAAGTGAACAGGGAGTGAGATTGGTCCTAGGCGGAGCAGCAGCTTTAGTACTCATCGCTGTTCTGACAAGTCTAGCTCTCAGGGCCGTCGGTTCCGCTAAGGGATTATATGATATATTTGGTGTAATTCTATTTATAACAGTGGCTAGTCTATTTTTGTGCCTATGCTTTTTACCAGGTTGGAGCCGTGCTGAACGTAGTCGCTTTATTGTGATCTTCTTTCTGTTTGTCGCTTCTACAATTTTCTGGTCGTCATTTGAGCAGGATGGTTCAACATTAAATCTTTTCGCCAAATGTTGTGTTCGAACGGATCTCTTCGGTTTTTCTTTCCCCGCAAGTTGGCTGCAGTCGGTAAACCCAATATTGGTAGTAATGTTGTCGCCCGTCTTCGCTTGGCTCTGGACTTGGCTGGGCGCGAAGAATCCTTCTATTCCGGCTAAATTCGCTCTGGCGCTTGGCTTTGCAGGTATGGGGATGCTACTACTAGTACCAACCGCCTTGAGGGGTGGGCAAATAAGTCCGTTATGGCCGATAGCAACATACACAATGTTCACGATAGGTGAACTTAGCTTAAGCCCGATTGGTCAGAACGCGATAGCACAGCTTGCTCCCGCACGGATCTCAAGCCTCATGATGGGTGTATGGTTTCTGGCGGGCGCAGCAGGCAGATATCTCGCAGGTCAATTCTCTTCGCACCTGGGGTTTAATGAGGATAGCCCCAGGATCATGCATTTACCATACGCAAAAATATTTGCAATCTCCGGTCTTTCAGCTGCCTTGTCCGGCGTAGCTCTTATGATAATGATACGACCAATCAAACGCCTAATGAGCGATTTGCGATAACTCTGCGGAGCTAACCCCGTCGGTGGGCGAGATTGGATGATCCCAGAATTTTGCTTAGCAGCCATGAAACGAATCGCCTGTTCGACCTATTGTCCGGCCGATTCCCAACTCCATGAAGCGTTCTCACAGCAGGTTGAGCGCGAAACCCAGATTGGGCTTTATGGGCCACCACCAGTTGATCTCCCGGTCCAGCCACGCTTCCAGTTGTCGCCGGAGCTACAGCCAGCCGAGTGTACTGATCTCGGGCTAGGTCGCAGCCGTCGCGCCAACTTAGTGCCGCACCTTGAGAAGTCGACCGCACTCAGGTTTGCCTACTTGAGCCTAGAAGTCCAACTTCCACTATAGGCTAGCTGAATTTTTCGAAGAACAAGATGATCGACTCGATGCCCCAGTAGAAATTGGGAATATGGAATTTTTCATTCGGAGCATGAACGTTATCGTCCGGCAAGCCGAACCCCATCATTACGCTGGGAATTTTTAAAACATCTTGGAAATCAGTGACGATGGGAATCGACCCGCCTGATCGAATGAAAACGGTTTCTTTCTTGAAAACTTCATGCAAAGCCTCGGTGGCCGCCTTGACGAAGCGGTTGTCCGTACCGACTACGCACGCTGGACCTTTGCTGTGCACCGTGATCTTGGTCTCGATGCCCTTGGGAGTGAGCTTCTTCACGTATTTGGTGTATTTGGCCAGAATGTCGTCGGCATCCTGGTTAGGAACCAGGCGCATGGAGACTTTTGCGGCAGCCTTGGCAGGGATCACCGTTTTTGCGCCTGGCGCAACGAAACCACCCGGCATGCCATGCACTTCCAATGCTGGACGCGCCCACGTGCGATACAGCACCGAGTATCCAGGCTCGCCCGTCAGAACCTTGGAGCCGACCTCGGATTTGCGATAACGCTCCTCGTTGAAAGGCAAGCGCTTCCAGGCTTTTAGTTCGTCCTTTGTAGGTTCTTTTATTCCTTTGTAGAATCCGGGAATCAGGATATGCCCTTTAGAGTCCTTCAGCTTGCTGATGATCTCGACCAATGCAAAAAGAGGATTCGGAGCAACACCGCCATACATTCCAGAATGCAAATCAGTCTTCGGCCCATAAGCCTCGATTTCGGTGTAGACAAGGCCGCGCAATCCAACCGTAAGCGTTGGGAGATCGGGCGCAAAAAGCCCAGTGTCGCAGACCAGCGCGAAGTCGGCCTTGAGCTTGGCCTTTTCTTTGCGAACATAAGCAGCGATCGATTTGCCGCCTACTTCCTCTTCGCCTTCCAGGATGAATTTCACGTTCAACGGCAATTGGCCGCCATGCGCCTTCATCAAAGCTTCGATGGCCTTGAGTTCCATCCAGAGCTGTCCTTTGTCGTCCACTGCGCCACGCGCGTAGAGATTTCGGTCGCGCTCTGTCGGTTCAAAAGGAGGTGATTTCCATTCGTCCAGCGGATCGGGCGGCTGCACATCATAGTGGGCGTAACACAACACGGTGGGCTTTCCGGAAGCATGGAGCCAATCGGCATAGATTAATGGATGTCCCTGGGTGGGAATGACTTCTACATTTTCCATGCCGATGTTGCGCAGGTCGTTGGCAACATAGTCTGCGGCTCGTCGCACATCATCCTTGTGCTCGGGAGCGGTGCTGACGCTGGGGATGCGCAAAAGATCTTTCAGTTCCCCCAGAAATCGCTGCTGGTTTTCTCTTGCATAACTGACTGCTGACGAGGCCATACAAGTTCTCCATTTTCAGTAAATCTTTCTCATTCCAAGCCTAAGGTTGTTCGCCGCCCTGGGGCCCATAAAAGAATACCCAGGTCGAGAAATCGTCGCTAAAGTTCACGAAGCAGTGCTCGACGCCCGCAGGCGCGAATAGAACATCGCCTGCGGCTACTGGCTCCCGTTCGTTCGCGCAAACAAATTCACCGCGTCCAGTGGAAACCACGTAGATTTCATCCCTGGTATGTGGTTTTTGCAAATCGACTTTTTCGGGTTTGTAAATCTCAATTTCCAGAGTGCCATGGCCAAAAAGCTTGATAAAAGTTCCATGATGTTGAGCAAGCTTCTCGAGGGAATCCTTGATCGTCAGTTTGGTCATTGCAATCCGTTGTGGGTATCAAACAGTGCAGTATACAACGCCCGAAGTCCATCTATCTGTCAGGGCTTCTTCCCCTCAAGCCAATGATGGGATTGCAAGGGCGAACAGCCCACATCCAAACCCTAACTAACAATGCTTAGCCAAGGAGAACCTGATGCTCCCCAACAAGACTCGAAGGCTTCTCGTTACGATTGTGCTTGTTCATTTTACCGTGGTCATCATTCACGGAGCAGCCCATACTCACCTGCACATTGAGCTTGCCTCGTTTGAAAGGATGTATGCCCTGGTTGTGATTCTCCTGGCGCCTCTGGTTGCAGCGGGAATGCTATGGACTGGCTTCTGGCGAGCCGGCGCATCGCTTTTGGCAATCTCTATGGCTGGTGCCTTGGTATTCGGTGGATACAAGCATTTCTTATCTCGCACCAATGACGACGTGTCTCAAATGTCACACGCCGGTTGGGGCGCGATCTTTCTTGTTTCTTCGATACTCCTGTTTATAACCGAGGCAGCGGGTATTCTGGCCGGTTTGCGGGCCATTGCGTTGCAGCACGGCCCGCAAGAGATTCACTGAACAAATGTTTTCGGCCAAGATCGCCCGGCTTATCCCAGCCCCTGCTCTTGCATTTTCTTGCGCAGGCTTAAAGGGCGCATATCGGTCCAGACTTCCTTGATGTATGCGAGGCATTCCTCTTTAGTGCCGGACTTACCCGCGTCTTTCCATCCCAGGGCATTTTCTTTATGCGCAGGCCAAATGGAATATTGCTCTTCGTGATTCAAGACTACTTTATATATTGTTTTATCTTCTCTTTCGTCCATCTTTTCCTCCCTCGAAGCCGTCAAAACGGTTGGGACAGCTATAATACAGAACCGATAGTTTATAAAAAGATACCCAAGACTGGCAAAGTCCGTTTGGAATGCGCAAGACATACTGCTTACAAATTCATTGAGGCCAACATGTTTCGGAGAAAAATATTTGTTTTTGTTTTCGCAAGCCTGATGGCGGCATCGGCTCAAACCAATACCCCGAAAGCGGGCCAAAAGACGCCGCGAACCTCACACACCGCTACAAAAACTCCTACGTCCGACTCGAATGCAGTCCAACGGCCAAAATCTTTCGATCTGGATGCCATGGATAAGAGCGTCGATCCCTGCGAGGATTTTTATGAATATGCTTGCGGGAGCTGGCGCAAGAAAAATCCGATTCCGCCAGACCAGGCGCGCTGGGGACGCTTTAACGAGTTGATCGAATACAATCGCCAGACCTTACATCAGATCCTGGAAAAAGCCTCTGTCAAAAGCGCGAAACGCTCGCCCATCATGCAGAAGATCGGCGACTTTTACGCCTCATGCATGGACGAGAAAACGGTCGATTCCAAAGGCAGCGCTCCACTCAAGCCCCTGATGGAACGGATTGCAGCTATCTCCAACAAAGATCAATTTGTCGAAACGCTCTCAGTCCTCCAAACACAAGGTGTTCAAGCGTTGTTTATGTTCGGCTCTCAACCTGATCTGCATAATGCCAGCAGCGAAATTGCAAACGTTGCTCAGGGTGGCCTGAGCCTGCCTGATCGTGATTATTATCTTAAGCCCGACGCAAAAAATCAGGAAACCCGTGACAGATATCGCGATCATGTGGCGAAAATGTTTACGCTTCTCGGCGATGAACCCTCGGAGGCCCAAAAGGAAGCACAGACGGTGCTGGACATCGAGACCAAGCTGGCCAACTCGACTATGGAACGTGTGAAGATGCGCGATCCGAACAATCGCGATCATAAGATGGCGGTCTCCGAGTTGTCGGCACTGGCCCCCAATTTTGAGTTCTCCCAGTATTTCCAATCTCGGGGCGCGCCGGCCTTCAGCGAGGTTAACGTCGTTCCCCCGGATTTCTTCAAGCAAGTCAATGACACCCTCGCTTCTGTATCTTTGGAAGATTGGAAAACCTATCTGCGCTGGCACACAGTGAACAGCGTTGCGCCTTTCCTCTCCAACTCCTTGGTGGAGGAGGACTTCAACTTCAATGCGCGTTATCTCAACGGTGTAAAAGAACAGCAGCCCCGCTGGAAGCGTTGCGTCCAGCGGACTGATCAGGCGCTGGGTGAAGCTCTGGGCCAGCCCTACGTGGCCGCAACCTTTGGCGCCGCCGGTAAGCAGCGCATGTTAAACATGGTGATGAAGCTGGAAGCGGCCCTCGCAGATGATATCCAGAACCTCGACTGGATGACCCCGGAAACCAGGAAACAGGCGGAAGTGAAACTGCGGGCCATCAGTAACAAGATCGGATACCCGGACAAATGGAAAAATTACGGGACGGTCAAAGTCGTTCGCGGCGACCTGCTGGGCAACGTGTTGCGGGCACGGGCCTTCGAGGTCAAACGCAATATGAGTAAGATTGGCAAGCCGCTGGATAAGAAAGAATGGAATATGACGCCGCCAACGGTCAATGCCTATTACAGCCCTTCGGAAAACGATATCAATTTTCCCGCTGGAGTTTTACAGCCTCCATTTTTTGACCGCACCCAAGACGACGCCGTGAACTTCGGCGGCATCGGCGTGGTGATTGGCCATGAATTGACCCACGGATTCGATGACCAAGGGAGCAAATACGACGGCAACGGCAATCTCACTAAATGGTGGACGGACAAGGACCGCGAAGAGTTCGAAAAGCGGACCGGCTGCGTTGCCGAGGAATATAGTTCGTTCGTGGCCGTCGATGACGTTCATCTGAACGGCAAACTCACCCTGGGTGAAAACACTGCTGATAACGGCGGGGTCCGCATCGCATTGATGGCGCTGCGCAAAGCCATGGCTGCCGATGCCAAAAATGCCGCCAAACAAACGAAGAACGGCTTCTCTCCTGAGCAACGCTTTTTCCTGGGCTTTGCCCAAATCTGGTGTGAGAACTTCACGCCGGAGAGCGCCCGGTTGCAAGCCTTAACAAATCCGCACTCGCCCGGCCAATATCGCACCAACGGCAGTTTGCAAAACAATGAAGAGTTCGCCAAAGCATTTGGCTGCAAAGCTGGACAAAAGATGGTCAGCCCCAATGCCTGCCGGGTCTGGTGAGTGTATGTAAGGGTAAAGCCGGGTAAAGCCAGAGATATAGTTTCTGTGCCGCTCGTAATCAATGGCGCCATGGATACGATGATTGTCAAAGCTCGCCTTGCCCGGAGCAGATGGGCTGGTCCATAACGGCCAGCAACTCTTCGGCCAACACTAAAGTATGGCTCCAGCGGCCCCGGCTGTATTGCAAGGAATGCCATTTGCAAGAATGCAATCGGAGTCTCTGGACAGTACCAACCTCGACCGGGGGCGAGGGTTAATCGCTTCTAGTAGCTGCTCACAAAAACGTCTGCGGGCAGCTTGAAGCGCTTACTCAATTTTCGTACTTGCTCCAGTGTGAGCTTCCGCTGCCCTGCCAGGAACATGGAGACTGCACTCTCCGATCCGAATTCCGGAACAAGGTCGCGCTGTGTGAGGTCCTGATGTTCCAGAAGAAAGCGGACCACAGAAACCGTATCGGCCTTAGGAATCGGGTAGGAGGTTTCCTCGTATCGCTCGATCAAAAGCGTCAGAAGCTCAATGGCCTCTTGCTCCGCGCGGGATGGATTCTCCAATGCGGTCAATCGGAACAGGGCGTTTGTGTATTCTTCCAGTTCCTCGTCATTATGGATGACGTGCGGAGCACCTTTCGCGATCATTTTTGCCGGGTCGGCTAGAGCCGTCGTCATTTTGTGCCAAAGCTCCTATCCCAATTTGCAGGATTATCGTATTCCTTGTGCGTCAAGAAACAACGGATATAAACATGCCCTTGGGTTCGCCTCTCCCTACTCGTTTTCGCATAGTGAATCACAGTGATCAGCCTGTATCGGTTCTGGCGAATGTTAAATATCACGTATCCCTTGACGTTGTCGGCGTCCTTGAATGTGAAACGAACCTCCAGGAAATTGTGCCATCGAACCTCTTTCACGATAGCTGCCCAAGCACCGATCTCGTTTGCGGCATCAGGATATTGTTTCGCAGCACGGTTCAGATGCTTGCGCGTAACGATGTGCACTTGCTAATTGTACTTCACAAAACGTGAAGTTTGCAAGATCTGTCAGGATGTGCAGAAGGGGATGGCATGACTAAACCATTCCGCCTGGGGCCAAAGCAGACCAGGAGTCTCACAAAAAGACGCACGATTGCGCTGCTGAGCTTCGCCCAATACGGCAGAAAATCGACTGTTAAAAGATTTGCGCGGCGAAGCAAGCAAAAGTGGTGCTCCACAATAAAACCATTGCAAACTTGAACACCAATTGGCCTCGGGCGTGGTGGGATGTCGGCTGCTACACCTAATTCACCGTTCAAGTTTCAACGCGCATCGCGCTAGCTGAATTGTCCGCTAATGTAATCCTTAGTGTGCTTTTCCTGGGGGTCGTGGAATAACCGGGCGGTGTCATTAAACTCTACCAGATAGCCAGTCCGGCCGCCTTGAGTGGTGTCGACATAAAGGAAGCCGGTATAGTCAGCCACGCGTTGTGCTTGTTGAAGGTTGTGGGTGACGATAGCGATGGTGTACCGGGTCTTGAGTTGGAGCATCAGCTCTTCGATTTTGCGGGTCGCAATGGGGTCAAGGGCTGAGCATGGCTCATCCATAAGCAGGACTTCGGGTTCGGTGGCGATGGCGCGGGCGATACACAGTCGCTGTTGTTGCCCACCGGAGAGCGAGAGTCCGCTCTTATGGAGCTTGTCCTTGACTTCATCCCACAGCGCGGCGCTACGCAGTGCCTGTTCGACCTTGGCCATCTTGTCGCCTTTATAGTTGTTCAGGCGCAAGCCAAAAGCCACGTTGTTGAAGATGCTGGTGGCAAATGGGTTGGGCTGCTGGAACACCATGCCGATGTAGCGCCGCACGGCGACCGGATCGATGGAAGGATGATAGATGTCTTTTCCGCGGTAGTGCACATGCCCTTCAAAGCGGAAGCCGCGAACCAGATCGTTCATGCGGTTGAAGCAGCGCAACACCGTGCTCTTGCCACATCCCGAAGGACCAATAAACGCGGTGATGGCATTTTTCTTTACCGGTATCGAAGTGTCGCGAACCGCCTTGAAGGAGCCGTAATAAAGCTCACGAACCTGGCAGTCGATGACTACGGTCTTGTTGTTCTGGCCAAAAACGGCGGGATTGGTAGAGACCTGCGGTCCTACAAGATGTGATGGGTTGGCTGACATGTTTCAAATCCTTTATGAGTGAACTTGGCGCCGCGAAAAGACTTGCCCGATCAGGTTCGTAACCAGAACCAACAAAACTAAGACCAGGGCCGCAGCCCAGGCCAGTTCCTTCTGGTTCTGGAAGGGACTGCCGGCAAAGTTGTAGATAAGTACCGCCAGCGATGCAGTCCGCTGGTTCAGATCCAAGTGACCGCCGGAGGTGAGCCAGTAGTTGCTGAAGAGCGCGGTAAATATCAAAGGGGCCGTCTCTCCCGCAGCACGAGCTACGGCAAGCATGACTCCAGTCATGATTCCCGGCAGGGCTGTAGGCAACAGCACCATCCACACTGTTTGTGTTTTTGTAGCGCCCATGCCGACGGAGGCTTCTACCATCTTGCCTGGCACCATGTGCAGGGCATCTTCGGCCGTAAGAATGATCGTTGGCAGCATCAAGACCGACAGCGCCACGGCCCCCGCGTAAGCGGAAAAACCCATCACCAAAACCACAACGCCATAAGCAAATACGCCGGCCAGAATCGACGGGAACCCGGTTAGGATCTTGGCAGCCAGCCGCACCGTCCCCGCCAGACGGCTGTCTTTGGCCTGAGCCAGGAAGATGGCGGTCAAGACTCCCACTGGTACAGTAATCGCGGTAGCCAGGCCAACCATGATGAGGGTGCCAAAGATAGCGTTGCCGAAGCCGCCACCCTGCTCCATCGCCGAAGGTGGAAGTTGCGTGAAAACCGCCAGGCTCAACCGGTGGCCACCGCGCCACAGCAGCATCCATACCACGGAAAACAAGGGAACCAACGCGACCAGAGTCATCCCCCCTACCAGGACGCTAAGCAACACGCTCAGCAGAGTCCGAGGACGTTGCAGAGAGTGTTCCAGTTCAGAGAAGTCCACGCCAGCAAAAGGATTGGGTTCCTGTAACGCTGCGCCGGAGGGCCGGCGGGGATCGAAGGGGTGGCCGGCTGAACTCATTTATTTGTGCCTTCCAGGGCTGCTGATGCGCGTTGCAGAATGACTGATCCCATTACATTGACTACCAGGGTGATCCCCAGCAGCACCAGAGCTGCGTACATTAATATGCTCACTTCGTTGGGAGGCGCCTCAGGAAAAGTATTAGCGAGCAGCGCCGCCAGGGTATTGGCCGGCGAGAACAGAGAAAGGCTGATGACATTGGCGTTGCCGACGAGCATCGCCAAGGCCATAGTCTCACCGAGCGCGCGCCCAAAAGCCAGGATAACTCCACCAAAAATGCCGCGAGCAGCCGTGGGAATAATCACTCCTAGAATGGTCTCCCAGCGGGTCGCGCCCATTCCGTAAGCGGCCATGCGAAGCTTGGACGGAACGGCCACCAGGGCGGAGCTGCTAATCGCGGTGATCGTGGGTAAAAGCATGATGGAGAGAACCAGCACCGCGGGCAGAACTCCCGGACCGCTCAGGTCAGTGTTGAAAAACGGAATCCATCCCAACTTCGCGTGAAGCCAGTCACAGATCGGACGAATCAGCGGGATCACGACAAACAGCCCCCACAGCCCATACACCACGCTGGGAATGGCGGCCAGCAACTCAATGAGATTCCGCAGCAAGTCTTCCATACGGTCAGGCAGCTTTCCCCAGAGAGGATTCAGGTGCAGATTGAACCGGCGCAGAATGCCGTAGATCGTCTGGCTCAGATAGCCTTCGCTCAAATAGACTGCGGCGGCCACACCAAAAGCAGTGGCGATGATCAGTGCAAGCAGCGAGGTGTAGAGGGTACCCCAAATTTGCGGCAGGATGCCGTAGTGTCCATGCTCAGGGTCCCAGGTGGTACCCACCAGGAATCCCGGTCCATATTGCCGCATCGCCGGTAGCGCAGCCACGAAGATTCGCAGCATCAGGAGGGCGGCAAAAAGCAGGGTCAGAGCAGCGAAGATCCAGCAGAGACGCCGGAATCCGACGTCCAGAAACACTTGCCGGCGAGTTGGCGTGTGCGAGATGCTTTTGCCCGAAACTCCGGCCCATTCTTCACCGAGTGCAGCACTCGCGGTTGTTTTGGCCATGATGGAAAGCTGTCAGCTACTCGGATTTAATATTCTGCAAAGCCGCCTTGTCTCTATCAACTACCGATTGTGGAAGCGGAAGATAGCCGAGTGCTTCACTATCTTTCTGGCCATCCGTAAGGCCGTAGTTCAGCAGATCCTGAAGGGCAGCCAACTTCTTCTTGTCCGGGTACTTCTTGTAAAGAAGCAGCCAGGTATAGGTAACGATAGGATAGGCGTCTTTTGCATCAGGATCGGATGCCCATACGATCATGTTCTCAGGCAATTGTGCGGACGCCAATGCCGCCTGTCCCGAAGCTGTGGAAGGCATTACGAATTCACCCGACTTGTTCTCCAGAGCCGCCATGGCCAGACTCTGGCCGCGCGCATAACCATACTCGACATAGCCGATGGAGCCGGGGGTGGTCATGACGCTAGCGGTTACACCCTCATTCCCCTTGGAGCGCGTGCCGACCGGCCAATCCGGCATGTTGTTGGTGCCCGGAGATTTTGCGAATTCTTCATTGATGGCGCTGAGATGTTTGCTGAACACGAACGTTGTTCCGCTGCTGTCGGCTCGCACCACGACGTGGATTGGAGTGGCGGGCAGGGTCACGCCGGGGTTGGCTTTGGCAATCAGCGGGTCGTTCCACTTGGTGACTTTGCCCAGAAAGATTCCCGAATATGCCTTGCGCGACAACTTGAGTCCGCTCACGTCCTTCAGGTTACAGGTCAGTACAATGGCCCCGGCAGTCATCGGCAGCAACTGAACCCCTGTCTCAACCCGCGCAATGTCTTCAGGCTTCATGGCTGCATCGCTGGCGCCAAAATCAACCGTCTTGTCAACGAAGCTTTTCACGCCGCTGCCGCTGCCTACAGATTGGTAGTCAACCTGAACATTATTGTGCGCGCTGTTGTAGGCTTTGAACCACTTCAGATAGAGCGGGGCGGGAAAGCTGGCGCCTGCGCCCTGCAACTTTACAACCTCTGTTGCTCCCTGGCTTTTATTACATCCAGTGCATGCGATCAGCATCGCGATTAGCCCGAGACTCACGCCCCGGTTCCAGCGGTTATTTGTCATAACAATCTCCTTGGGGAAATTCTCTAGGAGTAAGCAATCATTTCGATGTTTGTGCTCCTGGGTTCATGCGAAGCAAATAAGGTGTCGGCAGAGGATAAGTCTACTGAATGAATATTAAGGTTCCGTTAAATTACACGGGAATTCATAGATGCTATAAATCGGTGCAATCAGAGTATCTTGGCATCATTATTTTGCGTTCCTTCTCTCTTGTGTTGATACAAAAATAGTTTCTGCCGTCTGCGGCAGGCAATTCCCGGCCGCAACGAAGTACTGGATCAGGCGAGACGGAAAGCATCGGGAGCGCGACATGAAAGTGAAGGTTAGGCGTGCCTGGCTTCCCAATAATCCTCGAAGCGACCGCTGAGCCGACAGCAGCGAAGGGCGATGATGGCATTGGCCCCTTGAACGGTCCAGAACATGCCGGACTGTTTGAGGCGGCTCCCTATAACGGTTTTGCATCCAGCTTCGATCACGCCGGAGCCGACAAACAGATGCTGGCGGCGGAACTCGGGATAGCGCATGCGTTCGGTGTTTCTTTCGAAGTAGTCGGCTGCCTTGTGCAGAGTCTCGGTGAGTTCCAGCGAGGCTGTTTCCAGAGAACGTAGATAGCCGACCAGTTTTTCGATCTTGCCCTCGTCCAGTTTGGGCTGGTGACGCAATATCCATTGTCTTTGATGGGCATCCTCCCCTGGGTACAGGAGGCGGGCAATCTGCCAGAGATGTTGGCGGGCGTGGAAGAGGTCGACGATCTGGAGAGCGCCATGAAAATGCAGATCCGCGAGGTTCCAAATCCACTCGGCCCCATCGCCCATGATCACTTTCTTAAGGGCTTGATGCCAACCGCGATTCTGAGCTTCCGCATAGAGACGTTTGCCGAATTGCTCGGCCGTCTCAATGGCTCCGGTGTAGGTCGTCGAGTCCGGGTCGCGGATGGCAAAGCCTTGCTGATCATAAGTCGTTTGGGTGAAAACGTATCCCAGTTTCACTTCTCGGGTACGAGCCGGCTGACCTTCCACCTTGCCTTCATTGCGCTCGGTTTTGGTGACGGGTACCCCTGTGCCATCCATCTGCACATATAAAATGGGAATGGGTGTTCCCACGATCATGGGTAGATCCAACTGCATGACTTGCTGGATCTGCTTCTGTTGGCGCGCGCCGATGTCTTCGCCTATGTCCTCGGCCGTTCGCTCCACCGCCTTGGTGGTCACTTCCAGGCCCGCCAGCAATTTCATTTGTTGACGTCCGCGGTCGAAGGGGGCCTCCGAACCTACTACCGACAGCATGCGCCGCACGCCCGGAGACAGACCCTGGTTCTCGATGTCCAACTCGGCATCGAAGGGGAACTGCCCCTGGGGGCAGTGAGTGCACAGGTAGTAGGGTCGCACCAGTTCCACTTCCCCCACCGCCGTGAGGATGCGGCGAGAGCGCAACTCGCGATAATGAGCGGTGTGACCGCAGGAGCAAGCCCGTTGGCGCTGATCCGAGCCGGGAGGATCACAGTGCAATAGCTGACTCAGGGCTGCAGCGCCGGCCTGATGCATGGCGGATCGGATCGCTGTCTCCATGGCTTCCAGATCCAGCCTGCCACCCTTGCGGCGATCCTGAAAGATCACCCCCAAGAGTTGGCTTACTTCGCGCGCGACTTCTTGCTGGATCGCTTCTGCCGTTTTTTTTCCTGGGGAGACAAGGAACCTGCAACCGGTCGCAGGTGGCAGATCTTCTCATTGACCTCCAGCAACTCAGCACTCAACTGGCGAAAGCGATGATAGGCCTCCACCTCCTGCTGGGCCTTGCGCAATTCGAGAGGGGTGGCGAAGGTCTCGGTCACGGTTTTGCCGTCCACCTTGCGGGTGAGGCGGTAGTTGGGCCCGTGCCCGGGATGATGGGGCTGATGACAGTGGCAACTGGGCTTGCCGCAGGGAGCGCGAGTGGCGGTAATGGAGCCGCTACGAAAGTGGGGAAGGTGAAGAATCTGCTGCAAGATGATCTCTCTCTGTTGCTCTAGAGCGGGTAAGGATTCGGCCATTGAAGTCCTCCGTGTCCTAGCGTATCACTACGTTAGGATATATAGGCCAAAAAAAGAAAACCCCATAACCCCCACTTTCATGTCGCACACCCG
>DASZFK010000578.1:0-6542 GCA_035939855.1 Candidatus Angelobacter sp.
CAATGGATGTATCAGGGAAAAATGGGGATGGGCGCCAGGGATAGGCTTGGTTTCCATCGATGTTTTGAGCGCTTCAACGACCTGGGACGGATTGTGCACGCTCGACCACAACGGCGCAAATCAGTGTTACACGTTCGATCAAATCAATATAAAACGAGTAACGCCCCAGCTAAACTAGCCCCTTCTCATAAATGCTCCAGGCACTGCCACCGGGGCTAAAGCCCATTTCATCTAGGGCCTGGATCGCGGGCCTGAAGGCCCGCTCTTCCACCGACGGCGCTCAAGCGCATTTATGAGATGGCTTCTAACTAAGATCAATTCGATCAGTCAAGTCGCAACCCACTGCTTGCGCAAGCTTTCGCTGGTGCTGGCCGACTCAACCAAAAAAATGGGGAGCCAACGGCCAGGCTCCCTTACTTGCAACTGACGCAGGATTTTTCAATCCGCGATTCGTGATCGTGGCATTTTTCGTTTGATGTCTCAAAAAATGCCGACTCGTGCGGGAAAGTAATCTTCCAAAGTTCCTTCCCGGTATACATCGATCGTCGAACAATGGAGGCCGCCACCAAAGGGAGCGACGTCCCAAAATGGAACTGGGATAACGTCGAACCCGAGATGATATAAAAGCTCCATCTGGGCGGTCTCGGTCTCTTCAACAATGACAGTCTCAGGATCCAGGCTCAGCATGTTCATCGAGAGCCATTGGCTGCAAAAACAAAGCGGAGGCAGATTGGCTTTGGTCCGGGCAGGTTCGGCTCCTTCCACAATGTCCCAGTCATTCTTGTGGAAGAATTTCACCAGCTCAGGATTAGCTGTCCTCTCGCCGTTATGCAGCACCAATCCGGGCCGGAGCGGCACCCAGGTAGCATCAATGTGAAAAGGTCCGTCTTCGTCAAAGATAACTTCGTGAATGCGATGGTCGGGGAAGTGCCTGCGAAGCCACTGGACTCCACGGCGGTTGGTCACCATGGAAAGCTGAACGAACAGATCTTTTCCGAAGCGGGAAACATCGGCTGCATCGAAGAGCGGTTCGACTTCGGTGAGCAGCAAATCATTTTGCCGCACCTTATTTAACCTCTGATCCAGAGGCAGGCTCTTATATTCTTCCCAGAATCCTTGTTTATACGACCTTTCAGTAAGCCTGGGCTTCGGTGCTGCTTCCCATTTCATGTTGGGGTCGGAGCGAAAATAGCGTTCGACTAATGGGCGATAGCACAGATATTCGAACCACCGGCTGCGAAATGACATGGTAGCTTCCAGGATCTCGTTGCCAACGACCAGGAGGACATCCCTGGGTGGCATGCAGCCAAACATGGATTCCTGGACCCAGTCGGGTGTCATAACCGTCTGGCTGAAGTCGAGAGGTGAGGGGCGATCAACATGCACGCCTCGCTTGCGCAGGATGTTCGCCAGATTGTCCAGTTGCTCATTGGCCGCATCTACCATGTGCTGGGGAATGGGACCATACGAGCCCAGCGGAAAGCCGTGTTCCGGCCAATCTCTTTGGACAGCTACTTCCGGAGCTTGTACGACAGCCCCGTCAGCCCGGCCAACGATTACGTGTTTCAGAGGATCCCATTCGTTCCAGGAGTTGACCGTTATTGGGACTTGACCAAGGGCCTCTCGTTCCTGGCTCTGTGTATCCGGTGCTGCAGGGAATGCAAGTGGAACCATCATTACTGCCTCAGAATCCATTACGGTCCGATTCCTTGAGTGCATGATCGATCTCCAGGTTAAAAGTTTTTAATGAATTGGGGAGCTAGACTAGCACTAAAAACATTAATGTCAACTAATTTTTCCGAAATTGGGCATTATTTTTTGGTAAAAGGACGATGCTTGACCATGAGCGATCGGGCAATATTAATCAGTTTATCTATTTAAAATCAATGAGATGAATTGAACGAAGGCGAGGATGGGTCTGACAAGAATGCCGAATAATATGATTCCCAAGATTGGAATAAATTAATAATATAAGCTGAGTTTTCGTTAAATCTCTATGCGGGGAAACTGATCTTTGCGCTGTGCCATCGCTCCCACCGCAGCTACTGTCACCAACACAAGCGCCAGCCACTCCCGGCCACTGAGGCTTTCGTGCAAAACTGCAAGCCCAACCAATGCAGCTACTGCAGGATCGGCACTGACCAAAATTCCAAACATTCGTGGCGACATGCGCTTGAGCGCCAGGAATTCCAATGAAAACGGTATGAAGGTCGACAGCATAGCCACGATAAATCCACGAAGAAGCAGAGCGCCTTCGAATGAAGTTGGGTGGGCGGTTGCGAGTCCAACAGGCAGAGCTATCACGGCTCCGAAGGTGGTGGCCAGCGTCAACCCTGTGGCGCCGGGGAACATGGAACTGGTACGGGCGGTCAACACGAGATAGATCCCCCAAGCCGTGGCCGCCGCCAGGGAAAACAGCAAGCCGGACGTGGAAAGCGCGTGATGGCCAATGGCGGGAGCAAAGAGAACCACGCCGGCCAACGCCATGACCGGCCACAGCATGTCGGTCAGCTTATGTGAGCCAAGAAGAGCTACCGCAAACGGCCCCAGGAAGGTAATCGTCATTGCGATGCCCAGAGGCAGACGGACAATCGCACAGTAAAAAAGCAGATTCATTCCAACCGTAACCGTGCCCAGCAGGATTGCATTCATCCATTGCCGTCTTGAATACTCGCGCACAGAAGGTCGCGCAACCAGCCAAAGCACAGCAGCTGCAATCGCAGTTCGCAGGCCCACAACTGTGATAGCCCGATGGGATGCCAAAAGAATCTTCGCTGAGGCCGCACCAAGTTGAGCGGACAAAATGGAAAGCAAGATTAGAACGGGCGGTGGCAACGTCTGTAGAATCCCATGATCTTTTTGAGCAATCCCTTCAGGCGACCCGGCGGGCAAGGCATTCGATTGGCAATTGGGCGGATTATCCATTATGAATGCCTTGAATCATGAGACCGAGAATTATGGCATGAGCCGGAAAATGTGCGATTCAGCCCGGTTTTTCAAAGATTCACTTTATCTTACAAGCTGCGGTAACGAAAGTTCCTGTTGGGCAAGGGGCTTTTGGACTTTGCCGTCTGCCCGTAGGTGCTGGAGAAGTGTTGTAAGCTTTCCAAAATGGGAAAGCAGCGGCCCCAATTATCGAAAATCTGTCACGCCCAAGCCATTTTATTCACTATCTATACAGACGGCCCGTTTTCCCGGACGGGCGACCAAAGTTTGAACAACCTATAAGTGAGGGCATTCCAATGAAAGCTCATCTAACGGCCGTGCTGGTCTTCGCCAGTTCGGTAATTCTGTGCGCCCAGACTTTCCGCGGAGGCATTCAAGGACTAGTGCTCGACAGCAGCGGAGCGACAATCAACGGAGCGACCATCACGGCAACAAACCGTGAAACAGGCCTTACCCGTACCGTGCAGAGCGATGCAACCGGAAATTATTTTGTGTCTGAGTTGCCGCTCGGCATTTACGATCTAACATTCCAGCAAAAAGGGTTCAAGGAACAGACCGTAAAAGGCGTGACCGTTACTGTTTCCCAAAACCAACAGATTGACGTGCATCTTGCGGCCGGCCCGGTCGCAGAAACAGTGGTAGTCACGGCCCAGACGCCGCTGGTCGATACACGACAAAACGTACTGGGAGGGTCGCTGGAATCCCAGCAAATCCAGGAATTGCCGGTCGGTGGTCGCGATTTCAGCAAGATCATGATGATGGCTCCGGGCGCCGGGGGGGATTCATCGGGCGAAGCCGACTCGCCTGGCTCTTTTGGCCTGTTCACCATCAATGGCAATCGCGGGCGCTCCAACAACTACCTGCTGGATGGCACAGACATGAACGACGGATATCGCAACCTGCCCGACGTAAACGAAGGAGGAGTCTTCGGAACGCCGGCGACGGTGCTGCCCTTGGATGCTTTGCAAGAGATTTCTATCATCAACAGCACCGAGGCCGAATACGGACGTAGCGCCGGAGCAACCGTGAACATGGTCAGCAAATCGGGCACGAATGCAATTCACGGCACCCTGTATGAATACTTCCGCAACAACGCATTGGACGCGCGCAACTTCTTCAATACCTCGGACCAGCCTCAAGATGTTTTTCATAACAATCAGTTTGGATTTTCCCTGGGCGGTCCTTTTGTCAAAGACCGGACATTCTGGTTTGTGTCGTACGAGGGCCAACGCGAAAACGTTGGCATTCCCACGCTGGCTCATGTTCCCAGCCAGGCGGACATCAATCAGTCGATCGCCAATAACGGAGGCGTGGCCAATCCGGTGATTGCCGCGTTGCTGGCGAGAAATCCATGGCCTGCCCCGAACCGCCCCACGGACAACCAGCAGAATAATCTCCAGGTTTCGCCTCAGGCCTCCAACCGCATGGATAGCCTTATCGCCAAGGTCGATTACTTCTTGAGTGGCCATGATGTATTGACCGGCAGATATTATTTCGGCAACAGCGACCAGAGCTTTCCTCTAGGGTTGGTTGGAGGCGGCATACTCCCCGGATTCAACACAGCGGTAACTACGGGCATCAACATCGGCTCACTCTCCTATACTCACGTCTTCAACGAAAAATTGCTGATGGAACTCCGGGGCGGTTATAACCGCCTGGAAAAAACCACCAATCCCCAAGACAATATGTTTGATCCGAATTCGATCGGATTGAATATGGGAACCGGTCCCCAAGATTTCGGCCTTCCCTCGATTCGTGTGGGAACGTTTGCGATTCTCGGCGCTACCAACTCCGATCCGCGGGCCCGGGTTGACACAAACTTTCAGCTTTTCAACAACTACACGTACACCGCCGGCCGGCATAGCTGGAAATTCGGCTATGAGTTTCGGCGAACCGTCATTGACGGATTCCTGGACAGCGGATATCGAGGAAGATTGAACTTCAGTCCCCTGGATGCATTCATCGCGGGCACTCCCACCAGCGGACGCCAGGCCCAGGGGAACTCCAGCCGCACCTCGTTCCAAAACAACCATTCGTTTTATGCCCAAGATGGCTTTCATATCAGCTCCCGGCTCTCTCTGAATTACGGACTGCGCTGGGAATATTTTGGCGTGGTTGGAGAAGACCAAAACCGCCTCAGCATCCTCGATTCGGGGGGCACGCTTCGCCAGGTCAAACAACTCTATCCGCACGACTTGAACAATTTCGCTCCGCGCTTGAGCTTGGCCTGGAACGTGATGGGTGATGGAAAGACCGTCGTGCGAGCAGGATGGGGTGTTTATTATGACGCGCTGTCCCAGGATTATTTCGTCGGCCAGCTACCATTCAATACGTTCAACGCCGGACCTGCGTACAACGGCGTCGGACCTGATCCGGTTACTTTCAGCTTCAGCCCCACAGCCAAGATACAACCCGGAGTGAGAGTTTTTGCGCCATCGACATTCGCAGCCAGCGATGTGTTCACCGTCGACCAGAAACTGCGCACTCCTTATGTGCAGAGTTTCAACCTGAACCTTGAGCGGGAGTTGAGCCGCAGCGTTGGCTTGCAGGTTGGATATGTCGGCTCGGCGGGACGCAAGCTTTTCCGCTATGTCGATCTGAACCAGGTCAACCCTGCCAGCGGCACGGTTGCTTTTCCTGGTTTTGGCGTCGTCAATCAGCTCCAGACATCATCCTCCAGCAACTACAACGCCTTGCAGGCATCTCTGCGAATCCGCAATTGGCACAACTTTACCTCCGTCGTGAATTACACTTGGTCACATTCGATTGACAATGCCAGCGACGGATTGGATTACGTTCCCAATGCAGCCCAACCCGACAATAGCTTCCGCCCCGACCTCGAAAAGGCCAGTTCGAACTTCGACCAACGGCAGCACTTGACCTGGCTCTTCTCGTATCAATTGCCCAGCTTCAAGCCTGCTCATTGGCTGACTTCAGGATGGGCCATCGACGGCGTAACCACGCTGAGCGCCGGCCAGCCGTTCAATATCAATTATCTCTTTGAAGGCGACTTCAACGGCAGCGGAGAGTTCTTTGGGCGGCCCGATCTGGTGGGCAATCCCTTTGCCGGAACAGGCGGAGCAGCGCGCTTCCTGAACCTCACTGCCTTTCAGGTTCCATGCGCCTTCAACGCGAGCCACAAATGCACGGCCGGCACCCAGCACTTCGGCAATGTGGGCCGCAATGCCTTCATCGGCCCCAACTACAAAAATGTGGACTTCAGCCTGGTCAAAAACAATAAGTTAAGCGAACGGATTGGAATGCAGATCCGCGCAGACATCTTCAACATGTTCAACCATCCCAACCTCGCCAATCCGCTGTGGCCAAATTTTCTGGTCGATTTTGCGCAAAACGGGCTGGACGCAACTGGCCGCGGTGTAGGATTCCTGCCTATCACCACTACGCCCGATGTGGGCATCGGCGATCCCTTTCTGGGAAGCGGCGGCTCGCGCAACATTCAACTCGCGCTGAGGCTTAGCTTTTAGAAAAGGTTGAGGAAGCAGTTCAAACACGCTGAGGGTCTTTGAACAGGCCCTCAGCGGCTCGATTTCCAAAATAAGAATGTCCAAGAGTACGAAGCAGACAGCCCTCCTAAG